>DAIMNW010000313.1:0-1654 GCA_036719905.1 Chitinophagales bacterium
CACCTGTACCGGGTGGTGTTGGGCTAATGACCATCGTCTCTTTGCTGCAGAATACGCTACATGCCTACAAGCAAAACTTAATAAAAACAAATACATAACCTTAACCAAACTAACACATGTCAACAGCCACTATTTCCACTGTAAAAGGCGATATGAAGGTAAACTTCTATGATCAGGATGCTCCTTTAACGGTAGCCAATTTTAAAAAATTAGCAAAAGCCGGTTTCTACAATGGCCTTACTTTCCATAGAGTAATTCCCGATTTTGTGATTCAAGGCGGATGCCCAAATGGACGAGGCGATGGAGGGCCCGGCTACACCATTCCTTGCGAACTTACCGGCGGTAATCAATACCACGACCGCGGTGTACTTAGCATGGCCCATGCAGGACGTAATACAGGTGGCTCACAATTTTTTATTTGCCATAGCCGTACCAACACTTCACACCTCGATCGTAACCATACATGTTTCGGCAAAGTGGTTAGTGGCTTAGAAGTTATTGATGCCATAAGAGCCGGCGACGTGATAAATAGCATTGTCATTGAAGACTAAAAGCTGAACTATTAAGCAATTTGTATTACATCAAAAATGTTTGATGGTTTAAATATATTTGTGAGCAATAAAAAACTGAAAATTACATGTCTACTACCCTTTCATCTATTCAAAACATTTTGGCTGACAAGGCAGAAAGTTTACTTGGCTTTAATAAACCTAAAGTCTCAAAGGAAACTTTGCAATTGCCTGGGCCCGATTCCATGAATAGAATATTTATGCAAACCGACAGAAGTATACCTGTTATGCGCAATATGCAGGCGCTATTCAACCAAGGTAGATTGGCCGGTACAGGCTATTGCAGCATTTTACCTGTTGATCAAGGTATTGAGCACAGCGCAGGTGCATCATTTGCTCCTAATCCGGCCTACTTTGATCCTGAAAACATAGTTAAATTGGCAATAGAAGCCGGCTGCAGTGGCGTAGCTTCTACATTTGGCGTATTAGGTATGACAGCCCGTAAGTATGCCCATCAAATTCCTTTCATAGTAAAAGTGAATCATAATGAGTTTTTAAGCTATCCTAACCGCTACGATCAAATTATGTTTGGCACTATAAAAGAAGCCTGGAATATGGGCGCAGCTGCCATTGGAGCTACCATCTACTATGGCAGTGAAGAAAGCAGCCGTCAGATAGTAGAAGTGGCTGAGGCATTTGAATATGCACACGAATTGGGTCTGCCAACTATATTGTGGTGTTATCTACGAAATCCGGCATTTAAAAAGGATGGTATAGATTATCATACCAGCGCCGACTTGACAGGTCAGGCTAATCACTTGGGTGTTACCATTCAAGCCGATATCATTAAACAAAAATTGCCTACGCTAAACGGTGGATACAAGGCTACCGGACATGGAAAAACTTCGGAAAAAGTATACACCGAATTGAGCAGCGATCACCCAATAGATTTATGCAGATATCAGGTGTTGAACTGCTATAGCGGACGAATTGGATTAATAAACAGTGGTGGCGAAAGCAAAGGTGCTACCGACCTGCAGGAGGCTGTAACTACAGCAGTTATTAATAAACGAGCCGGTGGAATGGGTTTAATTGCCGGGCGAAAGGCATTTCAAAAACCATTAAAAGATGGGGTAGCTTTATTA
>DAIMNW010000314.1:0-1654 GCA_036719905.1 Chitinophagales bacterium
TTTTTGTGCTTATTGCCCATTGTTGCATGGAGCCAACAAAAGGTGGCCGGAACTGCATATAAGAAAGCAGCACCAGCGCCTTTATTGGAGAAAAAAGGAGTCTTGTATCCGGATGCTAAGAGCTATGGAATCAAAATTGCTGCACATGGTTGGAATGTAATTTATTCAAAAAGCAAAGCAATTCATTTTACTAAAGCCTGGGTGAGAGAGGAGGAATTTGGCATGTTAAGGCATCCAAAAGAGCAAAAACAGCAGTCGATAAATCGCTATGTAAAAAGTGATTTGCGATCACGTTCATACGTATTGGGCAAGATAAATTCGCTATACACACTTAGATTGCGCTACGGGTACATTTACAAACTAGCCGAAAAAGCAAGCAGAAGTGGGGTAGAAGTAAGTGCAAAGATTACCGGTGGAGCTGTACTTGGAATTTTAAAACCCTATCATCTGGATTTGTTTTATCCCTCTACCACCCCTGACGATCAAAACTTTTTAATTGTTACAAATCAAAAGTACACTACACAAAACCTTCGCGATTTCATTAACCCGACTCATATTTACGGATATTCCGGATTCTATAATGGTTTTCTGGGTATTCGACCCTTGCCAGGTGCTACGGCATGCGCTTCGCTTACCTTCGATTGGTCCGGTTATGAGGACAAAATAAAGCAGATTGAAACAGGGGTTATGCTAGATGCCTTCGCTTTCAAGGCTCCGCTCATGCTACAAACCAACAATCACAAATTTTTTCCGAGTGTATTTCTAAGTGTGCAAATGGGCAAGCGCCATTAAGTGATAAATTGATTATCTGTTACATTTTTATCACTTGAAGACACCCTTGATATTTTAAGCATATTGGTTGGACCTTCATTCTTTACGGGCATAGCACCTGTGTTCACAACTACATTTCCATATTGAATCAGTTTCAAATTCAGCAATAGCTGGTGCTGCCCGGCTATCATTTCATCTATATCGTTCATGTTCTGAAAATAAAACGCCCGACGGACACCCCAACTCAAACTACATTGGTTTACCAACGCTTCTCTATCTGTAAAAACATAGATGGGGCAACGTGGCCGGAAACTGCTCACCATAAATGCCGTATAGCCACTTCGGGTGGCGGCCAATATGGCATCGGCGCCTACTTCGTCGGCTATTTTGGCTGCATTATAACAAAGTGCATCGCTTAAAAAACTTGGAGAGTGAGGCTGTGGAATTAAATTTCGGTTGTATACTTCTTCCTGCTTTTCTACTTCTGTTATTATTCGCTTCATGGTCTGTACCACCAAAGCAGGATGCATACCGCTAGCTGTTTCACCGCTCAACATCACGGCATCGGCACCTTCGAGTACCGCATTAGAAACATCCGTGATTTCAGCACGGCTCGGTCTTGTATTTTCCATCATGCTCTCCATCATTTGTGTAGCCATTATCACGGGCTTAGCCCTATGAATGCATTTTCTGATAATTGTCTTTTGAATAAGTGGAATTTGCTCAATGGGTAATTCCACTCCCAAATCGCCTCGGGCCACCATTACACCATCGGCTTCGTTAATTATGTCGCGTAAATTTTCTAACGCTTCCGGCTTTTCGATTTTGGCTATGGTTTTAATAAAGCTTTCGCGTTCGTTCAATATATCCTTTAGTTCAACTA
>DAIMNW010000149.1:0-6120 GCA_036719905.1 Chitinophagales bacterium
CCAGGTTTTTTATGGCTGCATGCACATCTTCTTTGCTGGCGCTTACGCCCCGTAGATTATACTTTGAACTAGCTAGTGACATTCACTCTTTTTTTTGATGAACAAACATACAAAGCACAATTCATCTATTAAAAGAATAATACCCCCTACCTCACCAATGTCACATCCCCCTTCAATACCACCGATGTTTGGGTAAAATTAGTATTCAGAATCTGCTTCAACTTGTAGATATTTGCAGCCTAATTTTATTCAACTAACCTTTATCATGAAATCTTTCTTCAAAATTGTATTTGGCTCCATGGTGGGCTTTTTTCTTAGCTATATTCTTTTACTGTTGGTCATTGTTATCATATTTGGTGTGGCGGTTTCGGGCAGTAAAAAATCTACGCCATCGGTGGTAGACAACTCCATCTTGCTATTGAAACTTAATTATCCAATAGCTGAGCGTACCAATTATGCTAATGATAATTTTAGTTTTTCAAATTTTGAGTTTGATAAGAATATTGGCCTGAATGATTTGATAAAAAACATTCATCGGGCTGCTTCCGATGCCAAAATCAAAGGCATTTTTATAGATGCCCGTATGATGACTGCCGGCATGGCTACTACCGAGGCCTTGCGCAATGCCTTGCTGGATTTTAAACAATCCAAAAAACCGATTTACGCCTATTCGGAGCTTATGTCGCAGAAGTCATACTACCTCTGCTCGGTAGCCGACAAAATTTATTTAAATCCACGAGGGCATATGGAATTTGCCGGCCTCAGTACCACTATTCCGTTTATCAAAGGCACTTTGGATAAAGTGGGCATTGAGCCACAGATATTTTATTGTGGCAAGTTTAAGAGTGCAAGTGAGCCCCTTCGCCTCACTAAAATGAGCGATGCCAACCGTTTGCAAACCACCGAGTTTCTAGGCGATATGTTTGACCACCTGCTCACAGGCATAGCTGCCGAACGCAAAGTGAGCAAAAGCTATTTGGACAGCGTAAGCAATTTGCTACTGGTACGCAATGCTTCTGCAGCTCTACGCTATAAAATGGTGGACCAACTGGCCTACTATGATGAAGTGCTGAACGACCTGCGCAAGATTACCGGCACCCCTGAAAAAGACGAATTTAAGTTTTTGGAAATGGCCGCCTACGATGAAACTGCCCCGGCCGAGAAATATTCGAAAGATAAAATTGCCGTGGTATTTGCAGAAGGCGATATTGTTGATGGCAAAGGTGCCGATGACAATATAGGCGGAGAAAAATTTGCCAAAATTATTCGCGATATACGCAATTCGGATAATACTAAAGCACTGGTGTTGAGGGTGAATTCGCCGGGTGGCAGTGCACTGGCCAGCGATATCATTTGGAGAGAACTTTTACTTACCAAAAAGAAAATGCCGGTGGTAGTAAGCATGGGCGATTATGCTGCCAGTGGCGGTTACTACATTTCGTGCATGGCAGATAGCATTTTTGCTCAACCTAATACACTCACAGGTTCTATAGGTGTGTTTGGCATTTTACCTAACATGCAAAAATTCTTTACGGATAAACTAGGAATCACATTTGATGGTGTAAAAACGGGCAAATACAGCGACCTGCCCACCATTAGCCGCCCAATGACCGATGATGAGAAAGCCATAGTGCAAGATGAAATCGACACCATTTATGCTGATTTCAGAAGTCGTGTAACCGAGGGCCGGCATAAATCTGCCGCCTTGATTGACAGTGTAGCGCAAGGCCGTGTATGGAGTGGTAAGGCTGGTTTAAAAATTGGTTTGGTAGATAAAATGGGTGGGCTGGATGATGCTATTGCCTGCGCCCGAAGACTCTCAAAATCTGCCGATGCCCGATTGATGAGCTACCCTGAAGTGGATAATGCTTTGGAAAAATTTCTGTACGATTTTAGCGAAGACCGCAAAACCTCTGCCCTAAAAGAAGAGTTGGGTATGTACTACGATTTGTATACGCAGATAAAAAAGGTACAAACCTATACCACTCCGCAGGCTCGATTGCCATTTGTGCTGGAAATAAAATAAGCCGACAATTAGTTACGAATGAATAAGTCGTTAATTGACTTATTCTCATACACATTGGTGATAGCCGTTGAGAACAGTTCGGCTACACTCAGGCGTTTGATTTTGTCCGTTTTTATTTTGTACGGAATAGTATCACACACTACCAGTTCTGACAATACCGAAGCTTCAATGGTTTCCACCGCATTGCCCGATAGAACCGGGTGGGTGCATACAGCCCTAACACTTTTGGCCCCTTTTTCCATCAACATTTTGGCGGCACTACTTAACGTTCGGCCGGTGTCACAAATATCATCTACCAGTATAATGTCTTTGCCTGATACATCGCCAATCACGGTCATAGCAGCTATTTCATTGGCACGTTTGCGTTGTTTATCACAAATAACCATATCTCCATTAAAGTGCTTCGAATAACCACGAGCCCTGTTTGTACTGCCTACATCGGGCGAAGCGAAACAAATATTATCGCCCAGATTCAAACTTTTTAAGTACGGAATAAAAATATAAGATGCATCGAGGTGATCAACCGGAATGTCAAAAAAACCTTGAATTTGAGGAGCATGCAGGTCCATAGTCATCACCCTGTCGACTCCGGCAGCCACCAGCAAATTGGCCACCATTTTACTGCCTATAGAAACTCTTGGTCGGTCTTTTCTATCTTGACGGGCGTAGCCAAAATACGGAATCACGGCGGTAATATATTTTGCCGAAGCACGTTTGGCAGCATCAATCACCAGCAACATTTCCACCAGATTTTCGGCAGGGGCTGTAGTAGAACTTACCACAAAAACATAATCGCCTCGTACCGATTCTTGAATCTCCGGCTGTATTTCGCCATCGCTAAACTTTTGAATATTAATTTTTGATAATTCAGGCAAACCATAGATACGGGCTATGTCGCGGCTTAGGTATTGAAAATTGGTGCCTGAAAATATTTTTACAGTGGGCTGATACATAATGAACTGTTCGGATTTGAATGATTTAGTAATAATAAGTAAACATACAATTTACCCAAATCAATCATTCTAAATTTTACGGGCACATGTTGAAAAGAATTTAGAATGGCTATCTGAAAACGAAAAAGACCAACGAGTTAAAAAACAAGTTGGTCTTCAGCTGTTGTCCGACTAGGTTTCGAACCTAGACTCTTCTGAACCAAAATCAGACGTGTTGCCAGTTACACCATCGGACAGTAACCCCATTAGAGATTAATGAGGCGCAAATGTAAAATTTATTTTTTAAAAGTAGGTATGCCCGTTCACAATTTAGGCAGATGATGAGGCTAAGTTCAAATCTTTTCGGCCTTTGCCGCCAAAATAGGCGACCTTTACCGTCATTAATTTAAAGAACAAGAGTGTATAAAAAGAAAATAAAGCCTTCGGCAAAAAATCATAACCGAAGAGAATCAGGTAAAAAATCTGCCAAACCTGCCAAACATGCCAATACCCGAATAGTAGCTATAGAAGGCAAATTAGACATGAACCGGCAGGGCTACGGGTTTGTGATAAATGCTCAAAGGCCGGGTGCCGACATTATCATTCGCCAGCAAAATTTAGGCTCGGCCATTAATGGCGACAAGGTGCTGGTGCAAATTACTAATGAATACAGGGGCAAGGCCGAAGGAAAGATTATTAAAATACTGGAACGAGCTTATCAAAATTTTTCGGGTATAGCTCATGTGAAGAAAGATTTTGCTTTTGTACTGCCCGACGATAAGTACGGCATGAGCAAGGATATTTATGTACCTAATAAATACATTAACGGAGCCAAGGATGGCGAACGTGTTATTGTTAAAATTAGCGATTGGAATGAGCAAGGCAAGAATCCTTTTGGAATAATTACCGACATTCTTACCGGTGCCTCCCTAAAAGAAGTGATGTGGAAGACCATCTTGATGGATAATGGTTTTAATCTCGAATTTCCAAAAGCAGTGCTCGATGAGGTGAAGGCGATAAAGGAAAGCATACCGAACGAGGAGATAGCCAAGCGTAAGGATTTTAGAAAAATTACCACTTTCACTATTGACCCGGCTGATGCCAAGGATTTTGACGATGCTTTATCTTATCAATTGCTGGAGAATGGCAATCATGAGGTGGGTATTCATATAGCGGATGTAAGCCATTATGTAAAACCGGGAACGGCCTTAGACACCGAATCAATAGAACGAACTACGAGTGTGTATATGGTAGATGGCACCTTGCCTATGCTTCCCGAAAAAATTTCGAACGAGCTTTGTTCTTTACGGCCGAATGAAGACAAACTTTGCTTTAGCGCTGTGTTTGAGTTGAACGCCCAAGCTGCAGTGGTGAAAGAATGGTTTGGTCGTACCATCATTCACTCTAACAAACGCTTTACCTACGAAAATGCGCAGGAAGTGCTTGATGCCGGCAAAGGGGATTTTGCCAACGAACTAAAAACTTTAAACGAACTGGCTTATAAACTACGTGCCAAGCGCTTTAAAGAAGGTTCTATCAATTTTGATTCGGTGGAAACTAAATTTAAACTCGACGCCGATGGTAAACCGATTGGTATTGTTTTGAAAGAGAGAAAAGATACCAACTTACTTATCGAAGATTTTATGCTTTTGGCCAATAAGCAGGTGGCCACTTTTATTGCTAAAAAGATTTACAAAGGAAAAAATATTCCGTTTCCATATCGCATACACGACTTACCTGATATGGAGAAATTGAAAAATTTCAACCTTTTTGCTAAGCCCTTTGGTTACCGATTAAACTTGACCACCCCTTTCAAAATAGCCGAATCGTTTAACGAAATGATAGTGAAGTTGAAAGGCAAACCGGAAGAAAGTATGCTCACATCGCTTGGCATTCGATGTATGGCTAAGGCTGTTTATTCCACCAATAATATTGGGCACTACGGTTTGGGTTTTCCGAACTATGCCCATTTTACATCACCTATCCGACGCTATCCCGATGTGCTGGTTCACCGCATATTGGCCGAGGTACTGCTGGATGAGAAACTAAGCTATACCGATAATTTGGAAGCATTATGCAAGCGCTGCAGCGAACGGGAAAAGAAAGCCTCCGAATCGGAACGGGAGAGCATCAAGTACAAACAGGCAGAGTTTCTATCTACTCAGGTTGGAAAAGTATTTGAAGGAATAATAAGCGGTGTCACCAATTTTGGAATTTTTGTGGAATTAATTGAGAACAAATGCGAAGGCATGGTATCGGTTAGAAAAATGCCCGAGACATTTATTCATGATGAAAAAAGTTATACGCTCACCGGCAAAGAAACCGGTACTGTCTATACCCTTGGCGATAAGGTGAAGGTGATAATAACCAAATCGAACCCGGAGAAAAAGGAAATAGATATGCAGATTGTAGAAGATTAATTTTATTTCTGCTCTTTTTTCAATTTCCAGCGCTTGTGGCTCCACATCCAATCGGCAGGATGTTCCTGAATTAATTTTTCCAGCCAACGTACGTGTGTCTCGGTTATGGAAAGTGGATGAGCCAATTGCGGTTCATCACTCAGCATTTTTAAATGAAGAGAATAATATCCCCTGCGAATTCTTAAAGGATAGCAAAAAATGACAGGCGCATTTAACTGAATGGCATAGCGCTCCACTCCGGTAAATACAGCCGTTTCCTGGTTCAAAAAATTGGTCCAGTAATTTTTGGGGTTGGGCCGTGGACATTGATCAGCTACAAATCCAATGGCTCGTTTTTCTTGACTGGGCTCCGACAATTGTTTGGAGGCTTCGGCAGCCGGTATCATCTCTATTCCATACCGTTGGCGATTTTTTAATAAATAGGTATTAAAATAGGGATTGCTTAATGGAGTAAACAAACCAATGATGTGCATATGAGGACTGCTCAAATTAAGGCGTTGAGCTGCCCATTCGTGGTTGTTAAAATGCCCACCCACCAACACAATATCTCGTCCTAAGTTATATTCTGTCAGCCATTTGTGTTCATCCGGAAATTGAAATCGTTCTCGAAGTTCATTTTTACTCATTTTAAAAAACTTAATAGTTTCAATAATGAGGTCGCAAAGATTTTTGTAGAACTGTTTTTCTATACTTCGTAATTCTGCTTCCGTTTTTTCAGGAAACGATTTTTTCAGATTGTTAT
>DAIMNW010000150.1:0-6090 GCA_036719905.1 Chitinophagales bacterium
TTTAATGATATTGATCTTTCCCAATTAATAAAAAAATATGGTACTCCATTAAAACTCACATATCTTCCTAAGATTGGAGATCAAATTAACAAGGCTAAAAAACTATTTGCAAAAGCATTTAAACAGCATGGGTATAAGGCAGAATACAATTACTGCTATTGCACAAAGAGTAGTCATTTCAGTTTTATTCTGGAAGAAGCATTAAAGCATGAAATTCATCTGGAAACTTCATTTGCTACGGACATTGAAATAATTCAGCGGCTCTACAAACGTAAAAAGATTGAGAAGTCTACCAAGATTATCAGTAATGGATTTAAAACAAAAGCATATACTCGTAAACTAAGTACTCTAATTAATGAAGGATTCAATGTTACGCCCATTCTGGATAATAAAGAAGAAATAAAAGAATATGAAAAGCTGGTGAAAGCTACCTGCCATATAGGTATCAGAATAGCAGCTGAAGAAGAGCCTCAGTTTCAGTTCTACACCAGCCGATTAGGTATTCGTTCTAGAGATATTATTCATTTTTATAAAGATAAGATAGAAGGCAGTGACAAATTCAAATTGAAAATGCTGCATTTCTTTATTAATACTGGGATAAAAGATGATGCATATTATTGGAGTGAACTAAACAAAGCACTTAATGTTTACTGTGAGCTACGCAAAATATGCCCTGATCTGGATAGTATAAACATTGGTGGAGGCTTTCCGATTCGAAATTCTCTTTCGGCTAGTTATGATTATGAATACATGATTAGTGAAATAGTGCTTCAGATAAAAAATGCATGTAAGAAAGCCAAAGTTCCGGTTCCACACATTTATACCGAGTTCGGCAGTTTTACTGTGGGTGAAAGTGGTGCAGCCATTTACAAGGTACTTGGTCAAAAGTGGCAAAACGACAACGAATTGTGGTATATGATTGATTCTTCTTTTATCACTACCCTACCCGATACGTGGGGTATTGGACAAAAATTTATAATGCTTCCTGTAAATGGTTGGAATAACGAATATCAACGAGTGAATCTAGGAGGCTTAACTTGCGATAGTCACGATTATTATAATAGCGAAGTTCACGTTTCTCAAATCTATCTCCCAAAGATTTATAAAAATGAACCGCAATACATTGGATTTTTTCATACCGGTGCTTATCAGGAAAGTTTAAGTGGTTATGGTGGAATAAAGCATTGCTTGGTACCATCGCCAAAACATGTTCTAATTTGGCAAGATGAAGATGGCAACACGGTTGACCGCCTTTTCAGAAAAGAACAAACAGCAGATAGTATGATGAAAATACTTGGTTATTAATTTATTTATTAGTGAATGTCCAGAACAATTTATCTTATAAGCGGTTTAGGCGCAGATGACAGGGCATTTAACAAAATAGATTTCTTAGGATTTGAAGTAATTCCTCTGCCATGGTTGATTCCTGAATTGAATGAATCAATTGAGCAGTATGCTAAGCGAATGAGTGCTCAGATCATTGAAGATTCGCCCATTGTCATTGGCTATTCGTTTGGTGGAATGATGGCAATTGAAATTGCCAAACAACGAAAGCTAGGTAAAATCATTTTGCTTTCGTCTGTTAAAACCAGAAAAGAAATTCCATTCTACTATCGATGGTTTGGCAAGGCTGGACTTATCAAATTATTACCTGACTGGTTCATTTTACGACCTAACCGGCTTATGTACATAATGTTCGGTGCTCAATCGATTTATGAAAAAGAACTATTTAATGATTTTATAAAAAAGGTAGATCCAATCTATTTGCGTTGGTCTTTAAAACAAATTGCTAATTGGCAAAACAGTTGGATTCCCACACAGCTCATTCATATTCATGGTACAGCTGATTTACTTTTCCCTATTCGATTTGTAAAATGCGATTTCAGGATCCAAGGGGGCAACCATTTTATGGCTATGAATCGGTCCGATGAAGTAAGTAAGCTAATTAGAAGTCAGTTATAATTTATCTGTGTACCTTTGTATCTCGAATAATAATTATGAAACCAGTAAAAATAATTGAGATAAAAAGTGAGCTAGGTGCAGGCACCCGGGGCGCAAGCCTGGGCGTTGAAGCATTAAAAATAGCTGCCTTAGATTTTCGTAGCGATTACTTTAAGCGATACCCATCAATCGAAGTACCTAATGACAATGGTCAGTTGTTCGAACCACAAGGTAGCCCGTTTGCCAAACGAATTAAAAGTATCTACTCTTTGTTTGAAAAATTGAGCGATCAGGTAAACAAAACTTTGCGGAAGAATGAATTTCCGATAATATTGGCCGGCGACCACAGTACAGCAGCTGCCACCATTGCCGGTATTAAAATGGCTTATCCAAAATCGCACATTGGTGTAGTTTGGATTGATGCCCATGCCGATTTGCATTCGCCTTACACCACCCCTTCAGGAAATATGCATGGAATGCCATTGGCCATTAGTATAGCCGAAGACAATTTAGAAAAACAGACCAACAAACCGGATGCAGAAACTATTGAATACTGGAATAAAATGAAAAATCTTGGCGGTATTACCCCTAAGATTAATCCACGTGATTTGGTCTATGTTACCTTACGCGACATGGAGATGCAAGAAGATTATTTAATTAAAAAACACAAAATTAAAGTGGTGCCAACAAGTGAAATCAGACGTATGGGCACTGAACGTGTGGGCAGAGATATTTTGGTCTATTTAGAGCATTGTGATCATATATACATCACCTTTGATGTTGACAGCATGGATAGCTCAATCAGCAAAGGTACCGGCACACCTGTACCTAATGGGGTTAACGAAAGGGAAGCAGGCGATTTAATCGTCCGATTACTACAAAGTGAAAAAATATGTTGCTTTGAAATTACGGAGGTGAACCCTACCTTGGATAAGGAGAATTTGATGGCTGAAAATGCTTTTGAAATATTACTGAAAGCCACCAATGAAATATTAGCTGAGTAACTAAGAAAAAACATCATGTTAAAAAATATAATCATCACTGCCATACTTACTTTATGCACCGTTCTTGGTTTTTCACAAAGCAAATTTGCTATTGTGAAGATTAAAACTTCGGCCATTTGTGATGAGTGCAAGAAAAGAATAGAAACTAACATTGGAAGAGAAACCGGTGTAACGAAAGCTGAACTTAATTTGGAACAAAACATTCTTACAGTTACCTATAAACCAAAGAAAACTTCGCCAGATAAAATTAAAATTGCTCTTACACAATTGGGCTACAATGCAGATGAAATGCCTCGTAATGCTAAAGCTTATGACGAACTACCCGGCTGTTGCAAAGTGAAGATGCACTAATCAATTTTATTTCAGCTCGACACTAGACCAATGAAATCAATTTATCTGCTCTATCTCTCCCCCTTGATTCTGCTGTTGCATTCTTGTGCACCCACTTATTATGTTCCAGAGACCCATCATGCTGATATGCTAAAGGAGAAGGGCGATATGAATGTTTATTTAGGATTGGGAAATGCATCGGGTACCAAGCTCACCGAAACCCAAGTTGCCTATTCGCCTATTAAAGGCCTAGGTTTAGGTGCTCATCTCAGTAGCTACAATTTTAAACAAGATGCTTACCATCCGGGAAATGGCAAAGGAATATTAGTTGGAGGGCTGGTTGGCTATGACAAAAAAATTAGTTCATCTGTTATTCTTAATTTAAACGGAATAATTGACTATGGCAAGTTTAGCACCCAGTTAAACTCCTCCTCCGGCATGGGTGATCTTACCTCCAATGCCTTACGATACGGAATCCAACCTGTCATTGGGTTTAGCAAGCGATTTTTAGAGGTGGCCACCAGCAATCGCTTTATGGTTCTTAATTACAAGAATCCTTCAGGCAGTTTGGTATATAATGGAATTAATCAAGTAGACTATTTGCAGCAATATAGTCGCATTCTGATGAGCGAACATGCTTTCATGATTCGAATAGGAACAGGTTCATTAAAATGGCAGGTGATGGCTTCCACCACTGCCAACTATACAAAGAAAGATTTTGCTCAGAGTCGTATTTTACTTTCTACCGGTATCATTTATACGAAGAGAAATGCTCCGTCAAAGAAGGGGAAATAGTTTAAGGGACATTTCTGCGAATGAGTGTATTGTTAACCACTCCTTCATCAAAATGCTGGATAATGGAACGCATGGTCTTACTTCTTAGTAAAGTGTCTTTGGTTTGTTGAGCAATCAAATTTTGTTGCATCATCTCATCCGTTTTATATTTAAAAAGACCTGTAGCAGTATTATTGGTGAATTGCAAGGCTAGGCTGTCATCAATCAAATAATAAGTATCGCCTGTCAGATAGCAAGCAAATCGGTTAGTGAGACTGTCAAAAACACTTGCCCCAAAAGAGCTGTACTCTCCTTGAAAACCAACAAAATTTAGTACTGAAGGCAAAATATCTATCTGACTTACTAGTCTTTTTGTGCCTGAGCCCAAAGGATGTGAAGGGCAATAAAACAGGATTGGGATTTTATAAGAACCTATAGCATTGTTGAATTTAGCATCCCAATGATAGCTAGCATGGTCGGCTGTAATTATAAAAAGTGTATTGCTGTACCAAGACATTTTAGCTGCTGTCTCAAAAAACTTCCGTAAACTCAAATCGGTGTATTGCATCACTTTGCAAAAATCTGTAGGTCCGGCCTCCAATTTATTAGCGTACTCCTTCGGCACCTTATATGGGTCATGTGAGGTCACAGTAAAAACTGTCGACAAAAAAGGTTCCCTAGTAGAAGCTAGTTGTTTAGCAAAGTATTGCAAGTACGGTTCATCCCAGATACCCCAAGTTCCATCGTATAACGACTGATCTGGAAATTCATTTTTACCATAATACTCTTTGTAACCTGCCTTTCGTGAATATGCATCTAAGTTGAAATTGCCATTGATTGCCCCATGATAAAAGGATGTTGAATACCCTAGTTGGCTGAGATAGGTTGCCAATCCAGGCAAATCGTCAGATTGATATTGCGATTGAACAATAGCTTGTCCGAACAGAGCAGGTATTGAACTATTGATTGAACTATTACCATCAATACTATGGTGTGAATTGGCAACCGCATTATAACATACAAAGCTATTTTTCATTAAACTATCTAAAAAAGGCGTATACCCTTTGACACCATTATTCAATTTAGAACTGTACCCCTTGCCTAAACTTTCCCAAATAATGATAACCACATTTGGCTTGCTGGAAATAGAGATTCTGGAGAAACTGGCTTGCTTGAAGTAGGTAAAATATTGACTTGCCTCTGCTTCCGAAAAGTAATGATGTGGTACAAGATGTTTTCTCCCAAAAGATTGAATGAGAGACAAGGTTGTGGAGGTGAGTAGTGGAGTAAATTGCGGTTCGGCATATTCTGCAGCATGCATAGTGCTAAGTGGTCGTTCCTGAAATCCTCCTCTACCTAAAATGCCAAGAACGAATGCACTTATAACAAACACAACAAATTGAATGATGAAATCCTTAAGATTCTTTATTTCTGTCTCAAGTAAGGGCAATTGTTTGTTTAGCTTTTTTACCAGCACGAATACAAAAAACAAAATGACTAGAAGAATTAGCAACAAAAAGGAGTAGCGCCATAGATAACTACCAAACTGCATTGCAATATCATGGCCTTGGGTAATGATAGCAAATGTGGTACGATGTAAATTAAACCTGAAATAAGCCATATCAGCCAATTCAACCAGTGTTATAATCGAAACAATAATTAAGAACAACCCACTCACGATTTTCGAAAACCACTTTCGGTTTTGAATTCCAATGGGTAAAAGTAAAAGCAGCGTCACAGGAATGGTGACATAGACTGCGGCAGGAATATCGAAATAAATACCTTTAAGCCAATAGAGGGTTAATTTAATCGCTCCTGGATTTACGAATAGATCGTGATTGTAGAGTAAAAAAATGAACCGTAAAATACTTAGCACCAAAACGCATGAAGCGACGAATGAAAACGCTTTAGCTGCAGCGGCTAAATACTTTTTCATAGCTGAATGAACTATCCGGGTAGATTATAAAAAGGAATTTTCACCACAGCCGCTTTCAATTGCTTATCTCGTATGGCAATAAAAATTTCAGTACCTGCCTTCGTG
>DAIMNW010000151.1:0-6088 GCA_036719905.1 Chitinophagales bacterium
CTGTTGAATTCAGGAAAGATGCTTAATAAGGTTAGCGTTTATATATTCCTGTCAAACAAAGGTAAAACAAGCAACCCCATGTTCAAAAATGTTCCAATAATCTTATTGCCCATTTTACTTATACTATTCTGTGTGGCCTGCAACAGCAATACTGATAATGCTGACCAAAGCACATCCACTACTACAAAAAACTGGCAGTATGTAGACCCTCATTTTACCCGAAATGGAAACTTTGTGAGTGGCCATTTGCGTAAATCAGTTTCTATAAAGCCGAATGCCGCTAGGCATCGTGCTTCGAGCCGTTATTATTATCATACACACACTACTCAATATAAGCAGTATCGCCATAGAAAATAGGCAGCGATATTCCTCCGCTTCATTAAACCGGCAGAAAACCTTTTTATCTTTATTTAAAAATAAGCTTGGCAACATGATCCAATCAAACAAAAAATCCAACGAGACACATCAATTCGTGAATAGGCTTGAATATATTCCAAAGGTTATTGCCTTCTTCCAAATCCTTGCTTCTCCGTTCTTAATCGGCCTGCTCATTGGTACAATCATCTACCTCTCACATCCATCCACTCTTAGATTGTTTCTAGTAATACTAGTGGCTGCACTTGGCCTAATTGTTGGAATTATTTGGGCCATTAAAAAATGGAAAGGAAGTGGAACCGTAGATTTTATGGCAATAACAATGGCTACACCCGAACTAGATAAAAAGGATGACGCCGTAGTATTGGAGAAGAAAGCTAAAGGAGGTAGTTGATCGCAGGCATCGGAATTTATTTCTATTAATTCTATTAACTAACTTTGGCTTTTCCAATTCTTTCAATTAATATAAGTGCCTCATGCGGTGCTGCTGTTAATATTCACTAACCAATCAACATGAAATACCTCTTCCTATTAAGCATTATTTTTTTAACAGCCTGCGGTCCACAAAGTTTTAAACAAAACAATTCGGGTAACAGCAAATTCGATTCAACTTCTATTGCTTCGGATAGCCTTGCCATGGCTTCCAAGCTTGTTAACAAAACTGTCAAATTTCTTTGGCGTGAAAATAAATATGATGAGAGTTTGAAAGACACCTTCAATTCTATCGTAATCAATCAAGATTACTGCCAAACCATTTCTAACCCGGAAAAAGCTGCCCTAGGATATGTGGCTACCTTTATTGGCAATGAATGCAATTGGGATGGAGAATACAAAGAAGATAGAAGTAACTTAAAATGTAAAATCTTAACAGCCTTAAATCTTGGGTATCAGTGCTCTGAAAATCATTTAGGTTTCTTACGGAAGCAATTTAAAAATGACGCCAAAGTACTCGACCAACTTAAATCAGAAGCTTGTCCTACCACTCCGGATGGAGCTACTATACAAGAAACTTTTGATGCCATTACGCTTAGTGTAAAGGGAGATTTAATAATCGTTTACTTTGAAGCAAGCGGTGTAAACACCCGAGAAAGCGATAGCTGGACATGGAACGAAACAGACCATTTTAAAGTAACAGATGGCTATTTACAGTTGGTAAAAAAGGACGAATCCTCACCTAAGCATCAGCACTTCGACCAGTAGGGCACTTTCATTGACAAAAGCTAATACCCATGAACTCTGCGACTCTTCTCCAAATCCTCTCTGACAGGTTTGATCGGCATCATTCTAACCAGAAAGCCATTGCATGGCCGGTTATTCTTAAACGGATTCAATCCAATAAAAAGGCAATCGACACACTCATTAAAATGGAAGAAACGGGTGGCGAACCTGCCTTTGTGGAATACGATAAGAAATCTGCCAACTACCTCTTTTACGATTGTTCTAAAGAAAGCCCTTTGGGCAGAAGAAGTTTATGCTATGATCAGGCAGCACTTGATGGCAGGAAGGAAAACAAACCAAAAGGCAATGTAGAGGGTATGGCTAATGAAATAGGTATAGAATTGCTCGATGAGGAGCAATATCGAAAATTACAAATGTTTATCCATTGCGATACAAAAACATCAAGCTGGATTCAAACGCCTCCCGATATTCGCAAGTTGGGAGGGGCATTATTCTGTGATAGAAGGTACGAGACTGTATTTGTTTACCATAATGGAGCCGAATCGTATTATGCTGCCAGAGGATTCAGAGGATTAGTCAGAGTATAATAGCTTGTTACGTTTTAAGCAATCAACAATCCTAATTAAGGTATTTCATTCACTATTTTGTCATATGAGTATAATTCCTAAATAAGAATAATTATTTTTGACCAAGTAGTAAAATACTAATAAATGAATCAGTCGTGCATTGATGCCCTGCGCCATAAAGGATTAAAAGTAACTCCTCAACGTGTTGCTATCTATGAGGCTGTCATGGTGTTGAATAATCATCCTACCGCCGAAAACATTATCGATTATATTAAAGTACACCAGCCTTCCATTTCAGTTGGTACGGTCTATAAAGTGCTCGATTCGTTGGTGGAGAATCATTTATTAAAAAAGGTGAAAACCGAAAAAGATATAATGCGCTATGACGCTGTATTATCTAATCACCATCATCTATATTGTGCTGATACCGATAGGATTGAGGATTTTGAAGATGCACAGCTTACTGCTCTTCTTGCCAATTATTTCAAAAAGCACACTATCAAAAATTTTAAAGTGCAGGAAATCAAACTGCAGATAACAGGAAAATTTAATAAACCATAAAACAAACGAACCATGAGCTCTACAAATGAAAGTAAGTGTCCATTTCCACATGGACAAATGAAACAAACAGCTGGAACAGGAACCTCCAACCGCGATTGGTGGCCTAATAGATTGAACCTAGGTATTCTACGGCAGCATTCCGAACTATCCGATCCTATGGATCCAAATTTTAACTATGCCGAGGAGTTTAAAAAATTGGATTTAAAAGCAGTGAAAGAAGACATTTTTAAATTGATGACTACCTCACAAGATTGGTGGCCGGCCGATTATGGGCATTATGGCCCATTGTTTATACGTATGGCCTGGCATAGTGCCGGCACGTATCGTATTACAGATGGTAGAGGGGGAGCAGGTACCGGCAACCAACGTTTTGCACCTGTAAATAGCTGGCCGGATAATGGCAACCTAGACAAAGCTCGATTTTTATTATGGCCAATTAAACAAAAATATGGCAAGAAGCTTTCGTGGGCCGATTTGATGATTTTGGCCGGAAACTGTGCCTTAGAATCAATGGGTTTTAAAACCTTTGGATTTGCAGGCGGACGTGCCGATATATGGGAACCCGAACAAGATATAAACTGGGGAAATGAAACAGAGTGGTTAGGTGACAAGCGTTATAAAGGAAATCGCGAATTAGATAAACCTTTAGCAGCTGTGCAAATGGGTTTAATATACGTAAATCCTCAAGGCCCTAACGGCAATCCTGACCCGGTAGCTTCGGGTAGGGATGTACGTGAAACCTTTGCACGAATGGCTATGAATGATGAAGAAACGGTAGCTTTGGTAGCCGGAGGTCATACCTTTGGTAAAGCTCATGGAGCTGCTAGCGATAGTCATGTAGGTCGTGAGCCCGAAGGCGAAAGCATTGAAAAAATGGGTATGGGATGGATAAATAGTTATGGAAGCGGCAAAGGTGGTGATACCATAACTAGTGGTATGGAAGGTGCCTGGAAACCAAATCCTACAAAGTGGGACAATGGCTACTTCGAAACATTATTTAAGTATGAATGGAAATTAACTAAAAGCCCGGCAGGCGCTCATCAATGGATACCAACAGATGAAAGTGCTGCTAGCACAGTGGTGGATGCTCATGACCCAAACAAACGTCATGCACCCATAATGACCACCGCCGACTTATCGTTAAGAATGGATCCGGCTTATGAGAAAATTTCTCGAAAGTTTATGAACGACTTTGATGCATTTGCCGATGCCTTTGCACGTGCCTGGTATAAACTCACACATCGCGATATCGGGCCAATTTCCCGTTATTTGGGACCTGAAGCGCCTAAAGAGGTAATGATTTGGCAAGACCCTATACCTGCACCCAACTACGCAATCAATGATGCTGAAGTAACTGAACTGAAAACAAAAATTTTAGCCAGTGGATTATCTATAGCCGAATTGGTAAGAACAGCCTGGTCTTCGGCTTCAACTTTCCGTGGTAGCGATAAACGGGGCGGAGCCAACGGTGCCCGAATCAGATTAGAACCTCAAATTAACTGGGAAGCCAACAATCCCACTCAATTGAAAAAGGTTTTGGCCGTTTATGAATCCATTCAAAAAGATTTTGGTAAAGGTGTTTCTATGGCAGATTTAATTGTGCTAGGTGGAAATGCGGCCATTGAAAAAGCAGCTAAGAGTGCTGGAGTGGAATTGAATGTTCCGTTTAGCCCAGGCAGAGGAGATGCCACTGCCGACCAAACGGATGCAGATTCGTTTGCTGTATTAGAACCCAAAGCTGATGGATTCAGAAATTACAAGAGCAAAACCTCTACTTCCGTTACCGAAGAAATGCTTATTGATAAAGCGCAGTTGCTTAATTTAACAGCACCCGAAATGACTGTTTTGATTGGCGGATTAAGAGTGTTAAATGCCAATTACGATGGATCAAAGCACGGTGTGTTAACGCAAAAACCCGAAGCACTTACAAATGATTTTTTTGTTAATCTACTCGATTTAAGTACCACTTGGAAAGCCACAACAGATGCCGGGGAAATGTTTGTAGGCTCAGATAGAACCACAGGGGAGCCAAGGTGGACAGCCACCCGGGCCGATTTAATATTTGGATCCAATTCAGAGTTAAGAGCCATTTCAGAAGTGTATGCTAGTGCCGATTCTTCATCCAAGTTTATACATGATTTTGTGGCAGCTTGGACCAAAGTGATGAACCTGGATAGGTTCTAATCTAAAGTACGACTTAAACTTTTAAAGATTGACGCGATGCGAAATGTTAAATTTCTTTTTTATCTGATAAACTTAAGTCTTATGGCAACCATTTCTGCTTCTGCTCAATCACTTACCACCGTTGACAACGTTGATTTAAAACGCTACAGTGGTAAGTGGTATGAGATAGCCTCTTATCCAAGTTCTTTCCAAAAAGATTGTAACTGCACCACAGCCGAATACACACTTACTGATAAGGGATATGTGATTGTAGAAAACAGATGTAATAGAGGGAGCGTTAATGGCAAGCCATCTTACATAAAAGGAAAAGCCTTTGTAGTTCCCGGTAGTGGCAATGCAAAACTTAAGGTTCAATTTTTTTGGCCGTTTCGAGGTAGCTATTGGATAATCGATTTGGCCGATGATTATAGTTATGCTGTGGTTTCTAACCCTAGCCGAAATTATTTGTGGATTTTATCGCGTACTCCCGAAATGCCACAAACTCTCTATACTCAAATCACTGAGAGGCTTCATTCCAAAGGATTTGATTTAAGTCGCATAAGACTTACCAGACATAGTTGATTGCACTAAGACAAAGGTTAAGAAAATGAGGAACAAAACTGTTTTGATAACAGGAGCAAGTGGACTAATTGGAAAAGAACTTATTAAGCTGCTTCTATCAAAAGGCTATCATGTAAGCATATTAAGCCGGCATGCCCAAAAAATGAAAGGGGTGGAGTGTTATGTTTGGAATCCGGATACTGGTGAAATAGATAGCAGAGCAACTCAAGTTGATAGTATAATACATCTAGCCGGCGAAAATATTTCTGCTTTTCCTTGGTCGGCAAAAAGAAAGCAGGCCATTTTAGATAGCAGAGTTAGAACTACAGAATTATTGCTTCAAACAATCAAAGCTCAAGTCGATAAACCAAAAGTTTTTATCAGTGCATCAGCCATTGGTTTTTATGGTGCAAACACCAATCAGCAAAAAATATTTACTGAAAAAGATGCACCTCATAATGATTTTCTAGGGGATACTTGTGCAAAATGGGAGCAATCTGTTATGAAGTTTGATGCTTTAGGAATACGAACTGTGGTGCTTCGCACAGGTATCGTTCTTAGTCGTGATGGTGGAGCGTTGCCTAAATTAACACAACCCATCTTCATGGGGTTGGGCTCACCGCTTGGTTCCGGAAATCAATATATGCCATGGATTCATATTCAAGATTTATGCTCCATGTATC
>DAIMNW010000315.1:0-1621 GCA_036719905.1 Chitinophagales bacterium
TACCAATGCATTTTGCGCTTGCATTACCCAATGGTTTTCATCAGGCAAATACACCAAGCGACTTTTTATGCCATGCAACTGCGCATTGTTAAAAGCTTGCAAGGCCTGGCCTATTGGTGTGCGATAATCTTTGCCTCCTTGGTAAATCATAATGGGCGTATTCCATTTATCGGCATACGTGATAGGGTTAAATTGCGAATAACTTTTTTCGCTTTGCTTTAACCAGTATGGACCATTCATATCATAATTAGCAAACCACATTTCCTCGGTGGTGCCATACCAGCTTCGGGTATCAAAAACCCCATCGTGTGCTATGAAAGATTTGAATCGGTTAGCATGCACACCGGCCAACATAAACACACTGTAGCCGCCATAACTTGCACCCACCGCGGCACGACGAGTTACATCTACATACGACTCCTTCGATATGGAATCAATGGCGGTTAAATAATCCTGAATAGACTGGCCCCCCCAATCGCCGCTTATGTCTTGATTCCATTTTACCCCATGGCCCGGCATTCCTCTACGGTTAGGTGCTACCACTACATAGCCATTGGCTGCCATCAATTGAAAATTCCATCGGAACGAATAAAACTGTGACAAGGCGCTTTGAGGCCCCCCTTGACAATATAATAGTGTAGGATATTTTTTTGTTCTATCAAAATTGGGTGGCAACATTACCCAAACCAACATTTTTTTCCCATCCGTTGTGGTAAAATATTTACGCTCTATTTTTCCCATTGAAACGGCCATGTATGCCTTGTCGTTTACATGAGTCAAGGGTGAGAGAGAGTTGTCCTTAATGTTATAAACAAATAGTTCGGCAGCATGATTCATATCGGTATGGGTAACCACAATCTTATTATTGCTTTCTCCTGCAATGCCACTCACATCAAAGTCGCCTTTGGTAAGTTGCGCTATATCAGGTCCGGCAGCACGTTGGCCCACCACAGGGTAACTTACTGAGAACAATTGTTCGGTTCCATCGGTATAGGCTGTAAAATATAATTGGTTGTTGGCTTCTTGGCTCCATATAAAACCGGTTACACTTTCGTCCCACTGGGCGGTTACGTTTCGTTTTGTACCCGTAGCCCAATCTAAAATGACTAAATCATTTTTATCGGCTTCAAAACCATCATGTGCCATACTCAGCCATGCCAGCTGTTTTCCATCAGGCGAAAACGAGGGCGCCATATCATAGCCCTCCATGCCTAATGTAAGATTAAGGGTGGTGCCAGCAGAAATCAGGTATTGAAAAATATCGGTGTTGGTACTAACGGCATAGGCTGTACCTGTTTTTTGCTTGGTTACATAAATTATGCTTTTACTATCGGGAGCCCATATCACATCTTCGGCTCCGCCATGTGGCTTTTGTGGGCAATCGAACAATTGGTCTTTCATTATATCAGTAGCCGCTCCAACAGTACTATTTGCAAACGGGGCATAGAATACATGGCTGTAAGCGCCATCTTCCCATTCATCCCAGTGGTAGGCATTCAGGCTGCTGTACACATTTACATTTGATTTTGGCAAATCGTTATACAAATCTTTACCACTAATTTTTTGCAATTTCACATCATTGGTAAATAAGACCATGCTGCCATCGGGCGATATACGAAGG
>DAIMNW010000316.1:0-1613 GCA_036719905.1 Chitinophagales bacterium
TTACGGAACATGATCAGGAGGTGGTGATATTGGAAGGTGGCCGTGGAGGTAAGGGCAATGCACATTTTCGCTCCCCCACCCGTCAAACACCTAGATTTGCTCAACCCGGCGAACCCCGTAAAGAAGCTGTGAAAGTGTTGGAATTAAAAGTGTTGGCCGATGTGGGTTTAGTAGGTTTTCCGAATGCCGGAAAGTCCACTCTGCTCTCCAAACTTTCGGCAGCCAAACCGGTGATTGCCGATTATCCATTTACCACCTTAACGCCACAGCTGGGTATAGTAGCCTATCGCGATCATAAATCGTTTGTTATGGCGGATATTCCGGGTATAATAGAAGGGGCTGCCGAAGGCCGTGGATTGGGTTTGCGATTTTTACGCCATATAGAGCGCAACTCCGTACTGCTATTTATGATACCGGCCGATAGCGATGATATTAAGAAAGAATACGCCATTCTGAAAAATGAATTGAAACAGTTCAATAAAGAATTACTTCACAAAAGGGCGGTTTTGGCCGTTACTAAATGTGATCTGCTGGATGACGAACTTAAAAAATTGCTCAAAAAAACCATGCCTCGAAAAGTTCCTGTAGTATTTATTTCATCGCATCGTGGCGAAGGACTTACCGAATTGAAGGATGTGCTATGGAGTGAAATCAATGCCTAGGTCAGCGCTGCATCTTTTCGCCAAAAGCCAAATCGCCGGCATCGCCTAAACCGGGCACAATATATTTATCAGCATTTAACACAGGGTCAATTCCGGCTGTCCAAATGGTGGCATTGGGCAAGTGCTTCACCACATAATCTAACCCTGGTTGGCTAGCAATGGCTGATACAATGTGAACCAATTTTGGTTTGCCCATACGCTCCAATTTTTTGGCAGTGGCCACCATCGAACTTCCGGTGGCCAACATAGGATCAATCAAAATCAAAATACGATTTTCTAGCGATGGGCAAGCGGTGTATTCCAGTTCTATTTCAAAACTTCCATCGGGCTGATGCTTTCTGTATGCCGAAATAAATGCATTATCTGCCTTATCAAAATAGCGAAGCATACCATCGTACATGGGAAGCGCTGCTCTAAGAATAAGGGCCAGTACAGGCTGCTCCGATGGCACATTACATTCGGCAGTGGCCATGGGCGTTGGAATGCTTTCAGTTACATAAGGCAGGGTCTTACTGATTTCGTAAGCCATTATCTCTCCCAGACGAACCAGATTTTTTCTAAAGCGCATTCTGTCGCCTTGAATTTTTACACTTCGTAATTCGGCCAGATACTGACTGGCTAAGCTGTTATTTGCACTTAAATTAATAACCATGGTTTATTGTGTCAGTTTAATTAATGTTTCATATTTCTTTTTCCATCCCATAAATGGAGGGGTTTCACTCAGCGAATGGTTGTGCCAAACAATACCCAGTGTGCCATCAACCGCTTTCACCTGCTCAATTATTTTCGTCCATTCATCCATCATTTGTTCGTCGGTAATGGTTTTGAAATCTTGCCACACAGTTTCGATAATGGCAAAAGGGTGAACTAATAACGGTGTAGCTTCCTCTACCTCTAAATTATAAAAATAAAATGGAGTACAAGTGCCTGCTCTGAAGCCTGCCTCCTGAG
>DAIMNW010000317.1:0-1612 GCA_036719905.1 Chitinophagales bacterium
GTTCTGATGCCATTTTATTTAGTACTGGCATAAGTCAATGGTCACTTTTACTTGACTTGCCATTAAATCTAGAAAAATTATGGTTTCTCTCTGAAGAAACACATTAACTACCAATACATTAATCAACGTATTGGTTTGTATTGGTCATAATGCTATCTTTCAAAAAAGTAAAGAGAAGTAATGGCTAAGTCAATTGTTGCACTTTCGCTCAATGCAAAAAATCGTCAGATTGATGCTTTACTGGAACTCACAAGGGTGATTAACAATAATGCAAAGGCACCTATGTTGTTCGAGCATTTTCGAACTATTTTGAGCGATTTGTTAGGGATTGAAAAGATGGTTATCTTCTATAACCGGAATGAGTCTTGGGACTGTGTGCTTGACTATGGCGTAGTGAGTCCGATACCTAACATTGTACTTCACACTACGCTATTTTATTTTAAAAGAACTAGCCGAATAAGTGAAATCAATCACCCATATCTGGATGAAATGGAATATGTAATTCCTGTTTACCACAAAGAAACACCTCTTGCATTCGCTTTGATCTCGAAAATTACACCAAATGAATATGGAACAGTAGAAGAGAAGTTGAAATTTATTGAAACACTAACCAATATTACCATTTCGGCTATTGAAAACAAACGATTGTTTAAAAGGCAATTACTTCAAGAAGGTGTTAAAAAAGAATTGGAATTAGCCGGCCATATTCAAAATATGCTGATCCCACAAAAATTTCCTATCAGTGATAAATATATAATTGATGCGATCTATCAACCGCACAGCGAAGTAGGAGGAGATTATTACGATTTTTTCAACCTTCCTGATAACGAAATTGCCTTCTGCATTGCAGATATTTCGGGTAAAGGTATGGCAGCAGCATTGTTGATGAGTAACTTTCAGGCTACGTTGCGATTATTAGCCAGGCAAGATCTTTTGATGAAAGAAATGGTACATCGATTGAACGAGCAAATGTATGACCTGATGAATGGAGAAAAATTTATAACCATGTTTTTCGCCAAATATAATTTGAAAACAAAAAAACTAACTTACGTAAACGCTGGGCATACGCCACCGGCTTTAGGCAATAATGCTGGTATTCAATTTTTAGGTGAGGGTACTACTATTCTTGGAAGTTTCAAACCCTTACCACACTTAAATGCAGGGGTAATTGAAATAAACGAACCCACCACTTTATTTATGTTTACAGATGGCCTGAGCGAATTAGAGAATGACAAACATGAATATTTTGGACTCCAAGAATTAGGAAAGTTTTTAAAAATATATCAATCACTTACCCCAAAGGATTTTAACTTGAAGCTTCTAGAAAAAATAAACAATTTTAGAGGAGAAATGCCTATTCACGACGACATTAGCGTATTAACCTGTAAGTTTCACTTATGAGACCGTTGTTTGTGGTTCTATTTGTTGCGGATAAGGGGCGGCTAACTTAATCTGATTTTCGTCCAGTATTTTTAATATGCCAAAATTGATTTCTTGCTTCTTAGACAGAAATTCGGAAAGGCCAATGGCTGCTACCAAATAGCTCACATTAATCTCAATCATATTATTACTAAATGAATTAAAAACTACTACAACCTCCTCTGCTGATTTC
>DAIMNW010000152.1:0-5993 GCA_036719905.1 Chitinophagales bacterium
TTCAACAATACGAGCGGCTTTACCAGTGAGTTTACGCTGATAGAATATTCTAGCTCGGCGAACACGGCCTTTCTTATTAATAGCAATAGTTTCAATGGATGGAGCATGTACAGGGAAAATTCTCTCTACACCTACACCATCAGAAATTTTACGAATAGTGAATGTGGCAGTAACACCATGGCCACGACGCTGGATAACGTCGCCTTTGAATGACTGAAGACGAGATTTATCACCCTCAACAATCTTGTAAGTAACTGTTATATTATCTCCGGCTTTGAAATCAGGGTGGCTTTTGGTAGGCACCATTTCAGATTCAACAAATTTTATAGCATCCATTTCGTTCTTGTATTTTAAAATTGGAGTGCAAAGATAATTAATAATGCTTCAAAAGCAAGTATTCTACAACAAATTAGGCCAAAATCTATGCTATTTTGATAATTGAAATAGGGAAGGGGGCAAAAAAAAGCCCCCCTTTTCATTAAGGGGGGCTTTGGTTGTGAATTAGTTAGAGTTATTTCTTAACAGGCTCGTTCATTATGTTTGGAGTTTTTTCAGGAGCAGTAGTAGCTGGAGCAGCTTGCACAGTTCCCTTAATGATAATCTGCTTGCTAGGAGTCTTACCGTTAGAAGTAATCGTAATAGTTTTAGTAAATGGACCAGGACGACCTTGGGTGTTGTAAATGGCAGTTACTTTGTTTTTTCCACCAGGCAAAATTGGTTCTTTAGGCCACTCTGGGGTAGTGCAACCACATGAAGCTTGTACATTTTGTAAAATCAATGGCTCTTTACCCACGTTTGTAAAGTCGAAATCAAATTTAGCCTGTGGGCCTTCTGGTACTGTACCAAAATCATGCGTCTCAGTTTCGAATTTAATATCCGGTGCATTAGGATTGGCTGGTGGAGTAACGTCCTGTGTGGTGCTAGGAGCAGCAGAAACGGCTGTTGCAGCTGGTTTTACTGGAGCTGCGTCAGAAGCAGGCATCACTTTGGTTGGAGTAGAAGCTGGTGCCATTTTAACCGGTGCATCTTTAACGCTCGACTGTGCGAAAGTGGCAGCTGTGAAGGTGGTTGCGATTGCAAGAAGAATTAATTTTTTCATGTTTTTTTTAATTTTTATTTGGTTATAGTTTAATTGAATGCAAGATAAAAAAGTTAACGACCTGCTGGAGTTTCATTAAGTATGGCAGGGGTTTTTGCAGGAACAGTGTTTTCAGGAGCCTTATCTACTGAGCCTTTTATTATAAGTTGACGTTCTGGAGTTTTAGAGTTAGAAGAGATGGTTATCGTTTTTGTAAAAGGGCCAGGGCGTCCTTTTGTGTTGTAAACTACTGAAATTTTACTCTTTGCGGCTGGCAATATTGGTTCTTTTGGCCAAACTGGGGTGGTGCATCCACAGCTGGCATGCACATTTGAAATCAAGATAGGTTCCTTGCCGGTATTGGTAAATTCAAAATCATACATGGCTTGCGGTCCTTCAGCAATATTCCCAAAATCATGCGATTCAGAAACAAATTTAAATTCACCAGCATTGGGGTTTATCATCTTTGACTCAATAGTAGCCGAAGATTTTGGTGAGGAGGCAACTGGTGGTGCTGTAATAGGTGTACTAACCGGTTTGGCTTTGGCCCTTACTTCTTCCATGGTTTGTGCTACAACAATGGTGCTTACAAACAGCGAAGCAATAGTTAGTATTTTTTTCATTTCTTATTTACTTGAATGATGAATAAGTATTTTCAAACGTCGTGCCAATCTTTTTTCAACACCTTCAAAAGTAATTTGGTTTTAGTACTTTTGACTTCGCTTATTGTTAAACGCTTGTTAAGCGAATAAGGTGGTGGTTTAGCAAGCACAAAGAACACTTAAATTATTTTCTGAAAAAATATTTTTTTGTAAATGAAAGATAAAGAAAAAGTCACAGAACAGGAGAGTTTAACTTTCAATGAATTTAAGAAACAAGTGCTTATGGATTATCTGCTGGCGTGCCAAAGCAGAGAAGCCAGCTTATTGGGACGAAAAGAAGTTCTTACAGGAAAAGCTAAATTCGGAATATTTGGTGATGGAAAAGAGTTGCCACAAATAGCTATGGCTCGAGCCTTTAAAAATGGGGATTGGCGAAGCGGCTATTATCGCGATCAAACTTTTATGTTGGCAGCCGGTATGGTTACCTTAAAAGAATTATTTGCTCAGCTTTATGCCAATCCCGATATTAATCTGGAGCCCAATAGTGGTGGCCGGCAAATGAATGCTCACTTCGCCACTCGGTTGATTGATGAAAATGGAAACTGGAAGAATCTGGTGAATCAAAAGAATACTTCAGCCGACTCATCGCCTACGGCCGGGCAAATGACTCGGTCATTAGGCTTGGCACTGGCCTCGAAGATGTACCGCGAAAACCCTGCACTCAAGAGTTCCCCCAACTTTTCGAACAATGGAGATGAAGTAACTTTTGTTACCATTGGCGATGCAAGCACAAGTGAAGGACATTTTTGGGAAACACTAAATGCAGCCGGTGTGTTAAAAGTTCCATTAGCAGTAAGTGTATGGGACGATGGCTATGGCATTTCTGTTCCCAAAAAATATCAAACCATTAAAGGTAATATCAGTGAAGCACTCAGTGGTTTTGAAATAGATGAGCAGGGTAATGGGTATCAAATTTACAAAGTGAAAGGATGGGATTATGCTGCGCTATGCAAAGCCTATGAACAAGGAATAGCAGCATGTCGTGCCACTCATACGCCTGTGTTGTTTCATATAGAAGAATTGACACAGCCTCAAGGACACAGTACCTCAGGTTCACATGAGCGATACAAATCAAAAGAGCGCCTTGCTTGGGAGCAAGAATTTGATTGTATAAAGAAAATGAAAAGTTGGATGCTTGAAAATGCGCTAGCAACCGAAATGGAGTGCGAATTGATTGAGCAGCAGGCCAAGAACGATGTTCAAACGGCGAAGCAGGCAGCCTGGAGCGAATTCATACAACCCATTAAAGACGAAATAATAGAGGCCTGCCATGCTTTGGAAATGATTATTGCAGAGGGTATTGAAATAGAAACTGTTTCAGCAGCCAAGCAATCTTTACTTCAAAACCGTGAGCCTTTTCGTCGCGATGTGGTGAGTACTTTACGAAGAATTTATCTCCGAGTAAGTTATCATCAAAGTCCGGCTGTTGAGGCAATAAAAAATTTGATAGACCGATACAAAGAAGAGAATTCATACCGGTATAACACCCATTTGCATAGCGCATCAAATAATAATGCTTTAAAGATAGAAGAGCAAAAAGCAGAGTATGCAACGGATGCGCCTATACTTAATGGTTTCGAAATATTAAATAAATATTTTGATAGCACCTTTACAACAAATAACACTGTTGTGGCTTTTGGCGAAGACCTTGGTCACATTGGTGATGTAAATCAAGGATTTGCCGGCCTTCAAGAAAAATTTGGCATTGAGCGAATATTTGATGTTGGTATTCGAGAAGCCACCATCATGGGGCAGGGCATAGGCCTAGCTTTAAGAGGCATTCGACCAATTGCCGAAATTCAATATCTTGATTATTTGCTTTATGGTTTGCAGGCTTTGAGCGATGATCTCTGTACCTTACAATATCGAACAGCTGGTGGTCAAAGAGCCCCGTTAATAGTTCGAACCAGAGGTCATAGACTAGAAGGTATCTGGCATACTGGCTCACCTATGCAAATGATTTTAGGTTCCCTTCGAGGTATGTATGTTTGTGTGCCTAGAAATATGACCCAAGCTGCCGGCATGTACAATACTTTGCTCAAGAGCGATGAGCCGGGGTTGGTGATAGAATGTTTAAATGGTTACAGATTGAAGGAAAAATTACCTTCGAATCTTGGCCAATTCACTGTTCCACTTGGCCAACCAGAAATAATACAAGAAGGCAGCGATATTACATTGGTTACCTATGGCAGTACCTTACGAATAGCTCAGGAAGCCATTCTGTTGCTTTCTGCTCAAGACATTTCAGTGGAATTAATTGATGTTCAAACACTCTTACCGTTTGATATAAACCATCGAATAGTAGAATCGTTAAAGAAAACAAACCGAATACTCTTCTTGGATGAGGATGTGCCTGGTGGAGCCACTGCATATATGATGCAGCAAGTAATCGAAATTCAGCAAGGATACTATCATTTGGATTCACCTGCCAAATGTTTGTCGGCAGCTCCTCACCGCAGCGCTTATGGCACTGATGGAGATTACTTTTGTAAACCTAGTGCCGATGATATTGCTGATGCCATTCTTGAAATTATGAGCACCTAATTGATAACTCTATACATGTTTACAGGTATTATTGAAAGTATTGGCATAGTTCAAGCCTCATTTACAGAAGGCACCAACAAAACCTTTTTAATACAGTCGCCAATATCAAACCAATTGAAAATTGATCAGAGTTTGGCGCATAGTGGCGTTTGTCTAACGGTCACTACTGTATCATCGGATAGCCATCAAGTTACGGCCGTTAGTGAAACCTTATCAAAAACGAATCTAAATCAATGGCAAGTGGGCACCTGCATCAATTTGGAACGTTGTATGAAGGCAGATGGTCGGTTTGATGGCCACATTGTGCAAGGTCATGTAGATGATACTGCTCGATGTACAGCTATTCAAAATATGAGCGGCAGCTGGAAATTTGACTTTACACTCAATCACGTTGAGCAGTCGACACTACTAGTCGAGAAAGGCTCTGTCTGTATCAATGGCGTATCATTGACCTGCTATGATGTGGGAGAGTCAAACTTTTCCGTAGCCATTATCCCTTACACGATGGAACATACCACATTCAAAAACTTGAAAGAGGGCGATACGGTCAATCTCGAATTTGATATAATTGGAAAATATGTTAGAAGAATGATGATTAAATAAGCTTCTCAAAAAAAGCCGAATTATTTTGAAAAAAAACTACATTTGCCGTCCCTAAAAAAATGGTGGGGTAGCTCAGCTGGTTAGAGCACCGGATTCATAACCCGGAGGTCTCGGGTTCAAGTCCCGATCCCACTACAAAAGCCCTGAAACACAAAGTGTTTTGGGGCTTTGTACTTAAAGTAATTAAATGATACATGGGCAACAAGAGTTTCCACTAGCAATCATATTATCTATTCGCATGCAATAGCGTTACGGCTAAAGTGATGTTTAATTTGCCCCATCCCATTCAATAACTTTATAGAACTGCAACGCAGCGATATGATTTGCTAATTAGAGCTATCAGGGTTTCCAGGATGAGCGCCCGAAGCTGGTTGATCCAATTTATTTAGAAACTGTAAGTGATTCCATTCGAAAAATTGTAATAAAATTTAGGAATAGGCACCACTGGCTTAGCATCATACAAACTATTGAACATAAAACTGAAGTTGAAATGCTTTGTTAATTTGATATCATACGCGAATTTAGTTGCTAGCCTAGCTTGAAAAAACGTAGAGGGCCAAGCTTGATAAAACAATACAAAAGAAAAGTGATGTGCGTCGGTTGGCAGCACTTCCAATTTAAAATAGCTATTAAATTTTATCCCATTGGTGTATACTAATGCACTTAGATCCTTCGCCTTTTGCTTAAGAGTAACTATCCCTTTATAATTCCAAGTTTCGTTTTCGTACATAGGGCCAGCACCTATTGCCATATCCCATTTATTTTTGTGTAATAAATTGTACCTCAAGTTGGCTCCTGCCAAATACCGTTGCTGCAGACCACGAAGTTCGTCCCATTGATACTGCGTATAAGCTTCGGGGCTAATTTTATTTTTATAGAGATAACGCCACCGCAAATGCACAAATCCTGTATTGAGCAGGTCTTTTGCATCATCATAGGTAAATCGGTTGGTAGCATCAAAAATTAATAGTGTCTTGTTTTTTTGTAGAGTGGAGTTCAAAAAATTAGAACCATCCAATAATAATTTTTGTTGTTTATCAGCCTCTAATGAAAGACTTATATTGAGATGGGTTACAGTTTGCTTTCGATAACCGGCAGTATCTAAT
>DAIMNW010000153.1:0-5975 GCA_036719905.1 Chitinophagales bacterium
CTGATTGCAGGCTATTACTTGCACAAGCGCTGCGCCGGCAAGAAGGGAAATGATTACTTTTTTCATTTTTTTAAAATAGTTGTTTATTAATTTGATTGATTTTGAACCGCAAATATAGCCTTTTGCCCTTGAATTCAAATACAGATAGGCGTGTGAAAAGGGTTATTTACCAACAATATTGTGTTACCAAAGTTTAAATTCAACACAGTCAAACCCACTTGAAAAACAGAAGGGGTTTTACTAAGCTGGAAGCCGCAAATTTTAAAAATCAACCTTGTAATAAAATAATGGTAAAAAGCCTAACTGATATTTTAGCACTACAGGGTTGAGTCCTTGCCTTTGCAAATCAGGATTATAGGTATACCCCAGAATGTTTTTGGTATTCATGATATTGACCAAATCAATTGCCACCTCATGAGAAACCTTTTTTGCATTGAATCGCAAACCCACTTTTAAATCGGCACGGAAATAGTTTTTAAACTGATACGCATTTCGGTATTGATCCCACACTATGCCATCGCCAGCTAGACTGGAAGCGCCCAGATTGTAAGGAGAGTAACGCTTGCCAGCTCCCCACGTAATTTTTCCGCCGAGGCTAAGGGTAGCAAAATGTATGTTACGTTCTATGCCACCTAATGCGTTGAGGGCAAAATGGCCATTAAAATCGGTATTGCGCAATACGCTATCTCTGCCACGGGCTTTACTGTCATACAGCGAACCGGTGAGCATAAAGTAGTACCCCCGATGAAAGAATTTCTCTAAGGTCATTTCCAAACCATAATTTCTACCAGTACCATCATTTGACAATTGACCTGGAAAAAATCGTTCGAAGGCCGAACCCATATTGAGCAAACTGAAACTGCTGCTGTCGCGGTTCTCTATTGGAACATTATAAAGATATTGATAGTAGGTCTCTACTTTCATTCTTAAGTACTGTGAAAAAGTTTTGTCATAACTTAGAATAAAGTGCCTGCTACGGGTAAAATCCATGTACAGATTATGCATTTGGCCTCCGGTGTAATCCGGATAGTGGTAGAAGTAAGTATAGAATGGCTGAGTTTGACTGTGCACTCCAAAACCTAATCCGAGGCTTTGACCATTTGGCAGATTCCGTTTCAAACCTAATCGGGGTTCTACACTATAGGAACTATTGAGAGTAAAATACTGTACATGAATGCCTCCATTGAATACCAAATCATCAGTAAATTTATACTTGTACTCAGCATAAGGTTGGATCAGCGACGAACTACCTGAATAATCCCAGCGATGTTTCCAATCCGGTGTAAATTCTCTAATACTATCCACCATATTGAATGTGTAGCGGTCGGCGTTGAACCCAAATCGAACACTACTTTGCGCATCGAATCGGTGATTAAGATACCAACTGATAGAAGTTTTCATGGTTTTGAAATTATACCCCAGTATATCTTTCATTTGGGTAATGTTATATGACGAATCGCGGTAAACACGAGTATGGTGGGCGTCAATCATTTGCCCTTGACGAGCAAGGGTAAGTTTTGTATAGGTATTGGCATCTAAAGTGTGAGCATAAGAAGTACCCAGCACGCCCATATTCGATTTGAAATATTGATCACGATCATCTTCGCCGTACTCCTCCTGATTGGCAGGTGGAGTTGTAAATTTACTTACAATAAGGTCGATATGGCTCATGCCGCCTATGCCGAAAAAGGTAAGGCGTGAATTTTTATTGAGAGGAAAGTTGAGTTTAAAGGTACCATCCTGATATTTTGGAATAGACGATGTACCAACCGGAATTTTGAGCGCTTGCAGCCATTGCAATGTTGCATAGCGACCTGTGATTAAGAAAGATGACTTGTGCTTCTTACTGATAGGACCTTCGGCCAATACCTCGGCACCAAGAATTCCAAATTGAACACTGCCTTCATATTTGTCGCGGTTACCATTGCGAAGTTTTAAATCGAAAACGCTCGAGGTACCATTGCCATACTCAGCTGGGAAAGCACCGGTAAAAAAATCGCTATTAGCCAATGTTTTATTGTTGATAATGCTCAATGGGCCACCGCTTGTTCCGGGTATGGAGAAATGGTTTGGGTTAAAAATATCAATATCTTCCAAACGCCAAACTACACCCAGTGGCGAATTGCCCCTTACTACAATGTCATTTCGTGAATCGTCGGTGCCTTGCACACCGGCAAAATTGCTGGCCATACGAGCAGGATCTTGCCTGCTACCTGCATAACGCTCAGTTTCTTGCACATCAAATGTACGGGCGCTCACGGTGGCCATATCGTTTCGAACCTCTTTGGTGTCGGTAGCTGTAATCTTTATTTCTTTCATTTGGGTAACACTTTGCTCCATCTCAATATTGAGCACCACCTCTTTACCCGAGGTAACTAGAATGTTGGTTAAAACCACATTCTGATAGCCTAAGGCTTTTACCAAAAAATTGTGCTTGCCCACCGGAATATTATTGAGGCGAAAATTGCCATCCAAATCGGTTGAGGTTCCTTTAGCGCTGCTAGCATCATCGGTGAGTATGATGCTGGCACCTATTATGCTCAACTTCGATTCTTTGTCGATTATGGTTCCTTTCACCGTCTGGTCGCGTTGTGCAAATGCAGCTAATGAAAAGAAGGAAAAGAGCAGGGAGAGGAGTAGTGTTTTTTTCATGGGGTCATTGTTTTTGAGGTATACAATTATAGCGATTTTATCACATTTACTTTCCACAAAAAAACACGACGTCGGTATATCACATAGCAGTCCGTCTATAAATGATGAGAAACAAAAGACCATAGGAATTAGCTCAACTAGTTAGCCGAGTTGGATATTCAATTTTAACTAATTGAATACTAATCAAGAGTAATAAGGTTGGAAGATAAGTATAGGAGTAGCGGTGTTTCTTACTGTTTGATTTTTAAAGGAGTTGCTACCGATTATTCGAATCATGTTCAAAATATGCCAGCGTTCTGATAGACAACAATGGATGCCAATAAATACTGTTCAATAGCCCAAAGGCGGATGATATTTCGAGTGGAGTTAGATGAAATTCTCCAATCTTGCTTATTGCGATAGGTGGGATATTAATTCAACTTTAGCACAGCTAAAAAAGCTGTTTGAGGAACTTCCACACTTCCAATCTGCTTCATTTTCTTCTTTCCTTCCTTCTGTTTTTCCAAAAGTTTTCGTTTACGGGAAATATCACCGCCATAACACTTGGCTGTAACGTCTTTACGCATGGCCGAAATGGTTTCCCGGGCTATCACTTTAGCACCAATAGCTGCTTGAATGGCTATCTGGAATTGCTGACGGGGGAGCAGTTCTTTCAATTTTTCACAAATCTGCTTCCCAAAAGCATGGGCTCGGCTTTGGTGAATAAGAGCGCTCAGTGGGTCTACATTTTCACCATTCAATTTTAAATCCATTTTCACAATATCTGCCATTCGATAGTCTAAAGGATGATAGTCGAATGAAGCATAACCGCGGCTGATAGATTTTAGTTTATCATAAAAGTCGAAAACTATCTCGGCCAAGGGCAGTTCAAAAATCATCTCAATTCGAGTGGTAGTGAGGTAGGTTTGATTAATCAGGATTCCTCTTTTATCCATACATAATTTCATAATGGGGCCTATGTACTCGGGTTTGGTGATAATAGCTGCTTTAATAAATGGCTCTTCACAATATTCCAATCGGCCAACATCCGGAAACTCGGTTGGATTGTTTACAATATGTTTCTGGCCATCGGTGGTATAAGCGATGTATGAAACGTTGGGAATGGTTGTAATTACGGTCATGTTAAATTCCCTCTCCAAACGTTCCTGAACTATTTCCATGTGTAAAAGTCCTAAGAAACCGCAGCGGAAACCAAATCCCAATGCTGCTGAACTCTCCGGCTCATAAACCAATGAGGCATCGTTAAGCCGCAGTTTATCAATACTTTCTCTTAACTCCTGATAATCGTCGGTATCAATAGGATAAACACCGGCAAATACCATGGGTTTCACTTCTTCAAAACCCTGAATAGCTGTATCGCAAGGGTTGTTTACCACAGTAATGGTATCACCCACTTTTACTTCATGCGATTCTTTTATTCCTGTTATTATATAACCCACATTGCCGGCACTTATTTCGGGTTGCGGCGACAGTTTCATGCGCAGTACACCCACCTCATCACAAAAATATTCCATCCCGGTATTCACAAATTTAACATGGTCGCCTTTTTTCAAAGTACCATTTATTACTTTGAAATAGGCTATAATTCCACGAAACGAATTATAAACCGAATCGAAGATTAATGCTTGCAAGGGCGCTTCCGGGTCACCCTTTGGGCCCGGAATGCGATGAACTATTTGTTCCAAAATTTCGGGTACACCCATTCCTGTTTTGCCACTGGCTAGGAGTATAGAATCTCTTTCAATACCAATTAAATCAACAATTTGGTCTTTCACTTCCTCAATCATAGCCCCATCCATATCAATTTTGTTCAATACAGGGATGATGGTAAGGCCACTTTCAAGCGCCAAATAAAGATTGCTGATGGTTTGTGCCTGTATACCCTGTGTGGCATCTACTAAGAGTAGCGCACCTTCGCAGGCAGCAATGGCACGGCTTACTTCATAACTAAAATCGACGTGGCCGGGTGTATCAATCAGGTTGAGTACATATTTTTCACCATTGAGAATATAATCCATTTGAATGGCATGGCTCTTAATGGTAATGCCTCGTTCTTTCTCTAAATCCATATCGTCGAGTACCTGGGCCTGCATTTCTCGTTGGGTTACCGTTTTGGTAGTTTCCAGTAAGCGGTCGGCCAGGGTGCTTTTACCGTGATCAATATGGGCTATGATGCAAAAATTTCTAATATTTTTCATTAGGGCGGCGAAGATAAAAAGAAATGCTGCAAATAGGGCAGAGGTTGGGTATAGTATTCAACAAAAAAAAATCCGTGACGGCATAGCAGGCACGGATTTTTTTTATTTTGAGAATTGAAAATTAACGGAGCAACATGAAATTGCCTTTCAATTCCGTCTCATTGCCATCAATTAGCAGCGCTCTGGCTAGATAGACATAAGTTCCCAATTCCTGCTCTTTATCCTTGTATTTGCCATCCCAACCTACATCGGGATTGGTAGTGGTAAATATTTTTTCGCCCCAACGATTATAGATGGAGAATTCATGCAGTTCTTTCACACCGGCATAAATGAGGGCATATTTGTCATTTTCGCCATCACCATTTGGAGAGAACGCATTGGGTAATAGAATAAGCGGTTTATCAACCACTTGAACTACAACGGTATCCAACACAGCACAGCCTGTTGGATCTTGCACTCTCAAATAATAAGTTGTGGTAGTATCGGGGCTGGCTATCGGATTATAAATGGTGGTATCGCTTAAACCATGCGAAGGTTGCCAGGTATATGTGCCGGGCATATTGCAAGCGGTAATTTGTACCGATTTTCCTTTAATGATAAATTTATCGGGGCCAGCGCTGCAACTGGTTGTGGTGCTCACATTTACGTTCACAGTATTGGTAGCTGTAGGACATAAAGAAGCAGGCGGCGCAGTTACCACAACATTATAACTTATATTGGCATATGGAGTACAAAGTGGAGTGCCTGCACTCGTGCTGTTCAGATAGGTGCTTGGCGACCAGATGTAATTAGAGCCATCGCCACCATTAATTGGAATGGTGTTGCCTGTGCAGGTATTGTAATTATAAGTGGTAGACTTACCATAAACGTGCACTGTTATTATGGTATCATTAGGGCAACCTTGGAAATCGGCAATAATTAAATATTTAGTAGTAGTGTCGGGGTGAACTGTACAGGTACTGCCGCTACTTAATTTTACAGTATCGTTCAGTTTATACCAGCTATAAGAAGGGAATGGCAGGGTGCTGGCGGCAGTAAGATTTACCGAATCGCCCCAACATACAAAGGTATCACGAGCCAGCACATGCGGTTTTGGTAACACAACGAAATTGGCATTATTAAAAT
>DAIMNW010000154.1:0-5948 GCA_036719905.1 Chitinophagales bacterium
ATATAATAGTGTAGCCCCTGAATCTTCTACCAATAAGGAACTAACAACGGCTGTGGCTCATCAATTGAACAGGCCACTTTGGCTGCCAAATGTGCCTGCTTGGCTACTGAAATTGATTTTTGGTGAAATGGCCGTAATTCTTTTGGAAGGAAGCAAGGTTTCAACTCAAAAAATTGTTTCTGAAGGATTTGTATTCTCATTTCCTTCTTTGACAAAAGCGCTATCTGATTTATTTAGCAGAAAGTTACGGTAAGTTTTAGAAGGCTTTCTTCCTAATCAACTTGCATTCAAATGCAGAATTGCATTGCTTGGCGAACAGAAAAATTGTGTTTATTTTTAGCCAAAAGATTTTTTCATCTTAAAAAACATGCTTATGAATACAACTTTAAGAAACATTGTAGCAACTCTAATCGGTATTATCATAGGTGGAGCAGTGAATATGGGTATTGTGCAAATGAGCGGCAAAATTATCCCACCGCCACCTGGTGCCGATTTTACAACTGTTGAAGGGCTCAATGCCTCCATGCATTTAATGCAGCCCAAACATTTTATAATGCCTTTTTTGGCACATGCACTTGGCACATTGGTGGCTGCCATTATTGCCTGCTACTTTGCTGTTGGCAACAAGTTAATTCCTGCCGCCATAGTTGGGCTGCTTTTTTTAGTTGGGGGTATAATGGCCGTGAGAATGATTCCGGCTCCAATCTGGTTTGATGTGCTCGACCTCACGGTTGCGTATATCCCAATGGCTTGGTTAGGCATGAAACTTGCCGCCATCAAAAAGAGTTCTGCATAATTAGTTATGTAGAATGGAAAAGCCCGTTCATGATCTGCACGGGCTTTTTTCATTGCATAATTTTACTAAAACGATTTAGACATCGATATTGGCATATCGGGCATGGCTTTCAATAAACTCTCTACGGGGTGGCACTTCATCTCCCATCAACATGCTGAAAATTCTATCGGCTTCTGCAGCACTTTCAATAGTCACTTGTCTGAGAGTTCTTGTCTCCGGATTCATAGTGGTTTCCCATAACTGCTCGGCGTTCATCTCTCCAAGGCCTTTATATCGCTGAATGCCCACAGTATCTTCTTTACCATTAGCCAACTTTTCAACTGCGGCTTTTCGGTCAGTTTCGTCCCAAGCGTAAATACTTTCTTTACCCTTTTTCACTAAATAAAGTGGGGGAGTAGCAATATAGATGTAGCCATTCTCAATCAATGGTTTCATGTAGCGGAAAAAGAAAGTGAGGATCAATGTACTGATATGGCTGCCGTCCACGTCGGCATCTGTCATAATAACTATTTTATGATACCGTAGCTTATCCATGTTCAACAATTTGTCATCTTCAATAGTCCCAATGCTGACGCCTAAGGCGGTGAACATATTTTTTATCTCCTCATTATCATAAATCTTATGTTCCATAGCTTTTTCCACGTTCAATATTTTACCTCGAAGCGGAAGAATTGCCTGATATTTTCGATTACGACCTTGTTTAGCTGTTCCACCGGCCGAATCACCCTCAACCAGAAATATTTCGGAAACTGCCGGGTCAGTATCCTGACAATCGGCCAATTTACCAGGCAATCCACTCCCAATAACGCTTTTACGTTGCACCATTTCCCGGGCTTTACGAGCTGCATGACGTGCCGTGGCGGCCAGAATAATTTTCTGAACAATAATTTTTGCTTCACGTGGATGCTCTTCCAGATAATTGTTCAGCATTTCGCCAACACATTGGTCAACTACACCTGTTACTTCATTGTTCCCTAATTTGGTTTTGGTTTGACCTTCAAATTGAGGCTCCGGCACTTTTACCGAAAGTACTGCACTTAAGCCTTCTCGGAAATCGTCGCCGGCTATTTCAATATTTACTTTTTCAAGTAATTTATTTTTATCGGCATAGCTCTTTAATGAACGGGTAAGCGCTCGTCGCATACCTGCCACGTGCGTACCGCCCTCAATGGTATTAATATTGTTTACATAACTGCAAACATTCTCTACATAACTATCATTGTACTGCAAGGCTATTTCTACTGAAATATTATCCTTCGTCATTTCGCTGTGTATCACATCCGGAATCAGCGGAATACGGCTACCATCAATGTATTTTACAAACTCTCGTAATCCTCCTTCCGAATAAAATTGTTCTGTTTTTGAGGTTCCATCTGCTTCCACTTCACGTAGATCAGTTAATGAAATTCGTATACCACGGTTTAAGTAGGCTAACTCACGTAATCGACTCTGAAGAATTTCATACTTATATTCAGATGTAATAAAAATGCTATCATCCGGCTGAAAACGAACTTCGGTACCATTTTCTGTGCTTTCGCCTATTACACGTACAGGATACATAGGAACTCCTTTTTGATATTCCTGTTCAAATAATTTCCCTTCTCTTTTGACTAAGACATGAAGATGTTTACTAAGTGCATTCACACAACTTACACCCACACCATGCAAACCGCCGGATACTTTGTAAGTGTCTTTATCAAATTTACCACCGGCATGCAATACCGTCATCACCACCTCCAGGGCACTTTTGTTTTCTTTGGTGTGCATTCCTGTTGGAATTCCACGTCCATCGTCTTTTACAATAATTCCATTCTCCTTGGTGATAAATACATCCACTTGCTTACAATAACCTGCCAATGCTTCATCAATGGAATTGTCCACTACCTCATACACCAAATGATGTAAGCCTTTTTGGCCAACATCGCCTATGTACATGGCTGGTCGCATGCGCACTGCTTCCAACCCTTCGAGTACCTGAATATTATCGGCACCGTAATCATTTCTCGAAGTTTTCACTTCTACTTTTTCATTTAAATCAGACATTATGTTTTATTTATTTAGAATTATCTATTGAAATTGATTTGTGATTATCTAATTTTTCTGATGCACTAATCATTTTTTAAGCGCCCAATAATTGGATGAAAAAGCACTCAAAATCAGTTTAAATTATTAAGAAAAACAGATGTAAAAGTCATGGTTGGCTAATTGAACCTAACCCTATAAAAATAGGCAATTATCAAGGAATTTTATGCAACATGTATCTACATTTTTTTGTACACAGTAAACAGATTGTTTGTGGATAATAAGCTCTGCAGAATTGTAATTGGGGGCGGTGACCTTAATAATTTTGAAACATATGTTTTAACTAAAAACTCTCTTCATGAACCTTCTCCATTTTCCTGTCAAAAAAGCGTTGTTTCAATTTATTTTGATGCTCTTTGGTACCATGTCACTCTATTCAATTTCTTTGGGACAAATAGCCATGCCGCCCAAAATGCCAATAGATAGCGTAACCAAACTCATTTCCTATTCTGAAGTGATAAAGGCGGATGGTATTGAGGAGAAAGAATTATACAATCGATGTGCCTATTGGGCGAAAACACGTTATAAATTGACTGACGAGGCTTATAAATTAGCAACTGCCGATGCACACAAAGTAGTGGTAAGCAGCGCATTCCCGGTAACGAAAATGGATAAAGGATTGAAAGTACAGGCCGGCGTGATTAAATACACTTTAACTGTTGCTATTAAAGAAGGCCGTTATAAATATACACTTACCAAAATAAATGTTGAAAATCCAACTTATCTTGGGATAGAGAACTGGATTAAAAATGCTCAGAATATCGAAAACCCGAATAGAGCCGTATTGATTAATTCATTGAATCAGGCTGACTTATTTTTTAATGCTGAATTAAAGCAGCTTCGATTAGGAATGATGAAGCCTGTGCCAATTGCCGGTGTTGAGAAAGAATGGTAGAATCTCTGTAAATCATTAGTCCCTTCAAGTAATAGGCCCCTTTGATTGTTCGATGGGGCCTTTTTATTCCCTAGGTAGTACTTAGTATTATTCGAACTTATCTTGAGATAAGCTTTTTAAGTGGCTACCTAAAAAAACAACGCCCCATTGCTTGTTGCCAAGTTTTGGAGCGTTGAGTTTCACCTATGAAACAATCAAACTTTATGATTTTGCCTTAGGGGTGAATCATTATTTCTTATCGTCCTTTACTTCCTCAAAAGCTACATCTTCTACATTGTCATTTTTGGGAGCACTTGCATCGCCCGAAGGTGGAGCATCGCTACCCGGCTGAGCACCGCCGGCAGCTTGTTGCTCATTCATGGCTTTGTACAATTCTTCTGAAGCTGCCATCCAGGCATCGTTCAGTGCTTTTAATTTGATATCAATTGCGGCCAGATCTTCAGCTTTGTGTGCATCTTTAAGTTCAGTTAAAGCGGTTTCAATAGCTGCCTTTTTATCGGCAATTAGCTTTTCGCCATACTCTTTTAACTGTTTTTCAGAGCTAAATACATTGCTATCAGCCTCATTTAATTTGTCAATTCGCTCTTTTTCTTTTTTATCAGCTTCTTCGTTGGCTTTAGCTTCGGCTTTCATTTTTTCAACTTCTTCTTTGCTAAGTCCGGTTGACGATTCAATTCGGATAGATTGCGATTTGTTGGTGCCTTTGTCCAAAGCGCTGATGCTCATAATTCCATTGGCATCAATATCGAAGCTCACTTCAATTTGTGGAACACCACGTGGTGCCGGTGGAATACCGTCCAGATGGAATCGACCAAGCGTACGGTTGTCTTTAGCTAGAGGGCGTTCGCCTTGCAGTACATGTATTTCTACACTTGGTTGGCTGTCGGCAGCAGTACTAAATACTTGTGATTTTTTGGTTGGAATGGTCGTGTTGGATTCAATTAATTTGGTCATTACACCGCCCATGGTTTCAATTCCAAGGGAAAGTGGGGTAACATCCAGCAACAGCACATCTTTTACCTCACCGGTTAATACACCGCCCTGAATAGCAGCACCTATGGCCACCACTTCGTCAGGATTAACTCCTTTAGAAGGCTTACGGTTAAAGAATTTTTCAACCAATTCCACCACTTTAGGAATACGTGTACTGCCACCTACCAGAATTACTTCGTTGATATCGTTTGTAGTATAGCCTGCATCTTTTAATGCCAGACGACATGGTTCCATCATACGACTAAACAAGCCATCGCAGAGTTGTTCAAATTTTGCACGGCTCAATTTTTTTACTAAGTGCTTTGGAACTCCGTCTACGGCAGTGATATAAGGCAAATTAATTTCTGTTTCAGGCGATGAAGAAAGCTCGATTTTGGCTTTTTCAGCGGCTTCTTTTAAGCGTTGAAGTGCCATAGGGTCTTTTCTCAAATCCATGCGCTCATCGTTCTGAAATTCATCAGCCAACCAGGTAATTATTTGTTGGTCGAAATCGTCACCACCCAGGTGGGTATCGCCGTTGGTCGATTTTACTTCAAACACTCCATCACCCAAATCAAGTACTGAAATATCGAAAGTACCGCCACCTAAATCGAATACTGCCACTTTCATGTCTTTATGAGCTTTATCAAGGCCATAAGCCAAAGCAGCGGCGGTAGGCTCGTTGATAATACGCATCACTTTCAAACCTGCTATTTCGCCGGCTTCTTTGGTTGCCTGACGCTGACTGTCGTTAAAGTAAGCCGGAACCGTGATAACCGCTTCGGTTACCGTAGTACCCAGATAGTCTTCAGCCGTTTTTTTCATCTTTTGCAAAACAATGGCCGAAATTTCTTGTGGTGAGTATTTGCGGTCGCCAATTTCTACACGGCAAGCATCATTATCGCCAGATACAACTTTGTAAGGCATTTTGGCTGCTTCGGCTTTTGACTCGTTAAATCGAGCACCCATAAAACGCTTTACGGAGTATACCGTGTTTTGAGGATTGGTAATGCTCTGACGTTTGGCAGGATCGCCCACTTTGCGTTCGCCATTGGCCAAAAATCCGATAACGGATGGCGTTGTACGACGACCTTCGTCGTTGGCTATTACTACCGGTTCGTTACCTTCCATTACAGCTACGCAGCTGTTGGTGGTTCCCAGATCTATTCCTATAATTTTTCCCATAATGTTTAAGTTTTAATG
>DAIMNW010000318.1:0-1581 GCA_036719905.1 Chitinophagales bacterium
GAAACAAACCCACTGGTAAATGGAAAACCGCTGATGGCCAGCACACCAATCGTAACAGTCCAGAACGTGAGTGGAATTTTAGAACGTAAACCACCCATACGGTTCATGTTTTGTTCGCCGCTCATGGCATGGATAACCGAACCGGCTCCAAGGAAAAGCAAGGCTTTGAAAAAGGCATGGGTCATTAAATGAAACATGCCGCTGGTATAAGCACCCACACCCACTGCCATAAACATAAACCCAAGTTGGCTTACGGTCGAATAGGCCAACACTTTTTTGATATCATTTTGAAACAAGGCGATAGTGCCGGCAAACAGAGCGGTAGAAAGACCTATTACCGTGATTACCTCCATGGTAGCCGGGGCCAGCGAAAAAAGCACATGGCTTCGAACTATCATATAAATACCTGCGGTAACCATGGTGGCAGCATGAATAAGTGCCGATACAGGAGTAGGGCCGGCCATGGCATCGGGAAGCCAGGTATAAAGTGGCAACTGTGCCGACTTACCAATGGCGCCAATAAACAGTAATAGTGTTAAAATAGTAATGGTAGAGGTAGGTATTAAGCTAAGTTCAGGTGAGGCGAATATGGTACGATAATCGAAGCTGCCAATATTTTGATATAATAAGAATATACCGAGCAAAAAACCTAAGTCACCTATTCTATTCATCACAAATGCTTTCTTAGCGGCATCGTTGTACTCCTGATTTTTAAACCAGAAACCAATCAGTAGATAAGAACATAAACCAACCCCTTCCCAGCCAAAGAACATAAGCACATAATTGGCTCCCATTACAAGGTTGAGCATGCTGAATACAAATAAGTTGAGGTAAGCAAAGAAGCGATAGAAACCGGCGTCATCGTGCATATAACCGGTGCTATAAACATGAATCAGGAAACCAACGCCGGTTATTATCATCATCATCATCAAGCTCAGCTGGTCTATCTGCAAATCGGCATTTACCGTAAAATCGAATAAACTGAACAGATTGAAGAGGTGAACATTAAAGGGTTCGATGGTGTGGCGAATGATGCCTAAAAACAAGTAGGCTGTTAAAGCAAATGAAATAAAAATTACGCCACTGCCAATATATCCAATAAGTGATTTAGAAAGTTGCTTGCCCAGTAATCCATTGATCAAAAATCCGGCAAGCGGCATGAGCAATATTAATGTGGCGATGGTTTGAAGATTCATTGTATGGTTTAGGCTAGCTATAGGTTGAGCGAATAACTTTTGGTGGATGAGCCTGAGCTTACCACTTCATTTTGGTCAAAGAATTAATATCAATATTTCGAACGTTTCGGTACATTAATACAATAATAGCCAAGCCCACGGCTACCTCAGCGGCGGCTACAGTCATGGTAAAAAATACCATTATCTGCCCGGCCGGGTCGGCCCATTTGGTGGAAAAAGCTACCATTAGCAAATTCACAGCATTCAGCATCAACTCAATACTCATAAAAATGACAATGGCATTTCGGTGAATAAGCACCCCAGCAATTCCTATACAGAAAAGCACCATGCTCAGGTAAATATAGTGATTGATTAAAATTGAATTTTCCAATGGATGGCTTATTAT
>DAIMNW010000018.1:0-21129 GCA_036719905.1 Chitinophagales bacterium
GGGTGTATGTGAGCACAAAAGGAGTACCGGCGTATCCAACCGGACCATTTTTAGATGGCAATCCATCACAAGCAAGTAACCAAAATGCAATTTTTAAAATTTCGTTGAATCCACAACAAAATACCGGAACCCCCTCCCCTACCACAGGAGGTAATATCGGTATATTTATTAACGGTGTGGCTTTATTCGATTTTCGTGATGGAGTAGCTTGGGATTCAACAACTCAAGCTTTATGTGGTGGACCAGGCAATCCACCTTGCCCCGGAGGAATGGGAGCAACGCAAAGTTGGAACCGGGATGCTATTCCGGCCGAAAAACCAGGATTTGATTGCTCAAAAGGCCACCCAGCTATGGGTAATTATCATCACCATCAGAATCCAAGTGCATTCAAGTTAGATTTAAATGTTATTTCAACCATTTGCAATTTGTACGATGCCGATGGACTTTACACCATTGACACCACCCAGCATTCTCCACTGATTGGATTTGCTTATGATGGTTTTCCTATTTATGGTGCCTATGGTTATAAAAATGCTGATGGAAGTGGAGGAATTACACGTATTAAATCAAGTTACAGCAAAAGAAATATTACAGTTCGTACGCATTGGGCAGATGGGACTGATGTGCCGGATGGACCACCGGTAAGCACTACTTACCCTCTTGGGTACTTCCGTGAAGATTATGTTTACACAGCTCAAAGTTCACCGGATTATTTAGATGATCATAACGGACGCTTTTGTGTAACCCCGGAATATCCTGCTGGCACCTATGCTTACTTCTGCACAGTTGATGCGAATCATAATTCCTACTACCCTTATGTAGTGGGTCCCAAGTTTTATGGCACAAAGACGGCTAGTAAAGTGACCAGCGTTACGGAATCTACCACCGTTTACACACCTTCTGCATCTTCATCAGCAACCTTATTAAATGCATCTTCGGTAAATATTTTTCCAAACCCTGGAGCTGAGTTTCTTGCCATTCAGGTTAACGGGTTGGTGCAATCTGATATTAAAGTGACTTTGTATAGTTTGGAAGGAAAAACAATTACCTCATCAGTAATTAAACCCGGCAGTACTCTTTCCTATCTAGATGTACAAACCGTTTATGACGGATTATACCTGGTACAAGTAAGTGATGGAAACACAGCTTTTACCAAAAAGGTAGTCATCAATCGAAATTAATTCGGATAGAAATCATTAAATAGTAGCAGATATTCAGGCACAAAAAGTAAATTTGTGCCTGAACTATTTTTGTGAATCCTTCATTTTTCTCTACTAAAAAAAAACTTGGCATACTTGGCGGTGGACAGCTAGGTAAAATGCTTTTGCAATGCACTAACACTTGGGATATTTATACCTGTGTTTTAGAACCATCTTCTGCCTCCCCTTGCAAAAATCTTTGCTCAGAATTTATACAAGGAAATTTAAGCGAATACCAAACAGTTTACAACTTTGGCAAGAATTGCGATGTGCTTACTATTGAAATTGAACATGTCAATACAGAAGCACTAAAGCAGTTAGCCAAAGAAGGTGTGAAGGTGCATCCCCATCCGGATGCTTTGGCCATTATTCAAGATAAAGGTTTGCAGAAACAATTTTACCAAACAAACCATTTACCTACTTCACCCTTCTTGTTATTTGAAAATAAAAATCAAATTCAAAATGCACTCAAAACTGGAGAGCTCAAAATTCCATTTGTACAAAAAAGCCGAACAGCAGGCTACGATGGTAAAGGTGTTCATATAGTAAAAACAGAGATTGATTTAAACTCATTGCTGGATGTACCATCGGTAATTGAAGAGTTGGTTGGGTTAGAAAAAGAAATTGCCATTATCGTTGCCAGAAATGAGGCAGGTGAAATAAAATGTTATGATGCCGTAGAAATGGATTTTCATGCCGGCGCAAACCTGTTAGACCTGCTTTTGTTTCCGGCAGTGTTGGATGACAAAATATCTACACAGGCAAAGCAAATAGCTCAAACATTAATTGAAAAATTAAACATCTGTGGCCTACTTGCAGTTGAGTTTTTTATTGATAAAGAAAATAATGTGCTAATAAATGAAGTCGCCCCTAGACCGCACAACAGCGGACATCAAACTATCGAAAGTGCATACACATCGCAATACGAACAACATCTACGTGGCATTTTAAATCTTCCGCTAGGAAGTACACGGGTAAAAATTCCATCGGCTATGATAAATCTATTGGGAGAGGCAGATTATAGCGGCCCGGTAGTTTACGAGGGAATGGATGAATGCTTAAAAACGGAAGGCGTAAAAGTCCATATCTATGGTAAAGTAGAAACACGGCCAATGCGTAAGATGGGACATGTTACGGTAATTAATAACGATTTAGCAAAAGCAAAACAAACTGCACAATGGGTAAAGCAAACACTAAAAGTAAAATCATAAAACCGGTTGTCGGAATCATAATGGGTAGCGATAGCGACTGGCCCATCATGAAACCTGCTGCCGATTTTTTAGAACAACAAGGCATTGGCTTTGAAGCAACAATTGTATCTGCCCATCGCACACCCAAGCGTATGATGGAATATGCATCATCCGCTGCTGCTCGTGGTCTAAAAATTATTATTGCTGGTGCAGGTGGCGCTGCCCACTTGCCAGGCATGGTAGCAAGTATTACATCGTTGCCGGTTATTGGTGTGCCTGTAAAATCAAGCAACTCAATTGACGGTTGGGATTCAATTCTTTCTATTCTTCAAATGCCAAATGGTGTACCGGTAGCTACCGTAGCCTTGAATACTTCAAAAAACGCCGGCATTTTGGCTTTGCAAATTTTAGCAGTTGGCGATTCCTCGTTACAGAAAAAAATAATTGTTCATAAAACGGCAATGGAAAAAGAAGTGATGGAAAAAGTAAAAAGCTTCAATAAGTAGATTTTAACCATGAAACATATTCTTGTTTTCTTCATGCTGATTATTTCAGCAACAACTTTTGCCCAATCCAAAAAATCAATCCTATTTATTGGCAACAGCTACACAGCAGTAAACAATCTTCCACAAATGGTTCACGACGTAGCCATGAGCACCAACGATACATTGGTTTTTGATAGCAACACTCCGGGTGGGTACACTTTTCAAATGCAATCTACCAATGCAACCACTATTCAAAAAATTAATCAACAAAAATGGGATTATGTGGTACTTCAGGAGCAAAGTCAGATTCCATCGTTCCCACCATCACAGGTAGCCACTGATTGCTATCCGTATGCCAAACGTTTGGATAGTATGATACGTGCAAATGATAGTTGCACCCAGGTAATTTTTTACATGACGTGGGGGCGCAAGTATGGAGATGCTAGCAACTGCGCCAGCTATCCACCACTCTGTACCTATGCAGGTATGCAGCAACGCCTTAGGGAAAGCTACATGGAAATGGCTGATAGTAATTGGGCTTGGACCGCCCCTGTGGGTGCGGCTTTTCGAAATGCAAGAATTGCCGATAGTACCATCAACTTATATCAGAGTGATTATAGTCATCCATCTGCTGCAGGAGGTTATTTGGCAGCATGCGTTTTTTATGCCAGAATTTATAAAAAAAATCCCGTGGGGATTTCTTTTATCAGCACGTTAACACCTACCGTAGCTTCATTTCTACAAAGCATGGCGAAGCTAACTGTATTGGACAGTATAACGCTATGGAATGAGGGTAAATATCCATTACCGGCAAGTTGTGCTTCAGGTCAAGTCCCACAAGGATTGAGATCGTTAACATTTACTGATCTGCTTATCTATCCTAATCCCGTGGCAGACTATCTTGAATTTGGAAACCATAATAGCATAAACAGTACTGTTTGCATTACAGATAATTTAGGCAAAGTACGCTTAACCGAAAAAGTACAGAATGGAACAACAAAAATTTCAATTGTTTCGTTGCCTCCTGGTGTTTACCATTGTAGAATAACCAATCAGATTGGTTCAGTAACAAAACGTTTTATTAAACTTTAGTTAGGTGAGGAGATGGTACACACAAAAGCTGGATAGGTAAGCCAATCCGGTCATATAGACAATTTGAATGGTGGCAATTTTCCAGGTTCCAGTTTCTCTTATTACAACTGCTACAGTACTCATACATTGCATAGCAAATGCATAAAAAATCATTAAGGATAAGATGGTCGCCAGTGAATAAACGGGGAGGCCTTTGTCATTTTTCGCATTTAATAACTTTTGTTTTATGGATGTATTGTTGGCATTTTCACCAACACTATACAAGGTGCTCATAGTACCAACAAAAACTTCACGAGCTGCAAAAGAGGTAATAAGAGCAATTCCGATTTTCCAATCGAAACCTAACGGGCGGATGGCCGGTTCAATACTTTTGCCAAGAATACCAGCGTATGAGTTAGCTAACTTATCAGCATTATAAGCATTTAGCGTTGTAACTGTATCGGCATTTACCTGACTGAGTTCATGCTTTTTTTGTTCTTCAACTTTTATCATTCGGTCATTAGGACCAAAAGAAGCTAACGCCCAAAGAATAACTGAAATCAGCAGAATTACTTTCCCAGCATCCAAACAAAATATTTTTGCCTTCTCCACCATAGTTAATCCCACATTGCCCCATCGAGGCATTTTATACACGGGCAGTTCCATTATGAAATAACTCCGCTCACGAGCTTTAATAATAATTCGCAAAACAAAGGCAACCAACAAGGCCATGGCAAATCCCAAGAAATACATTCCAAGCATTACCAAGCCCTGTAAATTTATTAAGTCCAACACTTTTGTGTCGGGGACTACCAAACTAATAAGCAATGTGTAAACCGGCAAACGGGCGCTGCAGCTCATTAAAGGAGTTACAAGAATTGTGATAAGCCTGTCTTTAGGATTCTGAATAGTTCTGGCGCTCATAATAGCAGGTACTGCACAAGCCATTCCACTCATGAGTGGCACCACACTGCGCCCGTTCATTCCCACATTTTTCATTAGCCTATCCATCATAAAACTTACTCTGCTCATATAGCCGGTTTCTTCTAATACGGTTATCATTCCAAACAGCAGCATTATCTGCGGCACAAACACCAAAATGCCTTCTAGGCCAGCCAACACTCCATTACAAATCAAATCATTAAAAACCCCGGCTGGTAATGCTCCGCCTACCAAATTTCTGAGATAAATCATTCCCATATCCAGCCAACTCATAGGCAGAGCCGCCACATTAAATAGTGTTTGGAATAATATAAACATGATGATGATGAATATCACATAACCAAAAACTGTATGGGTAAGTACTTTATCAATTTTATTACTGAATAGCTCCTTAGGGGCTTGACCTGATATAACACAATTACTAAGCACGCCATTGATTTTGTCATAACGCAATAAGGTTTCGGCGCCTTGCGATTTAGCCGCATTGAAGTTGAACTTTGCCAAGAGTGCTTTAGTTCGCTCCTTTTTCGGTGCATCCAAGCAATAGATGTTCATGTGGTGATGAGCCGTTAGCAAGGCTGCGTAGTCACTAGCTATATTGTTTTCGCTTTTAATGGCGGTAATTAACTCAGGATGTAACGAGGCACAATCAATAAAATAATCTTGTGAAGCTTTTTGGGTGTTTACAATTTGTCTTTTTAATTCGTCTATTCCCTGGCCAGCTCGGGCATTTATAGGAATCACGGTCACACTTAATTCCGCACTTAATTTCTTTACATCTATGGTCAATCCATTATTGGTAGCCACATCTAGCATGTTTAAGGCTACTACTGTTGGCAATTTAAGATCGAGCACTTGTGATACGAATAGCAAATTCCGCTTCAAATTGGCTGCATCGGCTACCACCACCACCACATCAGGGTACGAATCACTTTGCGTATTCAGCAATACATCAAATGCAACAAATTCGTCAAGCGATTTGGGATAAAGGCTATAAGTACCAGGCAAATCGGTGATTTCGGCATTTACTTTATCACTTAGGAAACAGGTACCGGTTTTTTTTTCGACAGTTACTCCCGGATAATTAGCCACCTTTTGTCGTAAGCCTGTAAGCTGATTAAATAGTGATGTTTTTCCACTATTCGGGTTACCTGCCAGGGCTATATTAATTTTCTGTTTCACTGTAGAGGATAAATGTACAGCTACGCAAAAAGAATACAATAGCCGAAAGCGTAATTTTACGGCAATTAATTCGTTGGAGTTATGACCGTTGTCAGTTAGCTTTGTCACCAATGACGGCTACAGTCGTTTAAGTAATACTGAGGTATGAATTGGAAAATAAAAACCGGGTTATTATTTGTTGTTTCATTGCTGCAATGCTACTTGGCTGTGGCACAGCAAGATGCCCAATTCACTCAATCTCAACTAGTGCCATTTTACTATAACCCCTCTTACGCTGGCTATAGAAATGTGATTAGCGGTTCGGCTTTGTTTCGTACCCAGTGGACTCAATTAACCGGCCATCCGGTTTCGCAATTGATTGAAGCCTGTATGCCGTGGGATAGGCTTAAAGGCAATGTTGGCTTGGTTATAGTAAATGATTTCGCAGGGTTGCATCGCAATACCCGTTTGGAATTAGGCTATGCGAAGACAAAAAAGATTGGAGCCGGTATGATCGCCGTAGGCGCTAAAATTTCCGGTGCTCAGTTAAGCATTTCCGGTTCAAAAATTTTAACACCCGATGGAATTTACGATAATGGAGGCGTAAATCACAACGATAATGATTTACCGGTAACTACTAAGGGTAGTTTTACTCCTGATGCAGCTATAGGTGCTCGATTTGTTTCCAAAAAATTGAACGTAGGGTTTAGTATCAACCACCTGGTTCCGTTAGGTTTTAGGGTGAAGGGCGTTGCCGGTGTAGCTACTATTCCAAACAAAGCAACCCTTTACCTCAATGCAGACTATCTGATTACAATCAATTCAAAAATTAATTATGTGCCAGCTGTTCTGTTTAAAACAGATATTGCAAAAGCCACTGCCGATTTTTCAAATATGATAACTTATAATGATTTTCTATTTGGAGGCTTGGGATTCCGAGGTTATTCAAAGCGAAGCTTTGATGCCGCTGACGCCATGGTGGGGGTTAAATTTTATAAAAATTTCAGATTTTCCTATTCATACGATTTTAATATATCTGCTCTGCGAAGCGTCAACAATGGATCTCATGAATTGTTGTTGCAATACCAGTATACCTTACCACCGCCACCACCACGTGGAAAAATAATCTATACGCCAAGGTTCCTGTAATCGATATTTTTAGAGATGGCAAATAGATTGATTTTAGTATTTTCGTCAATCAAACTCACAATAATACTATGAAATTACTCGAAGGAAAAACCGCACTTATCACCGGCGCCAGCCGTGGAATTGGTGAATCTATTGCCATCCGTTTTGCTGAACAGGGCTGCAATGTCGCTTTCACTTATCTCTCTTCTGCAGAGAAAGCAAAACTTTTAGAAGATAAATTAAACACTCTGGGCATTAAAGCGAAGGGCTATCAAAGTAATGCCGCTATTCTTTCAGAGGCCGAAGCATTGGTTAAAAACGTGCTTGCCGATTTTTCCAACGTACACATTTTAATAAATAATGCAGGCGTAACTCGTGATACCTTATTAATGAAAATGAATGAACAACAATGGGACGATGTTATTAACAATAATTTGAAATCGGTTTTTAACCTCACTAAACAACTCATAATGCCGATGATGAAACAACGAGGAGGAAGTATTATTAATATGACATCCATTGTAGGCATGAGGGGTAATGCAGGGCAATCAAATTATGCTGCATCAAAAGCCGGTATTATTGGCTTTACTAAATCAATAGCACAAGAATATGGTAGTAGAAATATTCGCTGCAATGCTATTGCTCCTGGATTTATTGATACCGACATGACCAAAGCTATTGACGCCAATGTGACAGCCGAGTGGTTGAAAAAAATACCTCTTGCCCGTTTCGGAAAGCCCGAAGAAGTGGCTGACACCTGTGTGTTTTTGGGAAGTGAAATGAGTGGGTATATTAGCGGACAAGTGCTTAGCGTTTGTGGTGCGATGAATACATAAGGCTGGCCAATTGGGCTATACTTACACTTACCAATTAATCAACTTATTTTAGATGACAGAATCTGCTGCTTATAGTTTGCGAAATTATACCTGGCGGCAATTTAAATCTAACAAACTTGCCTTAATTGCCTTTTATTTTCTCATTCTATTGGTCGCGATTGCCTTGCTGGCTCCAGTTTTGGCTAATGATCAGCCCTTGTATGTAAAGCTTCAGGGTCATCATTTTTTTCCTGCCCTTTCTTCGGCCCAAAATATTGAATACAACAACAGTAATAATGGCGAACATATTTTATTGCAGAAAGATATTACCAATTGGAAACAAATAGATTGCGACTATATACTTTTCCCCCTGATTACTTATGGCCCTGGCAAGAGCGATTTGCTAAATGCTGATTATGTTTCGCCATGGGAGAAGCAGAATTTCAAAAATAGTAAAGGCCAGATAGTTGATATGCCCTTCCGGTTTAGGCATTTTCTGGGCACCACTCAAAGAGGAGAAGATGTGTTGGCCGGTTTAGTTCATGGCACCCGAATTTCACTTACCATAGGCATACTTAGCATGGGTTTGGCGTCATTAATTGGTTTGTTGTTGGGGTCACTGGCAGGTTATTTTGGCAATTCCGATATAAAAATTTCAAGAGGAGAATACTGGTGTACCCTTGCCGGGCTGATACCTGCTTACTTTTATTCATTTTACCTTCGAAGCACAATTCTAACTGACTCTTTGGGGGAATCACTAGTAATGTTTTCTTGTCAGTTTATAGTGAGCTGTTTCGTTTTTATTTTGGTATTAACCGCGTTTTTTTTTACCGGAAAATATCTGTTGCAAGGCTTTTCTTTTTTCAAAACCGAAGTGGGAGTACCGATTGACAGTTGGGTAAGTAGAACAGTAGAAATAGTAATGTCACTGCCAACATTGCTGCTGATTATCACTATATCAGCTATTGCCAAACCTTCGATTGCGAACATAATGCTTATCATAGGATGTGTTCAATGGACGGGTATCGCACGGTTTACGAGGGCCGAATTTTTAAAAATCCGGAATCTGGAATACATACAGGCGGCTAAAGCATTAGGGTATAGTCATGCAAGAATAATATTTTTTCATGCACTGCCTAATGCACTGGCACCGGCTATGGTCAGTATTGCTTTTGGAATTGCTTCGGCTATTTTAATAGAATCAAGCCTTTCGTTTCTAGGTGTAGGTGTTCCGGCCGATTTAGTAACCTGGGGATCGCTGATTAATGCCGGACGTCAAAACTTTAATGCTTGGTGGCTAATTGTTTTTCCGGGCCTTTGCATTTTCATCACCGTTCTAATCTATAATCTCATTGGCGAAGGTTTACGCGATGCCTTGGATCCACGATTGCAACAACAGTTATAACAAGTTTTGCATTAACACCTTATAAGTACGCTCGGTCGCTCCGGCGCTTACCTTAACATAATTCCTATTCACTTCAGCCATCTTTTCTCTCCATGCTACATCCCCAATGAGTGTGGCTATTACATTATGCAAATCTTCTAAATGCTGGATAACTTCCACACCTCCCTGTGATGTTAGTGCAAGCGATTCAGGATAGCTGCGGTGGTTGGGTCCAATAATAATAGAACATCCAAATCTGGCCGGTTCAATAATATTGTGAATGCCTTGCTTGCCAAAGCCACCACCTACATAGGCAATATTAGCCACCTGATAGAATGCAGCCAACAAACCCATCACGTTAGCTTTCATAATCAACTTTTGGTTTTGATGTTCAGTATATTCTGTATAGAGGCATGCCAGTTCACTTTGCCAGAAATTATTGGGCTCTACTTCATCTAATTCATGTGGTACTATTATCCATTTGATTTTATTGTCATTCAGTTTCTGGAAACAATCTATTAGAATTTTTTCTTCAGCAGCTGTTGTACTTCCAGCCATGACACAAAACCCTTCGCCCACAAATTGTTTAACCTTATCGACTCCGTGGGCCTGAAGTTCTTTCCGTAAAACTGCATCGGTTCGCATATTGCCACATACACTTGTTGCCACATTTGAAATAGCCGAGCGAACAATTTGTTCAGTTAATTCATCTTGACAGCAGATGTGGGTAAAGCTGTTGAAGCACTTTTTATAAAACAAGTTTTGTGGAAATTTTAAAAATTTACTGTCCTTTCTTAAAGTAAATGATGTTAAGTAAATTGGAATCTTTTTTTGCTTTAAAATATTTAAATAATTGTACCAAATATCAGTTCTTGAAAAAATGGCCAACGATGGTTTAAACAATTTAACAAAATACCTGGCTCGTGATTTTAAATCCAATGGCATGTAGACCACGGCATTGGCATATTTGTAATTTTTAAAATATTCGAAGCCCGAAGGTGAAAAGAAAGTAAGCAACATGAATACCTCCGGATGCTTGGTCTTAATATCATCAATAATAGTTCTGCTATCTTCAAATTCGCCAAATGATGAACTGTGAAACCAAACCACTTTCCTGCCGGCCGTATTAATCTTGGCTAAAGATTTCTTCCAATCCTTACGTCCGGCAACCCAAAGCCTGGCTTTGGTATTTCCCCCCAAAGCTGCCAAATGTATTCCCAATAAATACATATATAGGGCTAAAGAATATATTGAATCAATTAACAAAGACATGAAGAGATATTGAAATACGCTGTTAAATTTGTACGCCCTTTTGGCTCGGCAAATTTAAAATAGTTTCTCGTCTATATTTTGTTTCACCCTTATTTACTTTAATATGAATAAATTTTGTTGGTTGCTTTCCGGGCTTCTACTTTCTAGCTTAGGCTTATTCTTTCCTGGGCAGCTTTTATCCCAATCGGCTTTTCCGGCCAACGAGGGCGAACCATACAACCACAATTGCAATTTCACTCATCTCAAACTTCAAGTTCGTTTTAATGAGAAACAAGGCAAAGTAATAGGCAAGGTGGTTCACTATTTTACCCCCTTACAGGCCACTACCGATTCTATTTATTTACATGGAATCAATATGAACTATGGCGAAGTTAAGCTAAATGGAAAAGACGTAAATTTTCATGCTGACAAACAAGGCATCACTATTTATCCTAATCAGCCGCTAATATGGAATAGCCAGGATAGCATTTCTATTAGTTACGATTGTCAACCCCGTAAAGGCATCTATTTTATTGGATGGAATGATGGAACTAATCGATGTAGAAAACAGATTTGGACTCAAGGTGAAGGAGAGGATAACCGAAACTGGATACCTATGTTCGACGGCTTGAACGATAAAATGACAACAGAGATGTTGGTGACCATGGATAGACAGTACAAGGTGTTGAGCAACGGCACACAATTGCCAACAAAAGAAAATAAAGACGGCACTTTAACCTGGCATTATAAAATGCTACACAGGCATAGCACCTATTTAATAATGCTTGGCATTGGCGACTATGGTATTGAAAAACGTATAACCAAAAGTGGAGTTCCGGTAAACCTTTACTACTACCCTGATCAGAAAGACCGAGTAGCATCTACCTATAAATACGCCACAGAAAGTATAGACTTTTTGGAAGAAAAAACCGGCATTCCATTTCCCTGGGAAAGTTATTCGCAAATACCCGTTCAGGATTTTATGTACGGCGCTATGGAGAATACTACTGCTACCATTTTTGGCGACTTTTTGTTAAACGACGCCCGAGGCAGTATTGACCGCAGTTATGTAGGGGTAGATGTACATGAGCTTACACATCAATGGTTCGGCGATTATATCACCGGTCGCAGTTGGAAACATATTTGGTTGCAAGAAAGTTTTGCCACCTTCTACCCTAAGCTCTTCAACAAAAAATATGTTGGGGACGATGAATATCAATGGGCCCGACGAAATGAACATAACTCTGCCTTAGGCGCAGGCGAAAAAAACAACTTACCCATTGTTGCCCTCAATGCCGGTAGTGAACGAGTTTACAGTAAAGGTTCGGCTGTTTTAGATATGATGAACTATGTTTGGGGGGGGGAGTCTTTCGATAGGGTTATCAATTACTACCTGCGTCACCATTCTTACAGCAATGTAGAAACAAATGATTTATATCAGGCATTTCAAGACACATTAGGAATTGCTCCCGACTGGTTTTTTAATCAATGGCTTTATAAAGGCGGCGAACCTGTGTATAGTGCATCGTATGAAAATTTGAATATAGGTAATAATACCGTTACTCGTTTTACAGTAAAACAAACACAGAAACTTAGTGATGAAGTTGGTTTGTTCAAAATGCCCATAGTTTTTGAAGTTCACTATACAGATGGCAGTTTTGATTCTAAAAAAGCTTGGATTAGTGATGTGATGCAAGTGGTTGATGTTCCAAATAAAGAATCAAAATCGATTGCCTTTACACTTTTTGATCCTGGAAGTTATATTCTTAAAAAAGTAAATTTTGATAAGTCAAAGGAAGAATTGAAATCACAGTTGAGCGATGCTTCGAATATGATAGATAGATATGATGCTGCTGTTGGTTTGAGAAAAGTTGCCATTGAACAAAAAAGAAACGAGTTAATCAACCAATATTTTGCCGAAAAATATCCTGCCCTTAAAGCTGAAATAGTAGCCCAACTGGCTGATGACACAAGTTCAGCAACAACAAATCTGATTAAAAAAGCGCTGGATGATAAAAGAAGCCAAGTGCGACTATCTCTGATAAATAATGTGAAATCAATTTCACCTGACATGCTTGGATACTATGAACCTCTCTTAAAAGATTCATCCTATGCTGTAGTTGAGTCTGCTCTCACAAAACTTTGTGCCTTATTTCCTACTAACACTCTCCGATATTTGGATAGTACAAAGAACGAAACCGGCGTTGGAAATTCAATTCGTTGTAAATGGCTGGAGTTAAAAGCACAGACTAGTGGAAATAGAAATCTTGCTGTGGTAGAATTGGTTGATTTAACAAGTGCTAGTTTTGAATTTCAAACCAGAAAAAATGCTGCTGAAGCACTAAAACGACTTAATTATTGTGATGAAGCCTTGGTGGCCAACTTGTTTGATGCTATGCTTAGTAGTAATACAAGACTGGCAGGACCTATGAATGCTATAGCTTCGTATTTTTACGAAAATGATTCTTATAAACCCTATTTCCGGAAGGTATATCAGTCACGTATTTGGTTAGATTGGCAAAAAGAAATATTAGACAAGGTGGTGAAGTAAGTGTACATATGAAAAATAGAACTATGAAGTATTGGTTATTACTATTAGGTGGGCCAATCTGCTATTTATTGATCTTCGGTTGTGCCACAGTAAGTTCGCCTGAAGGGGGAGTTCGAGATACAAAGGCTCCAGTAGTTTCTAGATCATCACCGGCTCTCAAAACCACTAATTTTAGAGGCAATGAAGTTGTTTTTCACTTTAATGAATTTATTCAAGTTAAAGATGCTCAGAATAGTCTTCTCATTTCTCCACCCCTGAGCACCAATCCTAAAATTAAGGTAAGCGGAAAAAGGTTAAGCATACGATGGAAGGATACATTACTGTCGAATAGTACCTATAGTTTAAACTTTGGCGATGCTATTAGTGATATAACAGAAGGTAATGTTTTGGGCAATTTCCAATTCGCCTTTGCTACCGGCAATATCCTAGACTCATTAAAAAAACATGTTCAAGTTTTTAATGCTCAAACCCTTCAGTCCGAAAAAAACGTTTATGTAGGATTCTATAAACCGGGAGCTGACAGTATGGTTCGACATTCCCGTCCCTACTATTATTCTAAAACCAACGAGCAAGGCGAATGTGATATCTACAATATGCATGAAGGACCATATAGAATGTTCGCTTTAAAAGATGAAAACTTTAATATGCTGTACGATTTGCCTAATGAATCCATTGCTTTCTGTGATAGTATGGTATTCATTAAAGCCAGCAATGCTTCATCTAATTTATACTTATTTAAACCTGTATCCCCAAAACTTTTTATCACTTCAAGCAAATTAATCGATGCCGGCACCATACAATTGATTTACAGCCAACCCGTTTCAGATATTTCTTCTATTACCGCAAACATGTTGCCCGTTAACTATTTTCTAAGTGCAACTCAGGACACCTTAAACATTTATCAGAATCGATTAGATGAAGATTCGGTTTCAGTTATTATAAATCATGGCGTACTTGATACTATTAAACTAAAGTGTGTCAACTTTACTAAAGATTCGCTGAGTGCAAAAAAATATCATCTCAAGGTAGCGCTTAGTAAAACATCTTCGTCGAGTATAAGTTCAAAAAACAATGGTTTGGCCTCTAAAATAAATACTTTAGTATACAGTGCATCAGCACCTGCACTTCTTTACTTTAATCACCCTGTTCAAAATTGTGATCTTTCCAAAATAATTATTATTAAAGATTCGCTTCAACAATTACCACTTAAAAAACCTGAAATTTTTTCTACCACAAAATATGTTACCCAACTAAACTTGGCAGAATTAATTAGTGAACCCTTTCTTCATCAAGGGTCTGAATACCTTATCACCTTTCGGCCGGGTGCTTTTACGGGTAGCTGGGGAAAGCAAAGTGATTCTTCTACCTATCGCATTAAGGTGGGAACTGAAACTGAATTGGGTAATGTGATTCTTAATTTAGTTCCCAAAGATTCCTTACAAAATTATTTGATTTTCTTAAGTGACAAAAACGAGCAACTCATTGCTAAAAAAATGTGGCAGCCTGGGAAAAAAGTAGAGTTTAACAATCTTAGCCCAACCAACTACCATCTAAAAATATTAAAAGATGAAAATAAAAATGGAAAGTGGGATACGGGTGACTATTACTTACATAAACAGCCTGAGAAATTTTACCCCTATCAAAAGGAAGTAAGTGTGAAACCAAATTGGGATATAGAAATTGAAATGAAAATTGAATAAAACTGCCAGCCTTGCATATTAAATTAAAAAAACCAAATTATGTGATTGCACTTTTGTCAAGTGTAGCCATCACGGTTGTTTTTTTGCAGCAGCCTTTTTTTTGGGATAATGTACTTATACCGGCTCAGGTTGGAAGCTATTTTTATTTCAACGGATTTCATCCTTTTCGACTACCACCTAATTTTGACTGTGGCCATCCGCCATTGCTCAGCTTGTTTTATTCAATCATCTGGAAAGTATTGGGACGCACCTTGGCTATTAGTCACATTGTGCAGTGGCCATTCTTGTTTTTGTCGTTTTACTATCTTTTAAAAATTGGCTCTCGGTTTTTGAGCAGACATTGGCTTTGGTTAGCCTTTGGGCTCATGCTTTGCGATACCACGTTATTGGCGCAAGCATCACAAGTGGGCTACGAATTTCCTTGCATAGCCCTGGTTTTATACTGCTTCGACTATTTGTTATTACTTTATTGTGAAGAAGAGAAACCAATTTATTTTAGATTCAGACGAATCTGTTTCTATATAGCGCTCATTCTTCTTCCTCTTATTCAACTTAGAGGGATAAGTATGGTTGCTAGTATCTTTTTTATTGAAGTAGTATTACGTGGTCACAGAAAGTACTCATTTAAACTTGTGAGTTTTTATATCCCGTACATCACTTCGGCAAATGTTTTGGGGCTATGGTTACTTATTCATTTAATTGGAACCGGTTATCTAATCACTAATCCTATTAGCAGCTGGGGGGCAGATAACAATGGACTTGTGTCATGGAAATTGTTGCCGCTTAACATGGGCTATGCTATCTGGCGACTTATTGATTTTGGTCGCCTTATTCTTTGGATTCTGTTACTAATAGGTGCAACTATTTATTTCAGAACTAAAACCGAAAATAAAAAGTACCCATTTTTCTACCTGCTCTACCTCCTATTGATTCCAGGGTTTGTCTACTCCCTAAATTTTATATTGATGAATAAAAGTATTTGCCATAGGTACTATTTGCTTGAAATAATGCTCTTACCAATTGCTACCGTTTGTTTACTACAAGGATTACATTCAGCTTGGTTAAAAAACTGTTTGGTACTGATTGCCGTTGCCAGTTTAATTGCCGGCAATTTCCTCGTTTATCCTTCGCCACTTAGTAATGGGTGGGATAGCACCCTGTCGCAACTGCCTTACTTCAAACTTCGGGAAGAGGTGAAGCAATATTTTGTATCGGAAAAAATACAGCCTCAAACCGTTTATAGCTGTTTTCCATTTTCGGTAAATGATGCTGCTGTCAATCTGACTCCGAATGTAACCGACGTAGTAAGTAATTACTATGCCGATTGGGATGATGAAAAAGATAAAGCCAAACCTCAATTGGTACTATATAGCAATCTTTGCAATAATTTTTCGAATGCCACTATTGACACTTTGCAAAAGCGATGGCCGATTGTCAAGCAATGGAACCGTGGTTCTGTAAAAATTATTTTATACCGCCGTCCTTAGATGATTGCTTTTGCGTATTTTTGTCCTATAATATTAAAGCCATGAATACAGCAACCATCCCTTCCGAATCTCAGACTACTGTTTCTGATTTTTTACCCTTGCACGGAACTGATTATGTAGAACTTTACGTGGGCAATGCCAAGCAAGCTGCTCATTACTACAAAACAGCTTTTGGTTTTCAATCGCTGGCGTATGCCGGCCCCGAAACCGGTGTAAAAGATCGAGCTAGCTATGTTCTTGTTCAAAACAAGATGCGTCTAATGCTCACCTCACCCTTACACAGTGATAGCCCCATTGCTGAACACCATAAGAAACATGGCGACGGCGTAAAGGTGCTAGCATTAATGGTTGATGATGCTTACGATGCTTTTGAACAAACCACTAAACGAAGTGGTAAACCTTACATGCAACCTACCACCATAAAAGATGAAAATGGTGAAGTGCGAATGAGTGGTATACATACATATGGTGAAGTAGTGCATGTGTTTATTGAGCGCAAAAATTACAAGGGTGTATTTCTGCCTGGTTTTCGTGCCTGGAAAAGTGATTACAACCCAGGGCCTGTTGGATTAGAGTATGTTGATCATTGTGTGGGTAATGTGGGTTGGAATCAAATGAACCCTTGGGTAAAATTTTATGAAGAGGTAATGGGATTTAAAAATATTTTATCCTTCGATGATAAAGATATTTCTACAGAATATTCTGCTCTAATGAGTAAAGTGATGAGCAATGGAAATGGATATGTAAAATTCCCAATTAACGAACCAGCAGAAGGAAAAAAGAAAAGTCAGGTAGAGGAATATCTTGAATTTTACGAAGGTGAAGGCACACAACATATTGCCATTGCCACTAAAGATATTGTATCAACTGTTAAGCAATTAATGGCTCGTGGTGTTGAGTTTCTAAAAGTGCCTAGCTCCTACTACGATGATTTGTTTGCCCGGGTAGGCAAAATAGAAGAAGACATTGAACCACTTAAGGAGTTAGGAATATTGGTAGACCGCGATGATGAAGGTTATCTTCTTCAACTATTTACCAAACCTGTAGAAGACCGCCCAACCATGTTTTATGAGATAATTCAACGCAAAGGGGCCAAATCATTTGGTAAAGGAAATTTCAAGGCCTTGTTTGAAGCTATTGAACGGGAGCAAGCCGAGAGGGGAAACTTATAAGCCCCAGCCAGTCTTTAAAAATAATTTATTTTCAAATCTACATTCGGTAAGCGTATTCATTACCTAACTAAGGTTACGTTACCTTGCCCTGTAATTGGTTTGTTTTTGCCAGAACTCAGTTGATAGTGATATACATAGGTATCTATAGGTTGTGGTTCACCATTATAACTACCATCCCAACCTTTGCTGGCCTTATCTGTGGTTGAATAAACTAATTGTCCCCAACGGTTATAAATTTCAAATCTATCTATCCTCTCAAATTTTTCAGCATTCATAATCATAAAATAATCATTCTTGCCATCACTGTTTGGACTAAAAGAATTAGGAATGATTACCTGCCTTGTATCTACCACCGAAACGGTCATGGTATCTTTATCACTGCAGCCTGCAGGGTTATTGCTATAGGTTAAAATAAAATTCATGGTATAAGGTGGAGTGGCTGCCGGGTTAGAGATACTGGCGCTATTTAGGTAAGAAGCCGGCGTCCATAAAAAAGAATTTCCTCCAAAACTTCCACTTCCATTTAGAATAGTTGTGTTTCCTGGGAATATGGTTAAATCATTTCCGGCATTAGCTACAGGAAGGCTATAAACAGTTACCAACGCCGAGTCAATGCCGGAAAGGCATCCAGAAGCAGAGATTTGTAATGTTACTAGCGAAGTATACGTATTGTTCATTGCAGGGAATGAAACCGAAACAGCTGTTGAGTTAGTAGTAATGGCTGTAGCAGGCGTTCCGTTTTGGCAAGTATAATTAAATAATGCCGGTGATGAAAACACACTACCTGAAGCGGAAATTTGAATGGTATCATTTCCACATAAATAACTATTAGGCATTGAAAGGTTGGCCAAAGGTGTAGGATTCACTAAAATATTTTGAGTGGTTGTATTACTACAGCCATTTGATGTAACAGTTAATGTGATGGTTTTTATTCCAATGGTATTCCAGCTTACAGTGTAGGGTCCCTGAGTCATAGTTGAAGGAGAAAAACTTCCACCATTAAAGTTCCAATTATAATTTGCGCTAGCCGGGGCATTACCGGTATATACTATTGTCGAAAGAGAATTTATACAAATGGTGTCAGTAGCCGAAAAAGTTGCAACAGGCAATGCATTTACTGTAATATAAATTGTATCGGTAGCTATGCAGCCATTAGCTGATGTTCCCGTAACAATAACCATATCGTTTACTGACGCCGTTAATATTGGATTAGCGCAGGTTGAACAGCTTAAAGAATTATTAGCACTGGACGTCCATTGCCAGCAAGTACCACATACGCCGGCAGCTGCAGCCCAAAGATTAACAGATGCGTTCTTACAAACTGTTGTATCGGAATGGTGGGTCATGTTTTGTGCATTAACAACCGTTACAATAACTGAATCGTTGCCAACACAGTTGCCTAAACTGCTGCTAACCGAAACATAATATGTGGTGGTTACTGTTGGGGTAACCGTTATGCTAGGCGCTGTTGGGTTGGTAATAGTGCTTGTAGGATTAGATGACCACAAATAATTGAACACTCCGCTACCGCTTGCTATGGCTGTTAAATTGGCTGAGTTTGAATTGCAAATTGTCTGATTAGTACCGGCATCTACATTTAACTGATTAGTCATATTTACCACAAACGATTGAGATTTAGAACAACCACCATTGGTAGCCGTAGCTGTATACGTGGTAGTTGTTGATGGATTAACAACTACGGAATTTGAGTTTGAAGACAATCCAGCCGGCGACGAACTCCAAGTATAGTTAGTAGACAAGTTAGTGTTGCCATAACAGCCTCTAAAAATAATGTCGGGCCTTTCGGTGCCGGTTGTAACCAATGCAGTGGAAGGATAATTTGGATCACACCCTACTAAGGCATCATTATCAGACCTAGCCCACATGCATAAATTTTGACCAACAGGAGCGGTTGATTTTTTTACTCTATCGTCCCCAGTCGCATTAAATGTTCCGTTATCGTAACAGATATCAATCAACAAATCAGATACTCCGTCCCAATTATAAGGAGTGGTTAACGAAAAATTATTTAGCCCAATTACTGAATTGTAGGCTGCGTTGGTATATACCACAGTCAAAGGAGTGGTCTTGTCAATCTGTCCAGTTGTGAATGAATTGTACGGCACACAAGCCATTTTTATGGTAAAATTTTGATAAGGTGCTGAGCTGTTTTTTGAAAGTATTTCCCAACCAATATCTGAAATAACACCGCCATTGATAAAGCCCGATGCAATAATTTCGGTTTGGTGAAATAATAACTGACAGCGTCCCTCAGTAAAAGCACCTTGAAAAGGAGTAGGTACAGTAGCCATATTCGGCGACGTAAGAAATCCTAAATCATAAGCCAGATTGCCACTACAAGTGCTGGTACTTGCTCCACAATTAGGAGGGATATTGCTAATGCTTAATGTGTCGTTCTGATTAGGGCAAATAGAATCAAGCCCCGTTATAAAGAAAAAAGGTTCTAATCCACTCACTACAATCGGATAATCAAGATGCGCCCAACAAGTAGTGTCGCCAACTGGAGGAATAGCGGTAAATCCAACATAATTAGTTCCTGTTAAATTGAATTTTACGGATATTGGATTTGATGAATTAAGGTTACCACTCAATAAATTTGTGTTACTGTTTAGATTCCAAACATAGGTGTAACCCGTCTGAACAGGGCCATTGAAGGTAAATGTGACCGAATCACTGCTACATACTGTGTCGTTTGAAGCCACCACTGCCAGAGGAGGAGGGGGTTGATTGATAATTATTGTTTTAATAATGGTATCGCTTACACAACTCAACGTGTTCCATACCTGCAAGGTTACATGATACGTGCCTTGGTGTACATAAACATGCGTAGGATTTTGTAGGGTTGATGTATTAAGATTAGGCGCCACCAAACTGGTATCGCCAAAGTCCCATAGCCACGACGATATGTATGTAACAGCTGTTGGACTATATGATGAATCGGTAAACAAAACTATACTGCCTGCACAATAATGTGACGGCAATCCAAAATTAGCAACCGGCTTGGGCATTACGGTTACAATCGAATAGAATGTGTCAACACATCCATAACCGGCGAAAGGATTTACAACTAGATGATAATACTGTGGAAAAAACTGGTTAATCCCAATAATTTGCCCGGTATCGAGCAGAACATAGTTGGTATCGTACCAACTATAAGATTGAAATCCTGGAGGCGCTATCAAAGTACCCGTATCTACTCCTAGACAATAGCCACCAATAAGTCTAGTAGAATCACATTGTGAGCTGAAATCGATATAAGCATAACCAAAATGACCGCCTAGTGTACAATCATTTGTTGTAAATTCTAAAGTAACTGTATGGCCTTGCATATTATGCAAACTCATATAATGTGATGACCAGGGTTTATAATAAATAGGTGACCCACTTACAGAAACAGGAGACAATAAAAAACCAGACATGGTGCTGCCAGCAGTAAAGTTAAAAGTGGCACAAGGAATAATCTGGTTAGTGGCTGAATCGTAAACCTTAACGGAAAACTGTGGTTTCTCTTGTGGCAGATGGGAGGAAGGGTCTTCAAACACAACAGCATAATTAAAGGTCATGTTATAGTC
>DAIMNW010000155.1:0-5915 GCA_036719905.1 Chitinophagales bacterium
ACAAACAACAGTCTTCAGTTAGTCAACGTTTCCGTGCAGGAAATTATTGCCTTGTTTTAATTCATAAGTTTGGTCAGCATTTTGGCTTACCATAAAACTGCTCATGCCCTGCTCATCGCTAGGAGGAGGTTCATTAATATCAAGATTTACACCCCTTCTAACATAAGCTGGCTCTGTATGAAGAGATGAACCAGAAGTATTATTCAAATTCATGCTTAAGCTTCTAAGCAATCGGGCACGTTCTTCATTACTTCTGCCATTGGCATCTAAGCTCACCGCATTCTCAGGTGAAACCTGCACCAGTTTCATCTCACTTTGAGCGGCTTCTGGCTGTGCACTTACAATTTCTAAAACGATATCGTTAGCGCTAGTAGTAATTACTGGCATTTGAACATCAGAAATAGGTGCGGCGGCCTGAACTAATTCAATTTGCGAAGCCAATTCATTTTGAGCTGGTTCAACTTGGGCGTTATTCAATTCTATTTCCGGTTGCACTAAAGCGGCGTCAATTGTAATCGTTTCATTCACCGGTTGATCTTGCTCAAGGCTCAGATAAGTAGTTTCTTCCTGAAATTTTAAATCTTCTAACGATTGTCGCTCCTCTTCTTTTACCTCAAATTGCATTTCCACCGGCTGATCTTCATTTAGCGAAACCACCTTAGGCATTTTCATTTCCATTTGCTCAGTTTCCTCGGCGCTTGGCTTTTTAAACCCAGCTGCCACTATGGTTACGGATATTTTATTCTCTAAGGTTTCATCATAACAATGACCCATTTTAATCTGTGTCTTAATGCCAGCTTGATCCTGCACATAACTACCAATATTGCTCAACTCATCGAGCTTTGGTTTCATTTTACCATAAGCAACGTTGATAAGAATAAATCGTGCACCTGAAATGTCCTGATCATTCAACAAAGGTGATTCTAATGCATCTTTGGTGGCACGTAAAGCTCTATTTTCTCCTTCGGCAGTAGCATTTCCAATTATTGCTACACCCGATTTTTCAAGGGCTACTTTCACATCGCGGAAATCCACATTTTTCTTACCCACATTGGTAATTAATTCGGCTATGCTTTTAGCAGCGATAGCCAACACATTATCGGCTTCTGCAAAAGCTTCATCAATATCCATTTCACCAAATAGTGAATGCAATTGTTCGTTGCTGATTACAATAAGTGCATCAACATATTTTCGCAACTCCTCAATTCCTTCTAACGCTTGCTTATTAATTTCTGGTCCTTCATAATTAAAGGGCGTTGTAACAATAGCCACGGTAAGAATACCCATTTCCTGCGCCAATCTTGCAATGATTGGAGAAGCTCCTGTTCCGGTGCCACCGCCCATACCAGCGGTTATAAACAACATTTTGGTTTTATACTGCAGCATCTCTCTTATCTGATTTTCTGCTTCAATGGCTGCTAAGGCACCTTCATCCGGATTGGTACCGGCGCCTAAACCTTCGGTAAGTTTTTCACCTAATTGTATTTTGTTGATTACCGGACTGTCTTCAAGCGATTGCAAATCTGTATTGGCTACAATCAGGTTAACGCCTTTGATACCTAATCTGTACATATGGTTTACAGCATTGGTACCTCCGCCGCCAACACCCATTACTTTAATAATGGATGATTTGTCTTTGGGCATATTAAATTCTAACATGGTTGATAGTGATTGGTTTGGTGAATGTGTTGTTTGTTTATTTAGATGAGTATGGTTTAGAAATTGGTGTCGTCTTCCTCCTCAAATATTTTCTTTCCTTTATTAAAAACTCTTTCGAACCAGTTTAAAGAACGTGCTTCTTTAGCTGTAGTTAGTTCTTGTGGCTCACTCTCAACTGTTTGGCTCTGCATTACTGAAGCTTCAGATTCTGCTTCGGCTGCAACTGGCGGAAATTCATCTAGCTCACTTATCAATAGATTGGCATATGGATTTCGGGTTTCTTCTTCATAACCTTTTAACAATAAGCCAATGCCAGTAGAATACATAGGATGCTGTAATTCATTAATGTCTGAATTGGCCATATATTCTGTTGGAAGTCCTACTCGTGTTTCGAGACCTGTTTTAAATTCAACCAATTGCTTCAGGTGTTTCATTTGTGAGCCACCACCTGTAATTACAATACCTGCAATCAGTTTTTTGCCTCCGTATCCACTGCTTCTAATTTGATGATGAACCAAATCAATTATTTCTTCCATTCTTGATTGGATAATGAGAGCCAGATTTTTTACACCCACTTCTTTTGGTTTGTGGCCACGTAATCCAGGAATGCTTACTATTTCATTATCTCGGGTTTCGCTAGCTAATGCACTACCGAACTTTACTTTAATGGCTTCAGCAAATTTTGTCATTAGAGCACAGCCCTCTTTAATATCTTCGGTAATCACATTACCACCAAATGGGATAACAGATGTATGACGAATAATTCGTTCTTTGAAAATAGCCAAATCAGTTGTGCCACCACCAATATCAATCAAAGCAACACCTGCTTCGAGTTCATCATCCGATAGTACAGAAGCTGACGATGCTAATGGCTCTAATTCAATACCAGCCACCTTCAAACCACATCGTTCAATGCTGCGTTTTATATTTTCGGCGGCATTAATTTTAGCAGTGATTACATGAAAATAAGCCTCTAACCTTACGCCCATTAATCCAATTGGATCTTTAATATTAGGCACATTATCCACGATAAACTCCTGTGGCAAAACTCGAATGATTCTATCTCCCGGTTCAACGGCTAGCCGGAACATATCTTCGCGTAAGCGATTAATATCTGTCAGATTAATTTCTTTGTCAACTTCTGTACGAGTCAAAATACCCATCTGCTGCCGACTCTTGATATGCTGACCTGCTATACCTACAAACACTTCTTTAATCTGCACTCCACTCATTGCCTCAGCTTGTTGAACTGCTTTTTTTACTGCTAGTGATATTTGTTCAATATTGAAAAGTGCTCCATTTTTATTGACACCACTTGATTCGGCTTTACCCCAACCAAGGATTTCAATTTTGTTATTTTCATTTTTCTTGCCTACCAGCACTACTACTTTAGTGGTGCCAATATCGAGTCCTACTAGAATGTCTTTGGTCATTTTGGTGAATGAAGTTTTGGTGAGTGAGGAGTTATTTGAGTTGATTTGTGCTTTGTTGATTTCGATTTGGATGAACTAGTTTTTGCCTGTTTGTCTTTAGCAGGTTGAGCGGCTTTATTTTTTATTTTTTCTGAATGCGAAGCTTTTGGGAGCGATACTTTTATGTTACTCAGAGCGGTTGAATCTCTTGCTGCTAGATTGTCTACTCTATTTGTTTCTACTTTCTCTTGCGGTTTCCTTCTTACAACAGCTTCACCTTTTCTCCAACCAATCACTTGCCTATCCCAACGTACATCTATTTTATCGTATGTATCCCAGCCTACTTTACACCAAATTTCTTTTGTAAATATTTTTAATCTGCTCAACTTCTCATCCAGATTGTCAGATTTTCCTAAAAGAACCGGATGGTTGGTTAGATTCAAGAACAATGTCATCTCACCATTTTCGTTTACCTCTACCTGCCCTATGCTTGCCTTTAATAACTGATCCTTATTAATTTTGTTTACCAGATCTATCAAATCGTAACGCTTACTCTTAGTTACCCTTGTTGTGTTAAAATCGCTGCTGTAAATACTGCCAGTTGCTACTAAAAGCCTTGGTGTAAATGTAGAACTGAGTGGTAGTATATGCCCGTTTTCATCTACATAAAAGCCTACACCAATATTGTTGATTATCCTTATTAATGGACGACGAGGAGTAACATGGATTTCTAAGTTTTGTTTGTTGTCAAAAAACAAACTTGCGCCTGACACGTAAGGAGATGAAGTAACCTTGCGCTCAAGTGCTTTTAGATCAAATTCGCTAATTGGATGACCCACTAAACTTAGCGTATCCGTATTGCCAATTAGCTGGTTAATATCGGCAGGAGAAATAAATAATGCATCCTCAAAATGCTCTATTTGAATATTGACCGCCCTACAAGTTAAATTTCTTTTAACTGCCACTGCGCTGACCCACAGTATCACAAACCCAGTGCCCACCATTATCCAAATAATGGCAAGAAATATTTTTTTTAGCAATGGCTTGTCTATGTTCACGGTAGTAGTGGTTTATTGATGGGTAAGCATTTGTTTGATGGGTTGTACAAATGCATCAATATCGCCTGCACCCACGGTACATAAAACCTCAAATTTTCTTTTCTGTAATTCGACCATCAAATTTTCTTTCTGAACTACTGATTTGTTGTCGATAGCAATTTTGCTTAAGAGCGCTTCGCTGGTGATACCGGCAATAGGCAATTCTCGTGCAGGGTAAATTGGGAGCAAAATTAGTTCGTCACATATGCCTAAGCTGTTGGCAAATCCTTCAGCAAAATCTTTGGTTCGTGAAAAGAGATGAGGTTGAAACACCACCGTTATCTTTTTATCCGGATAAATTTTTCGAACGGAACTTAGAAATGGTGTCAGTTCATTAGGATGATGGGCATAATCATCTATATATACTACCTTCTCATTCTTCACTATATACTCAAATCTTCTTTTTACACCTCTAAAATCTTTAAGTGCTGCTTTAATTTTTTGCTCTTCAATATTTAATGTAAATGCTACAGCTATGGCAGCTAAAGCATTTTCGATATTATAACTTCCATGCACATTTAACTCAAAACTTTTAAAAATTTGATTGCCAATAGATATATCGAAATGGTAAGTACCACTTTCAAAACGAACCGATAATGCTCGTATGTTAGCATCACCGCTAATAGCATAAGTGGTTGGGCTGGCTAACTGACTGAGAATAGGAATATTTTTTTGAACAAAAAGTTTTCCCGATGACTTTACCTGCGACGCAAACTCAACAAAAGTGTTCTCAAAGTCTATAACTCCACCTTTATAGATGTCTAGGTGGTCAGGGTCTACTGCTGTAATCACGGCTACAGTTGGAAAAAGTTTTAAAAAAGAACGATCATATTCATCGGCCTCTACTACCACCCATTCATTTTTACCCACTAAAAAATTAGTGTTGTAATTTGCGGTGATGCCACCTAAAAAAGCAGTACAATCAAAACCTGAGTGCTTTAAAATATGAGCAATCATACTGCTTGTAGTAGTTTTGCCATGAGTTCCTGCAACTGCTATTACTTTACTTTGATCGGTAATAAACTTAAGCAAATCGCTTCGCTTCCAGATAGGGACGCTCGATTGCTGCAGATGTACCAGTTCTTGATGATTGCTTGGAATGGCTGGTGTATACACCACCAAATCAATATTTGCCGGAATCAGTTCGATATTATCTTCGAAATGAATGCTTACCCCTTCTTTAATCAATGCATCAGTTAAGGCTGTTGGCGTTTTATCGTACCCACTCACCTTTACACCACTCAAATTAAAATATCTGGCAAGCGCACTCATGCCAATGCCTCCAATTCCGATGAAGTAAATTGATTGAATGGCAGAGATTGATTTCATTACTTTTTATTAAAAATTATTTTTTCGATTTCATTATAAATGCGTTCATCAGCATCTGCAATAGCTAATGATTTAATGGCTGTTGCTAAATTATTTGCGTTCTCTAATCTGCCAATTGATTTATTTTCAAAAAACTCAAGTATTGTATTCACCAATTTTTCTTTCGCGTCTTCATCTTTCACTAACATAGCTGCATTTTTATTTACAAGCGCCATCGCATTTTTTGTTTGATGATCTTCAGCCACATTGGGTGATGGCACCAACAACGCAGGCTTTTTTACAATGCAGAGTTCTGAAATACTGATCGCCACAGTCCGACTCGTCACAGCATCAGATGCAGCATAAGCCATATCCATGTGGGTTATAAATTCAACCACTTTGATCTTGTCTTTGTAATCATTGCCCGCCAAATGTCAGG
>DAIMNW010000156.1:0-5872 GCA_036719905.1 Chitinophagales bacterium
GTTTGGAACCGTGTGCCATATGAGCGAACGTGATTGTTCTATTCAGCGTCGTCATCAAAAACTGGTAGAAGAAAGTCCTTCTCCATTTATGACTGACGATTTGCGACAACGCATGGGCGAAGCAGCTTGTAAAGCCGCCGCGGCCATCCGGTATGAAAGTGTAGGTACCGTTGAATTTTTAGTAGATAAGCATCGCAATTTCTACTTTATGGAAATGAACACACGTATTCAGGTAGAACATGGCGTAACTGAGGAGGTAATCAATTTCGACTTAATTAAAGAGCAAATAAAAATAGCAGCAGGCATACCCATCAGCGGTAAAAATTATTTCCCACAGATGCACGTAATAGAGTGCCGCATTAATGCTGAAGATGTCTACAATGATTTTCGCCCATCACCAGGTCGCATCACGGTTTACCATCAGCCGGGTGGCCATGGTGTACGCATTGACTCTCACGTGTATGCAGGCTACATGATACCACCGTACTACGATTCCATGATAGCCAAGGTGCTTACCATAGCGCAAACCAGAGAAGAAGCCATCAACACCATGGAACGAGCTTTGAGCGAATTTGTAGTAGAAGGGGTGAATACCACCATTCCGTTTCATCAGCAGTTGATGAAAGATGAAAATTTCCGAAAAGGTAATTTTACCACCAAGTTCTTGGAAACCTTTACCATGGAAAAGAAATAAACCGAAAGTTCTCAGCTCCATAAAGCAAAAACCCGTCTTGGATTACTCCTCGACGGGTTTTTTTTATTTGAAATTGACTAGGTGACTAGGAGGGGTGACTGGGGTTAATTTTTGCCCAAAACAGGTGCTATAATGCTGAATTTGATAAATGCTCTCATGGGAACATCATGTGGCACAGGACCGTTGGTGTGGCCTTTTACTTCAAAATTGAAGTTCTGAGCTTTTACAAAGTTCATTAATTCAACATCTTTTAATGGCAGGTCGACTGAACTAGCTCCGTTATGAGTAATGGTTTCGCTGGCCACTTCAACCACCGGAATTCCATTGGCCGAAAAATTGGCGGCAACATTATCAATCAGGTCGAAAGTAACCGGAACGGCCGATGTGTCTTTAATGGTTAAGGTACAGGATTTCAATTTGGCCGATTTGATATCGTTTACATTAAAGCCTTTGGAAGCGGCTAATGTGGCAATATCGAGCGTAACCGATTTTGATTCATTAAAATCGCCGGAAGCGGCCGTTTGTGCAATAATAAAGGTGCTGTCAATATACTCTTTCTCAAGGGTGATATCGATAGTTTTTTTGTCGCACGAATTGAATAAAATGGCCATAAGTGCTGCTGCACTTAGTAAAAAAGCAAATAGCTTGATGGAGTTTCTCATAAGGATTTAGATTTAATTGAAAAAGTGAAATTGCTTGAACAAATATAATTAGTCGAAGGCCTGAGTGCAAGTAAATTCGAATATATTTGAGTGAAATAAAATACGTTGCAACATGTTTTCTAGCGAAGAGATAGAACTTTTACAAAACTCGGAAATGTTTGTGCTAAAGCGAAAAATTTTTGAAAAACTGAGCCAACAGGCTGGTTGTGTGATAGATAGTTTAAAAGCTGCAAACCATAAGAACGGTTTCAAATTTCCTGATTATGTGAACCTTACTAATGGAAAAATTTCGAAAGGAGAGAACTATGAGCAACTACCCTGGATGATGATTGATTTTCCATTTTATTTTTCAAAACAAAAGTCTTTCGCTTTTCGGACTTTCATAGGTTGGTCAAAAGGAGTAACTTGTAGTCTTCTGCTAACAGGCGAATGTCTCAATCATTATGAAGGTGTTCTTCGGAATAATCTTCAGATGTTGAATAACATGAACGTTGGTTTTTGTGAACACCCTCATCCATGGGTTCATAACTTCGATTGCAATCAACAAAATTTTGTTGAACATTTGGATTCGGCAAGAGTTGCGGCTCATATTAGTCATCATGATTACATTAAGCTTAGCTGTTTCTTACCGATGAGTGAGATAGAACACTTGGAAATGTTTGCTCAGCGTACTTATACAATTTTGATGAGCAGTTTAAATAAAATTTGAAAGATATTCACGTGGTAGTGAGTTAATCTCTTAAGTCGGCAACTCGGCTCTCTGTAAGAGGGGGGCTCTATTTTGTGGCACGATTTTTATATAATACCTCAGTTCTAAAACTAAACAATTAACCTTCATCAAAAAAAACAAACAAGACTATGAGTATGATTTCCGAATTCAAAGAATTTGCCATTAAAGGTAACCTAGTAGACATGGCCATTGCGGTGGTTATGGGCGCAGCTTTTGGTAAAGTAACCTCAGCTTTTATCGACGGTATGGTAATGCCTGCAGTAGGTATGCTAACCGGAGGAACTGATTTTAATAACATGAAATTGCAGCTTAAGGCACCTGTAGCAGAGGTAAAAGATGCGGCAGGAGCTATTGTTACCGCCGGAGATCCGGGCGTATTTGTAAAGTATGGCTCATTTATTACCGTTTGTATTGAATTTTTGATTGTGGCTATGGTCATGTTCATGATTATCAAAGCCATAAACAAAATGAAGAAAGAAGCACCACCGGCTCCACCTGCAGGTCCATCATCAACTGATGCCTTGTTAATGGAAATCAGAGATTCACTGAAAAAATAATAGAAAATCAATTAGTTACACGAAGCATTTTCGAATTTCGAAAATGCTTCGTTTTTAAAATAAGAAATATCCACTTTTACCAAAATTAACCATCATGAAATCAACTTTACTAACTCTACTGATTCTTATCACTTTCACCTTCGCCACGATAGCCCAAACAGCCCCACCGGCCGTGAATACTCCAGCCAAAAAGGGGGAGTGGAAAAGAGGGGGCTCTTTTAATTTAGCTTTTAACCAAGCCGCTTATAAAGATTGGGCCATGGTACTCGATAACGTAATTGGTGTTTCTGGAATGCTCGACCTACATGCGAACTACGTTGAAGGAGATAATGGATGGACAAATAACTTGATTTTAGCTTACGGTCAGACTAAGCTTGGTTCCAATTTATTTCGTAAAAATGACGACCGTTTAGACTTCACCTCAAAATATAGTCGTAAGGCAAATGATAAATTTGGTTATGCAGCTTTGTTCAATTTTAGAACTGTAATGACACCTGGTTATACCTACACCGATCCTAAAAATGATAACACCAGAACCCTAAACTCTAACTTTATGAGCCCAGGCCGTTTCGAATTCTCATTAGGTATGGACTATAAGGCCACCCCACATTTAACAGTTTTCTTTTCTCCATTGGCAAACCGATTTACCTATGTAGCGCTTGACACCTTAATTCCGGTTTATTTGAAAGCTCGTCCAGGCGAAAAAGCCAACAACACAACTCAAGGAGGAGCTAAAAACTATCGATATGAACTGGGTGCTACACTAAAAGCTCAGTATGAAAAAGATATCATAGAAAATGTTAATCTGAAATCAAGACTGGAATTGTTTACTGATTATTTAGACCCAAAGCACAATGTGGATATTCAATGGGATCTTGGACTAAATATGAAGGTGAATAAATACATTTCTGCCTCTATTAATACTACTATGATATATGACGATGATATAGCAGTTCCAATAAAAGAAACCATTAATGGTGTTGACGGATACTATGGTAGAACCGGCGCCCGACTTCAGATGAAAGAAGTTTTGGGGGTTGGATTTGCTTATAAAATTGCTGATAAGTAAGCTAAAAAATTTCTCTTTGGCATAATAGTTGCAACTAAACAAGTATTGTTTTCATAAGGTAAAGTTCTGATTGGGTTATAGAACTTTACAAGAAACCCCGGTAGTTTTCTGTCGGGGTTTTTCTTTTTTGAAGGTGCATAAGTTTTTACAAAAAAATTGCAACCTTTTTAATTCGGCTGCGTTAAAGAAGTTATAGTGTTTTCATAAGTGTAAAGTTCTTTTTGGGTTTAAGAACTTTACGTTACCCCGTATAGGAGTTCTTCTATACGGGGTTTTTTTTGAAGCAAAATGAAACGAAAGATGGCGAATTACTAACCCAAATGCTTTTTCTAGTGAATACATCGTGTTGGCAAGTGTTAGTTTTTTTTTAGATAAAGAAGTAGAATTAGCTCTAAATTGCTCTTTAAATACAATTTAAATGAAGTCTATTACTCTTCCTTTCCTTGTAATCTTTTGTGCAGTATTACCGTCTTTGGTATTAGCACAGGATAGGTTTATTAACCTCGGGCAAGACGATTATCGCCTACTCGAGCGAATAGAAATTAAAACCGGACGGGTGCCAGAAAAACTGAATACATTCTTAAAGCCTTATAGCATTCAGGAGGCAGCTGCTTACCTCTATTTGTCAGATTCTTTTCAACTGAAGCACGATAAATTGGATCGTAAGCTAATTGAAAAGAAGCAAATGGATTACTGGCAATATTTCCCCACCGTCAATAATGAAAGTGAATATCCTGTATTGCGCTCCATATATAAGCGAAAGACCGACTTCTATACTTATCAAACAGAGAATTTGTTGTTGCGCTTTAATCCCATAGCGCATTTTGAATTGATGAAAGAATTCAATAGTACAGAAACCAAAAAATACATCAATACACGAGCCATCGAATTTTCTGGATCTATTGATGGTAAGGTGGGCTTTTACACTTATCTAGGTGAAAATCAATGGCGCCCAATGGATTTTATGGAAAATAAAATAATCAGAGATCAAGCGGTACCTGGCAATGGTTTTTACAAAGAGTTTAAAAGTACAAAGGCGGTAGATTATCTTGACGCTCGTGGATATATCACATTAAAGGCTACCAAATATATTCAAGTACAATTTGGTCAAGATAAAAACTTCTGGGGCTACGGTATTCGATCACTCTTCTTGAGCGATCAATCTGCCAGTTATCCTTTTTTAAAACTGCAAACCCGATTTGGCCGATTCGACTATGAGAATTTGTATACCGAATTAACCATGCAATATGTTCGTGGAAGCGACAAACTTTTACCAAAAAAATATGCCACTCTTCACCATTTAAGCTACAATTTATTTAAAAATTGTAATGTAGGAGTTTTTGAAGCAGTCGTGTTTTCGAGAAATCGACAGTATGAGCTAGCTTATCTAAATCCCATCATTTTTTACAGACAGGTAGAACAAGCTTTAGGGTCTCCTGATAATGCCATGTTGGGCGGCGATTTAAAATTTGATTTTGCCAAACACTTTCAACTTTACGGTCAGGTATTGATGGATGAATTCAAATTTAGCCACTTTCGTAAAATGGATGGTTGGTGGGCCAATAAGTTTGGTTTTTTAGGTGGGTTGAAGTACATTGATGTGTTTGGGATAAAAAATCTGGACCTACTGGTTGAAGCAGATTATATTCGTCCTTATACCTATAGCCATAAAGATAGCCTGGCCAATTTTACGCATTATAATCAACCCTTAGCACATCCCATGGGGGCCAATCTAATGGAAATGATAAGCCATATAATGTATCAGCCTGCAAGCCGATTTACATTGAACTGGTATACGGCTATTCAATCCTACGGAACTGACACAAGCGGAAGCAATTGGGGAGGCAATGTTTTTCTGGATTATAATACGTACGAACGTAGTTTGGGTAATGTGGTCGGTCAAGGTGTCCATAACAAAGCGCTTATTATGGATTTTACTGCAACCTGGGAAGCTCGGCACAACGTTTTCATTGATTTAAATTTGGTAAAAAGGGTAGTGCACAGCGACGATGCTGCCAGAGAGTATAACGGGCTGTGCCTTGGAATGGGTTTGCGGATGAATGTAGGCCGTAAACAATGGTTATATTAATTTGGTCTGATAGTTGCAAATTTTAGTAGTAAAGCCATTTGAAAATGAAAAGAATTAGCTGGGCCATCATC
>DAIMNW010000319.1:0-1542 GCA_036719905.1 Chitinophagales bacterium
AAACAACTTCCACCATAGCCAATGTCCGGAAATAAGAATCGCTTGCCTATTCGGTTATCGCTTCCTATGCCTTTACGAACCATATCTACATCGGCACCTGCCAGTTCACACAGATTGGCTATTTCGTTCATATACGAAATACGCATGGCCAAATAAGCATTGGCTGCGTACTTGGTCATTTCGGCACTACGCTCATCCATAAAATAGATAGGATTACCTTGACGCAAAAACGGTTCGTACAATTGTTCCATCAACTTTTTAGCACGAGGGCTTTTGGTGCCAATCACCACCCTATCCGGCTTCATAAAATCTTCCACGGCCATGCCTTCGCGTAAAAATTCAGGATTGCTGATTACATCAAATTCATGTTTGGCATGTAAGGCAATTTTTGCAGCCACTTTTTCTGCTGTTCCAACAGGCACAGTACTTTTATCAATAATCACTTTATAATCAGTCATTATTTTCCCCAACTCTTCAGCTACTCCTAAAATGTATTTTAAATCAGCCGAGCCATCTTCGCCCGGAGGGGTTGGCAAAGCCAAAAACACAATTTGCGCTTTGTCGATGGCTTCTTTTAAATCCAGCGTAAATTTTAAACGCCCTTGTTTCAGGTTACGCTCGTATACCACATCAAGGCCGGGTTCATAAATGGTAATCTCACCTTTGCTGAGTTTTTCTACTTTGTTTTTGTCTACATCTACACAAATAACGTGGTTACCTGTTTCGGCAAAGCAAGTGCCGGTAACTAATCCAACGTAGCCTGTGCCTACTACTGCTATATTCATCGTTTGTTCTTAATTAGTGGTTCTTAATGATTAAATTTTTATCATCATCAGCTGTGCTATCAGCGTTTGATTTTATTTGAAAAATGACTTCACTCCATCAACAATAAATTTCAATTGCTCTTCATCCATTTCGGTGTGAATGGGCAATGAAATAACCCGGTCAGTCAGCCAATCGGTTACTTTCAATTGGCCGCTTACTTTGCCTCTGCCATCAAAAGCTTTTTGTTTATGAGCCGGTATAGGATAGTAAATCATGCTTGGAATATTGAGCGCAGCCAAGTGTTCGCGTAAGGCATTTCTATCGCCTTCTATCTGCAAGGTATACTGATGATACACCTGATAGCTATATGTAGCACGTGCCGGTGTTTTAATATTGGGATGATTGGCAAAAGCAGCATCGTAGTAGTCAGCCACTTTTCTTCAAGCCGAACAATAGGTATCCAACTGCTTTAACTTTACACGTAACACCGCCGCCTGTATAGAATCTAATCGGGAGTTAACGCCCAACACATCGTGGTGGTACTGTACACTCTGACCATGATTAGCCACCATTTTCAGCTTTTTGAACAGCGATTCATCATTGCAATAAATGGCGCCGCCATCGCCGTAGCAGCCCAGATTTTTACTTGGGAAAAATGAGGTACAGCCTATGGTACCCATAGTACCATTGGCTTTTTTAGTACCATCGGCATAGGTATAGTAACCGCCAATGGCCTGCGCATTGTCTTCAATCACATAAAGATTATGCTTATTGGCA
>DAIMNW010000157.1:0-5824 GCA_036719905.1 Chitinophagales bacterium
ATTTAATATTGTAGTTCCATCCGGAACTTCGATGGTATGATTGTCTATGGTAACTTTTGCCATTTTTATCTAACTAGAGATTTAATTAATGATTAGGTAGTTGCTGGGGCAGCGAAAATATTCTTTCTTAAGCCATAATTGTGCTCCATGGCTTCTTTTGGATGAGTAACGTGCCATTCAAACTCTTCACGGAAATGACGGATAGCAGCGGCTACAGGCCATGCAGCAGCATCGCCTAATGGGCAAATGGTATTGCCTTCTATCTTGCGTTGAATATCCCAAAGCAAATCAATGTCTTCCTTTTTTCCATGTCCATTCTCTAATCTATGCAATACTTTTTCCATCCAGCCGGTTCCTTCGCGACAAGGACTACATTGACCACAACTTTCGTGGTGGTAGAATCGAGTAAAATTCCAGGTGTTTTCAACAATACATTGATCTTCATCGTAAACAATAAATCCACCACTTCCAAGCATGCTTCCGGTTGCAAAGCCACCGTCACTTAATGATTCGTACGTCATCAAACGAGTTTCGCCTTTGGCTGTTTTAAATAATAAATCGTGTGGTAAAATAGGAACTGATGAACCACCCGGTACACAAGCCTTTAATTTCTTGCCATTTTTAATGCCGCCGCAATACTCGTCACTCATCACAAATTCTTCTACTGATACGCCTAGTTCAATTTCATAAACACCGGGCTTATTAATATTGCCACAAGCTGAAATCAGTTTAGTGCCTGTACTTTTACCAACCCCAATCTTTGCATATTCATCACCTCCCATTTCAATAATTGGGACTACGGCTGCCAGAGTTTCCACATTATTCACCACAGTTGGGCATCCCCATAAGCCTTTCACAGCTGGGAATGGTGGTTTTATTCGTGGATTACCTCGTTTACCTTCCAGCGACTCTAGTAGAGCGGTTTCTTCACCGCAGATATAAGCACCAGCACCACGTTGAACATAAATTTCTAAATCAAATCCTTTGCCTAAAATATTCTTTCCTAAAAATCCATGCTGCTTAGCTTCGGCAATTGCTTTTTCTAAAATCTTAGGAATCCAGGCATATTCACCTCGAATATAAATATAACAGGTATTGGCTCCTAATGCATAGGATGAGATTAAAAGTCCTTCGATAAATATATGAGGGTGTTTTTCCATCAAGTATCTATCCTTGAAGGTTCCGGGCTCACTCTCATCTGCATTGCAAACTAAATATCGTTTGATTCCTTCTGGCTTTGCCAAAAAGCTCCATTTCATACCGGTTGGAAATCCAGCACCGCCTCGACCTCGAAGTCCTGACTTTTTAACTTCCTCGGTAACTTCGTCGGGGGTCATAGACTTTAATGCTTTTTCTGCTGCCTGATATCCTCCTTCTTTTCTATATACATCGAATGAGGTTATGCCTTCAATATTGGCTTTTGCTATTAGTAATTTTTTGCTCATCTGCTTATTTCGAATATGGGTGGTTAGATTAATTCAATGCGCCTGCATTTTTTCGACATTCTTCTATTATTTCATCAATACGGGCCGGAGTGAGATGCTCTTTATAGTTTTCACCTAACTGCATCATAGGAGCATATCCACAAGCCCCCAAGCACTCTACAGTTTTGAATGAGAACAATCCATCGGCAGTTACTTCGCCTTCCTTAACGCCTAATCTTTTCTCCACATAAGCTACGGTTGCTTTTGCACCTTCTATATTACAGGGACCTGTACGGCATATTTCGAATACAAATTTACCCACCCTCTTTAAATTATACATAGAATAAAACGAAGCCACTTCATACACCTCAATTTTTTCGAGTTGCAATATTTCAGCTACATAATCCATAGCTGACACATCGAGCCAACCACCGTTAGCTTCTTGGGCTAAATGCAGCACTGGTAATAATGCCGATTTTTGTTTTCCTTCAGGATATCGGGCAATAATTTCGCTTACCTTATTTGTTTGTTCTTGGTTAAATTTCATGCTGTGTAAAAATGATTCGTTTCAAGAGATTATATTAAGCATCTAATTCGCCTGCAATTACATTCATGCTGCTAAGGGTTAAAATGGCATCACTTAGTAATCCATCTTTTATCATTTCAGGATAAGCCTGATAGTAGATAAAACATGGACGTCGGAAATGAAGACGATAGGGTGATCGACCTCCATCGCTCACCAGATAGAAACCTAATTCGCCATTGCCTCCTTCTACGGCATGATAAACTTCGCCAGCCGGTATTTCGCTTTCGCCCATCACTATTTTAAAATGATAAATCAGCGCTTCCATGTTATTGTAAACATCTTCTTTTTCAGGCAGGTAAAACAGCGGAACATCGGCATGAAAGCCGCCTTCTTGCGGCATATTATCAATGGCCTGTCTGATAATGCGCAGGGATTGACGAATTTCTTCTTGACGTACTAAAAACCGATCATAAGTATCGCCTTTTGTACCTACAGGAACATCAAATTCAAAATCCTGGTAGCTGCTGTATGGAGCAGAGGTTCTTACATCGTAATCAACGCCGGCAGCTCTTAAATTTGGACCGGTAAACCCATAGTTAAGTGCACGTTCGGCACTGATGGGGCCTGCTCCCTGGCAACGCTCCATAAATATTCGGTTACGTGTAAGCAAAGAATCAAACTGTTCAAATTTCTTTGGAAAGTCTTTCATGAATTGCTCAATCTTTGTCCAGGCAGCATTCGTAAAATCTCTTTCCAAACCGCCAATTCGACCAATATTGGTTGTCAATCGGCTACCACATATTTCTTCAAATATTTCGTAAATAAATTCTCGTTCCTGAAACATATAAGTGAAGCCGGTAAGAGCGCCTGTATCGACACCAATTACCGAGTTACAAACCAAATGATCGGCAATTCGTGAAAGTTCCATGATTATTACCCGAAGATATTCTACCCTTTTAGGAAGCTTGATGCCGGCTAATTTTTCTACCGTCATATGCCATCCCATATTATTAATGGGCGATGAGCAATAGTTTAATCTATCGGTAATGGGTGTTATTTGATAGTAAGGTCTGCGCTCGGCCAGTTTTTCAAATGCACGGTGTATGTAGCCAATCGTCTGTTCGGCAGATTTCACCACTTCTCCATCAATTTCTAAAATATTCTGGAAAATACCGTGTGTTGCAGGATGAGTAGGCCCCAAATTTAGCGTTTGGGTTTGTACTTCCATTTCGTCTTGCAGATACATATGATTGCTCATGACTATTTTTGTTTAAGTGAATATTGGCTACTTAAAAGCCAGACCAATATCACTGGTTTACATGTTTGTATTAATAACTGCTTCATTATTTTGAGAGCGACCAAAAAATCTATCTTGTTTATCTTTTCTAAACGGATCTTCGAGCGGAAACTCCTTTCTCATTGGGAATACGGTCATTTCATCCATATTCAAAATACGTTTTAGGTTGGGATGCCCTTCGAAAACTATTCCGTAGAAATCCCAGGTTTCACGTTCCATCCAATTGGCTGATGAGAACAAGTTGCTTGCTGTTTTCACCACAGGATTGGCCACCGGCACAAAACATTTTAATCGCAAACGAAACTGTTGCTCCATATTGTGAAGATGATAAACCACTCCTAGTTCGGCTCCTGCATTATTTGGATAATGAATACCACACAAATCAGTCAAGAACTTAAACTGACAGCCGGTATCATTGTATAAAAAATGGAGTACTGGAATAATTTGATCCGTATTGACCGTTACCGACATTATATCGTACTGAACCTCATTACCAATGATGGCTTCGCCAAAATTGTCTTTTAGTTTCGATAAGATTTCTTCGTTTGACATTAGTTTTCTTCTGATTGAGTTAGAATGTTATTATTGAATTGCAATAAAAATTGTCAATTAAACAATCTCACGTTTAGTTTTTATTAGACTGCCATATTATATCTCTCCAACATGGCTTTGTATTCTTCACTATCTCTTCGTCTTACACTTTCGCTACCCACTAATGACTGGATTTTCATAAACCCATCCAAAATGGCTTCGGGCCTTGGTGGACAACCGGGCACATAAACATCAACCGGAATTACTTCATCAATGCCCTGCATAACAGAGTACGTGTCGAAAATGCCACCACTACTGGCGCAGGCTCCTACTGCAATTACCCAACGGGGCTCAGCCATTTGTTCATATACTTGCCTAAGTACAGGTCCCATTTTTTTTGCTATGGTTCCCATCACCATCAGCAAATCGCATTGACGTGGAGAGAAACCCAATCGCTCGGCACCAAACCGAGCTAAATCGTAATTACTGGCCATGGTAGCCATAAACTCTATACCACAACAACTGGTGGCAAAAGGAAGTGGCCAAATGGAATTCTTTCTGGCTAATCCAACTACACTATCTAGTTGAGTGGCAAAAAATCCAGGGGCTTCAAATCCTGGAGGGGCAGATGCTATTTTTATGTTCGACATGACTAAGTTGTTATCCTTTATTGATTAAATTGGTTAAAAAAATTGGCACAAGGCTATTCCCACTTTAAGGCTCCTTTTTTTATGATATAATAAAAACCACAAACAAAGAAGGCTACAAAAATTAATACTGCACCAAATCCTTCCCATCCTAGTCCTCTGAAATTAACTGCATAGGGATAGAAAAATATGATCTCCACATCGAATAGTACAAAGAGGATGGCAGTTAAAAAGTAGCGAATATTTATTGGTTGCCGGGCATTGCCTTCAATGGGCAATCCACACTCGAAGTTCTCATTATGCTTTTTGCCTAATCGTTTGGTGCCCAATAAATGGGTTAAAGACATGGTGGCGCCTACAAAACCTGCGGCTAGCGCAAATTGTAAAACAATTGGAAGGTAATCGGCAGGGACATTTAATAGGAGCATAAATAATTGTATTTTGTTTACAGGCAAAAATACGTTTTGAACAAGGATTATTCAAATTCTGAGTGCTTAAAAACGAAGGAATTAATAAACACCTCAGGCCGCAAAAATGTTAGCATGGCGGCATGTTAATATTGCTCACCTTCGTTCGGAAAATCATGAGTTTTCACATCGTCAACGTATTGGTTCAGTGCCCCTTTAATTTGGTCATAGAGATTGAGGTAACGGCGCAAAAATCTTGGTTCAAAGCCTTTATTGAGGCCAAGCATATCATGCAAGACTAACACTTGTCCATCAACACCGCCTCCGGCTCCAATTCCTATTACTGGTATTTTTAGTGCTTCGGCTACTTTTTTAGCTAGCGTTGCCGGTATTTTTTCTAATACAATACTAAAACAACCCAATTCCTCCAACAGAAGTGCATCGTTTACTAACTTTTCTGCTTCTTTTTCTTCTGTAGCTCTTACAGTATAGGTGCCAAATTTGAAAATAGACTGTGGAGTAAGTCCTAAATGCCCCATCACAGGAACTCCGGCCGATAATATTCGTTGCACCGATTCTTTAATTTCCACTCCACCCTCCATTTTCACAGCATGTCCCCCTGATTCTTTCATAATTCGAATAGCTGAGTTAAGTGCCTCTTTTGAATTACCCTGGTAAGAACCAAAAGGAATATCGACTACAACTAAGGAGCGGCTAACTGCCCTAACCACCGATGTGGCATGATAAATCATTTGATCGAGTGTGATAGGCAAGGTGGTTAAATTGCCGGCCATCACATTACTGGCCGAATCTCCAACAAGAATAATATCAACCCCGGCATCATCTACTATTTTGGCCAAGGAATAATCATATGCCGTAAGCATACTTATTCGTTCGCCACGTTCTTTCATGGCTTGCAATACGTGTGTAGTGACTTTGCTTACATTCATTCGGCGCTGTTGATTCATGTATGGATATTTCTTTAGTGATTT
>DAIMNW010000158.1:0-5757 GCA_036719905.1 Chitinophagales bacterium
ACATCACCGCACCTATCATACCCACCAGGATAAGAATAGAGATTACTTCAAAAGGTAACACATAATCAGTAAACAATACCTTGCCCAGATTTTTAATTAACCCAACCTGACTAGAAGACGGCAATTGCATTTCGCCATTTACCATGGTCGACTTTTTGAGAGCAGCCACCATTAATAGCAACAACGATCCACCGGCAATGGCTCCGGCAAATTTTAAAAATGGATTGTTCATAGGTTGTGTTTCATCGTTCAAATTGAGCATCATAATAGTGAACAGGAAAAGTACCATGATGGCGCCAGCGTATACTATTATTTGAACAATGGCCAAAAACTGAGCGTTTAACAGAACGTAATTGCCGGCTATGGCAAACATGGTAAGCACCAAATAGAGGCAACTCTGAATTGGGTTTTTGGCAAGTATAACCATTAGCGCACTGGCTATGGCTAATGAAGCAAGAAGATAGAATATCAGAGTACTGGCCGGCATTTAGTTAGCTTGTAATTGTTTACGCATTTGTTCGTGTTCGGTGGTGAGTGGCTGAAGCAATCGGTCCTTGCCATAAATAAAATCTTTGCGCTCAAAGCTGGCAGGGGCAGGTACCGTTTCCAGGTAGATGGCTTGTTTAGGGCAAGCTTCTTCACAAAATCCACAGAAAATGCAACGCAACATATTAATCTCATACGTGGCGGCATACTTTTCTTCACGGTATAAATTTTCTTCGCCGGGTAAGCGCTCGGCGGCTACCATTGTAATGGCTTCGGCAGGGCAACTTACAGCACACAATCCGCAGGCGGTGCATCGTTCAGCGCCTTTTTCGTCACGTTTTAGTTCTTGCAAACCGCGGAATACTGGGCTAAACGGGCGTTGAACTTCCGGGTAAGAAATAGTGGCTTTCTTGGTGAAAAGGTGGCTAAGGGTAATGGCCATGCCACCAAATATGGCAGGCAGATACATTCGCTCCCAAATGTTCATGGGGCGCTGCTCCATCACCTTTTTTCTTTTGCTTAAATTATACATTACTACAGATTGATTACTTCAGGTGGGCAAATGTAGGAAATGCCATGAGAAAAAAGAAAGTTGAACAAGGTTGATTTATGCACCTTGCATATCATTACTGGTTTAGACCCTTTTTTTGCAATTTCAGTCAAAATGATTATCCGGAATTGAAAACTCAAGGTTTGCTCAGTAGCTACCTTGCTCCTTAGAATAGAATTAAGTCTTAAAATAAAATTACAGTTGCTAATTTGCGCAACCTTGAGCAGATTGGTAGGCATCCTGCACTTATAATTTACAGACCATTTTTGAATCAATTCTTTATCCTTAAATAAATTCCTCCATAAACTTAAATAATGAAACCATTTTTGTTTTTCGCCCTTGTCTTATTATCATTCACCGTTTTGGCACAGGATAAATCGGAACCAAAATCTTCCTTCACACTCAGTATCAACGGTGAGCCTTACACAGTTACCGAAGGCCAACTTTTGAAACTTGATCACGACATTACAAAACCGGTAATTACTGTTAAACTGGCTGAAAATAAACAGTTCGACAACTCCTTCGCCTCCTTTTTATTCCCAAGAAATTTTTCATACGAGTACGAAGAAGAAACCGGCTTTAAAAACTGGACGCTGGCCGGAAACGACTTAACTATTTTACTTTTTGAACTCGATGGTGCTTCGGGCACACAAGATTTGGCAGAAAACATGATTAAAAAATTTGGCAAAAAAAATTGCAAACTGGAAACGGCCAGCCGCAAGTTGGGCGGTCAGACCCTGGAAGGTCATCAATTGCACGTGACGCTGGTAGGTCAAAAACTGAACATCGATATTCTAAAATTGAAGAGTGATGAAACTAAATCGCGATTTATGATTCTTCAGGATACACCGAAAGAAGATGGTACTGACAGCGATGAGAGTGCTAAAGCAATTGGCATTATTGATATGAGTTTAAACTATAAATAAGAAGGACTGATTTGCAGCAAATAATCACTGCCCAGAAAATCGACAATTCAGAAACCGCTACCCTTTATTCAGGGCTACCTTTGATTCATCTTCTGATTTATTTGCTCCATTCTTCAACACAATTCTATTGGCAACTTGTATTTTAATCAAATAATCTTACTTTTGCCCACCGAAAAAATGGTGCGGTAGCTCAGTCGGTAGAGCAAAGGACTGAAAATCCTTGTGTCGGCGGTTCGATCCCGCCCCACACCACTCAAAGCCCTTACAACCAAATTGTAAGGGCTTTTTTTATTCCTTCTACTTTTACCATTGAGGCAACATAATTACCTTGTGCATTTATAATCTACATATTAGTATGGCAACACCCGAACTTATTATTGTTACTCCGCAGCTGGAAAAACATATTGCATTAATCCAACTCAACCGCCCAAAAGAGCTGAACGCTCTCAATTTGCAACTCATGGGCGAATTACGCGATGCCCTTAAAGAGTTGGATAATGATGATTCCGTTCGTGTTATCATTATTACAGGGAATGAAAGAGCCTTTGCGGCCGGTGCCGATATAAAACAGATGGCCGGCAAAACCGCCATTGATATGCTCAACATTGACCAGTTTAGCACCTGGGATGGCATTAAAAAAACCAAAAAGCCCATTATTGCAGCCGTAAGCGGATTTGCCTTGGGTGGTGGATGTGAGCTGTGTATGACCTGCGATATGATAGTGGCTAGCGAAACAGCCAAGTTTGGTCAGCCCGAAATAAAAATTGGAGTAATGCCCGGCGCCGGTGGCACCCAAAGACTGACCCGTGCCGTAGGTAAGGCTTTGGCCATGGAAATGGTACTTACAGGTAAGTTTATTTCGGCAGATGAGGCATTGCAGGCCGGGCTAATTAACAAAGTGGTGCCGGTTGAGTTATATATGAATGAAGCCATTAAGCTGGCACGTGACATAGCCGCTCAAGCTCCTGTTGCTGTACGATTGGCTAAGGAAAGTGTTTTAAATGCTTTCAATGCATCATTGGATGAAGCATTAATCATGGAGCGAAAAAATTTCTATCTATTATTTGCATCGGAAGACCAAAAAGAAGGTATGAATGCTTTTGTGGAAAAACGTACGCCTAATTTTAACGGCAAGTAATTCACACAGGCGCTAATATCTTCTATTAAATATTATTAAAACTTCCAATTACTTTTGTCGCATACATTAACAATTCAATATCAAACTGAAAAATGGTAAACGATTTATTTGCAAAGTTTAAAGACAATATGGGTCCATTGGGCCAACATGCTAAAATTGCTCACGGCTATTTTGCTTTTCCTAAGTTGGAAGGGCCCATCAGCAGCCGCATGATGTTTCGAGGCAAAGAACGAATTGTTTGGAGTTTGAATAATTACCTCGGTTTGGCCAATCATCCGGAGGTACGAGCTACCGATGCCGAAGCTGCTAAAGAGTGGGGCTTAGCCTATCCTATGGGTGCTCGAATGATGAGCGGCAATAGCAATATGATTGAAACTTTTGAGCGTCAATTGGCCGATTTTGTGCGCAAGCCGGATGTTTTCTTGCTGAATTATGGATATCAAGGTGTGGTTTCCATTATTGATTGTATGGTAAACCGCCACGATATAATAGTGTACGATGCCGATTCTCATGCCTGTATTTTAGATGGTGTGCGATTGCACATGGGTAAGCGCTTTGTATTTAAACACAATGATATTGCCAGCTGCGAAGTGCAACTGGAACGTGCTACCAAGTTGGCTGAAGAAACCGGAGGTGGAATTCTGTTAATTACCGAAGGGGTTTTCGGTATGAGCGGCAATCAAGGAAAACTGAAAGAAATAGTTGATTTAAAAAAGAAATACAATTTCCGTTTGATGGTAGATGATGCACACGGATTTGGTATGATGGGCAAAACCGGTTATGGTACCGGTGAAGAACAAGGCTGTCAGGCAGGCATTGATTTATATGTTAGCACTTTTGCCAAAGCCATGGCAAGCATTGGCGCTTTTGTGGCCGGTGAAGAAGATATTATCCATTACATTCGATACAACTGCCGTTCGCAGATTTTTGCAAAAACATTGCCTATGCCAATCGTAGTTGGCAATATGAAACGTTTGGAATTGCTTCGAACTAAGCCAGAACTGAAAGCCAAATTGTGGGCCAATGTGAAAATGTTACAAGATGGTTTCCGTGAAATAGGACTGAATATGGGAAGCACGAATAGCTGTGTTACTCCGGTCTATCTCACCGGCACCACTGTACAGGCGGCAAATTTGATTTTCGATTTACGCGAAAATTATAATATTTTCTGCTCGATAGTTCTCTACCCTGTAATTCCAAAAGGACAGATGTTGCTCCGCTTAATTCCTACTGCCGATCATACCGAAAAAGATGTTCAGGAAACTGTTCAGGCTTTCCGCGAAATGTACACCAAACTCACTACCGGTGTTTATGATAAGGCACAGTTTGTAGGAGGTGATGTAATGGCTGCTATGGGCGCAGCCGAGTAACAGGAAATATTTGTTATCGTGAAATAATGAAAGCCGATTGACCAATCTGCCTTCCGTTTTCAAGCACAGCAATGAGGTAATTACCATTTTCCAATAGTCCTACATCAGCTAATGATGTGGCGGTGGCTATTGACAATTCTGACTTCGCTTCACCTTTGTCCGATAATATTATTCCACTATAGATTGCATCAGATTTAAAATTGCCCAGAGCGATATTGGCTTGCATTCCAGTGGCATCAACTTCCATTTTTACCCAATTTTTGGTATCGCTTTCGGGTTTGATTGGTGAGCTACCTACATAATCAGTGAGTTTATTGTCATTAATTTTAAATGTATAAACGGCTCTTTCTGTAACAATAGTTTGTGTCCCGTCTGCCAATTTAGCCTCCACTCTTTTTTTGTTGGTTGTACAGCACAGATAATCCAAGGTCCCACCATCGTTGCTGATAAAATACAACAGCATATCGCCAAGTGGAAGCTTCACTATTTCGGTTCGCACTTTATCATTTTCCGGTGTAAATGGCTTTGGATCTTTCACCTCGTGGCACTTAGCCGTGGTGCCTGCATAGTTTATCAACTCCGGACTTACAGGAATAGAAACATCTAGATTATCGCCTCCTTTTAAGCAAAAAGTGATTATAGTGGCAGAGCCATTCAGACTCAAAAGATTGAAAAAAATTAAACTTATTAAAAAGAACTTTTTCATGTTCATTTGGTTTAATGTTCTTTTAGAGTGAAAAATTTAGTTAGTAGATTATTTAATCATTGGCTTCTTCTTTGATTTTGGTTTAGCCGAAATCAGATCGTAAGACCAATCAATAAATTCTTTAAGACGATTAACCTGAAGGCTTCCATCTACCACCACGGTATTCCAATGCTGTTTATTCATGTGATAACCCGGCTTCACAGCATCGTACTCTGCCCGTAATTCTTCAGCCACATCGGGTAGGCATTTTACATTGAAAGATAATGGAACCGAATCGAGCGATGCCAGGCAGAACATTTTATTGTTAACTTTAAAAACAAGAGTTTCATTATCGAACGGCATGCCCTCAGTAACTCCCGGCTTGCTCAGGCAATAATCGCGTCAATGTTCGATGGTAAACACGATGCAAAATAATCAATTGGCCTCAATTCTTGATACGGTAGTCGCCGCTAACTGCCACTAATTAACTCGTCAAAAAACAGTAGGCTTGAAAAATGAATCGTTTGCGCAGTTTGTTTTTGTTTGGTAGCATGATGGCTACTATTTTGGTAGCTGTCATGTGGTCGTCGCCATCGGTGGTT
>DAIMNW010000320.1:0-1521 GCA_036719905.1 Chitinophagales bacterium
TTAATTCGTTTTGGTCACTTTCCGTGATTGTAGTCTTTTTGGGAGGTTCCATGCTACTTTCACAGATAATTAAAGAGAAGTCATAAAAAAAGCCGATACACAAAAATCTTGTACCGGCTTATTCACCTAAACAATCAAAATCACATTGACAAACCTTCTTTAACTATTTTTCATTATGCCATTTCAGTATTTAAAAACTAATAACGCAGATCGTATTTCGTTTATTACCTTGAATCGTGCCGAAAAACGCAATTCCTTAAACTATGACGTAATAAGTGAACTGAAAGTTGCTTTCAAAGCAGCCATTAACAATCAAGAAACAAAAGTAGTGGTGCTCAATGCCCTTGGAGAAGCCTTTTCTGCTGGCGCCGATTTGGGTTATCTGCAACAATTGCAAAAAAACACTTTTGACGAGAACTTGGAAGACAGCAAGCACTTGATGGAACTGTTTGAACTAGTGTACACTTGCCCAAAGGTAACCATAGCCGCCGTTCAAGGTCATGCTATTGCCGGTGGATGTGGCCTGGTTACGGTTTGTGATTACAGTTTTGCCGTACCCGAAGCCAACTTTGGTTTTACAGAAGTCAAAATTGGCTTTATTCCGGCATTGGTAATGATTTATCTGCTTCGCAGAATTGGAGAATCGAAAACCAGAGAAATGCTTCTCAGTGGTAGCTTATACTCAGCCAAGGAGGTTCAACAAATGGGATTGGTCAATTACCTGTCGGCCGAAGAGGCATTAACCAATGATGTAAATTCGTTCGCTAAAAATATATGTAAATCTGTCTCTGGGCAGTCAATCTTTAAAACAAAAGAATTGTTGAATAAGATTGACGAGCAATCAAGAAAAGAAGCCCTGAACCAGGCCGCACTTATGAATGCAGAAATGCGCTCAACTGATGATTGTAAGAGAGGAATAGCCGCATTTTTAAACAAAGATAAATTAGCTTGGTAATTATTTTATTTACATTTGTATTTCTTCCAATAATCAAACAAAAAAATCAACATGAACAAAATTATTCGTACGTCAGCTATTGTCTATCTTACCATTATGTCTTTTATGGCTATGGCTCAATCAAACGTAGATGCCGGAGCCAAAGTAAGTTCAGGCATAATAAAATATTCCGTAACTGTGGATGCTTCGGCCCTTGGGGAGGCTGCTTCGCAGGTAGAATCTATGATGGCAGGCGCCAGTATGCAAACCACCTTCAAAGGCATGAATTCTCTAACCGTAATGGACATGGGCATGAGTAAAACAACTACCGTGTGCAAAGTAAAAGAAGACCCAATTACATTAATGGATGTAATGGGGAATAAAATTAAGTTTAGTACTACCAGAACTGATAAAGAAAAAGATAAAGTTAAAGCTTCTATAACCGAACTAGACGATACAAAAGTAATAGCCAATATGACTTGCAAAAAGGCAACTATCAATATGCCAGCCGATGAAAAAGGCGCTGGAGGTGAAATGGTTGTTTACTATTGCCCTGATATTGTAACATCAAATAATCTCAATAACGG
>DAIMNW010000019.1:0-20610 GCA_036719905.1 Chitinophagales bacterium
TTATTAGCCATTAAAAAATTTTCAATCAGTCGAATGCTATCCCCATTTGCATATTCACTATTCAAATGAAAATTGATGGAAGCATAGAGTGGATTGTACTCTAGCATTTCCATAAAATCTTCCTGAAAATTTTGTCTGAATCGTTGTAAGGCCATGTCCTTAGATACGTACTCCATGCTTTTTATGTAGGGCTTTTCCCCAAGTTTTTGCTGGATAAAAGCTACTTGCTCCGGAGTCACATTATCCATCAGTATCACACTTATTTCAATGTTTTCTTTGAAATAATCGCTTAGTTTTTTGGCATTGATAACTACTATGCCCAACAAGCCTAACATGAACAGGACCATCGAAACACCTATAATAGCATAGACATAGGACGGACGTGCTTTGCTTGAAGATTTTTTACCAAATTGAAGTGCCATGGCTTAAAGTTGGGCGAAAATAACGGAAACTTTCTTTTTTAGGGTACTTATTTATCCGCAGCTAATGGCCCGTATTGGTTGCCTGCTAGACGAATTCCATCGTCGCCAATGGTAATTTTTTTGGCTTTATAGAGCACCCCGGCCGATTTTTTAAACTGATTTTTACTCATGCCCAATTTTTTAATAATGTCTTCAGGATTGCTTTTATCATGCAAGGGCAGAAACCCTTTTTCTTTTTCTAACTGGTTCAAAATCTTTTCGGTGAATGAATCAATATTGTAAAAGCCTTGTTTATGAAGGGTTAGATCTATTTTATTATCGGGGCGGATTGATTTTACATAGCCACGTGTGGTCATGCCAACATATACGTCTTCAAAAATTTCGTTATGGTACAGCAAACCCTGATGTCTTTTATTTACCATCACCTTGTACCCTAAATCGGTGGCTTCAAATAATGTAATTTCTACCTCGTCGCCCACTTTTACAGTAAGGGTATCGTTGTTTAAAAATTTATACAATCGGGAAGAAGCCACTATGCGTTCTGTTTTTTCATCCAGATAGAGATACACCGGATACAGTTTGCCGGCTTGCATTCGCTCTAGCTGATTATTGAACGGCACTAAAATATCTTTTTCAATATTCCATTCCAAAAAAGCGCCAATATCATTTACTTCTCTTACTCGTAGCACCCCAAAATCGTTAAGCTTTATCTCAGGAGTAAGTGTAGTTGCAATTACCCTGTCTTCTGAATCGCGGTAGATGAAAACATCTAAAAAATCGTCAATCCGTGTATCCTCGGGCACATATTTTAGCGGCAATAACACATCATTGCCTTCAGCATCGCCAAGAAACATTCCAACACTGGTTTCACGAAGCACTCTTAATTTGTTTATTTGGCCTATACGCAGCATGTGTTGGGTTATTTGATTAATAGATGGAAGGAAAGGTTAAAATGGCAAATCAGTATCCTCCTCTTTTGCAGGATAGTCGATTGGTTCGGGGGCTGCAGTTTTGGATGAAGCGCCAGAACTATTGCCGGCACCGGCAAGTTCCAATTTCCAGGCCTTTACATCGGTATACCATTTGCCATTGTATTCACGACTTTCTACATCGAAGGAAATAGAAAGTTGATTACCAATGACCAATTTGCTCTCATCAATTTTATCACCCCAAAGTGATATGCAAACTTTCTTTGGAAATTTTCCGTCGGTTTCTACTATAATATCTTGTTTCTTCCAGATTCCGTTTTTTCCTTCTCCTGTTTGGATAGGTAATGTTTTGATTAGTTTGGCAATAAGTTCCATGCTGATGGTAGTTTGATTTAATAACTAGGTTAAAATTTGACTCAAAAGTAATAATACTCTTCTAAAGCACAGGGATTAATGCCAATGCGATATGCCCATGCATGACTTGAAAAAAAATGCTTTCTTTACTTTTGTAAAAAAAAACAATATCAGGGAATGGAATTTAATTTTTCAGAGATTGAGAAAAAGTGGCTTCAACAGTGGGAGAATGATAAGGTGTATCAAGTGGCAAATGGTGGCACCCAACCAAAATATTATGTACTGGAAATGTTCCCATACCCGAGCGGTGCAGGCTTGCATGTGGGACATCCGTTAGGCTATATAGCCAGCGATATTTTTGCTCGTTATAAAAGATTAAAAGGCTTCAATGTATTGCATCCTATGGGTTTCGATGCGTTTGGTTTACCAGCCGAACAGTATGCGATTGAAACCGGTCAGCATCCGGCTGTAACCACCGAACAAAATATTTCCCGTTACAAAGAGCAGTTAAAAAAAATTGGCCTCAGTTACGATTGGAGCCGTGAGTTTAGAACCAGTGACCCCACTTATTATAAATGGACACAATGGATTTTTCTGCAAATTTTTAATTCGTGGTATAATCCAGTAGCTAACAAAGCTGAACCTATTTCTACCTTAATAAATATTTTTGATCAGGAGGGAAATTCAAAACTCAAAAATCAAAGCCAAAAAATATTTACAGCCGCCGAATGGAAATTGATGAATGAAAAAGAGCAAGCTGATGTGTTGATGAATTTTCGATTAGCTTATTTAGCCGATGCTACAGTGAACTGGTGTGAAGCCTTAGGAACCGTGCTGGCCAATGATGAAGTGGTAAACGGTGTGAGCGAACGTGGAGGCCACCCTGTGGTTAAAAAGAAAATGCGGCAATGGTTTTTACGCATAACTGCTTATGCCGATAGGCTGTTGGAAGGTTTAGAAAAATTGGATTGGAGTGATGCGATGAAGGAACAACAGAAGAATTGGATTGGTCGCTCAGAAGGAGCGGCTATTCAATTCAAAGTTGAGAATGCAGACTCATCAATTGAAGTATTTACCACCAGACCCGATACCATTTTTGGATGCTCGTTTATGGTGCTGGCTCCCGAACATGAATTGGTAAATAAAATAACTACCACCGTGCAGAAAGCTGAGGTAGAAAAATACGTGCAGTGGGTAAAAAGCCGCAGTGAAGTGGAGCGTATGGCCGAAAAGAAAATAAGCGGAGCTTTTACCGGAGCCTTTGCATTGCATCCGTTTACCGGCGAAAAATTGCCCATTTGGATTAGCGAATATGTTTTGGCTGGATACGGCACGGGCGCCATCATGGCAGTGCCTTGCGGCGATAGCCGTGATTATGCTTTTGCTAAATATTTCGGCTTAGCCATTCCCAATATTTTTGACGGAAAAGATATTTCAGAAAAAGCATACGAAGACAAAGATGCTGTATTGTGCAACAGCGATTTGCTGAATGGAAAAAATTATACCGATGCGTTGCCCACTATTTTAAATGCCATTGAAGATAAAAATATTGGCACCAAGAAAGTCAATTACAAACTTCGTGATGCAGGATTTAGCCGCCAACGTTATTGGGGCGAACCGTTTCCCATTTATTATGAAAATGGAATAGCCAGAGCGTTGGATGAAAAAGAATTGCCATTGTTGTTGCCGCACGTGCAATCGTATTCTCCCGGCCCGGAAGGGCAGGGGCCATTGGCCAATATTCCGGAGTGGACAGCCCGAAATTTAGAAACCAACACCATGCCCGGCTATGCCGGCAGTTCGTGGTATTTCCTTCGCTATATGAGCCCACACGAAGACAAGGCATTTGTAAACGAAGAAGCCATGAAATATTGGGGAGCAGTTGATTTTTATAATGGCGGCAGCGAACATGCAGTTGGTCACCTTCTTTATAGCCGACTTTGGACTAAGATTTTATTCGATTTGGGCAAAATAACTTTTGATGAACCTTTTAAGAAGATGGTGAATCAGGGGATGATACAGGGAAGTTCGAGATTGGCTTATCGAATTGAGAAAATGTACTTCACGAATAAAGAAATTTCAGGTATCCGAGATATACGTGAAGTAACACTGAGTGATTATAGTTTTCAAAACATTTTTATTTCAGCAAATAAATTGAAAGTTCTTAAATCAGGAAATTCAGATGAAGCGAATAATATTTTGTCATTTATCGGAGAAGTCTTAAACGAAGATTATTCTACATATAATTGTGATAAAATTGTAGAATCTCCAATTAGGGCAAATGTAAGTTTTGTAGATGGAATAGAGTTGGATGTTGAGAGATTCAAAACACAAAACCAAACATTTTCAGTTGCTACTTATTTATATGAAGAGGATGGAAAATTCTTATGTGATGTTGAAGTTGAAAAAATGTCAAAAAGATGGTTAAACGTAGTAAACCCCGACGATGTAATAGCTCAATACGGCGCCGATTGTTTTCGTATGTATGAAATGTTTTTGGGCCCCATTACCGATAGCAAACCTTGGGATACTAAAGGCATAGAAGGGGTAAGCCGCTTTTTGAAAAAACTATGGAACTTGTTCTATACTGAAAACGGATGGGCCATAACCCAGGAAGCTGCTACCGCCGAGGAACTTAAAGTACTTCATAAAACCCTGAAAAAAATAGAAGAGGATATCAATAGACTATCACTCAATACCTGTGTAAGCCAGTTTATGATTTGCGTAAACGAGTTGGGCAATTTGAAATGCCGAAAACGAGAAATATTGGAACCTCTATTGATTGCATTATGTCCGTTCGCTCCCTTCACTACCGAAGAATTGTGGCGAAAATTGGGTAACGAAAAAAGTATCACTATAGCCACCTATCCAAAGGTGGAAGAAAAATATCTGGTGGAAAGTAGTTTTAATTACCCCATAGCTTTTAATGGCAAAGCCAAGCTAAATATTGAATTGGCGCTTGATTTGGCAGCCGATGCTGTTCAAAAAACGGTGTTGGAAAATGAATCTGTTCAAAAGATAATGGCCGGAACCCCTCTTAAAAAATTCATTTTTGTGAAGGGCAAAATGGTGAATATTGTGATGTAAGAATCGGACCAAAGTCGCCCATCAGTCGATTTGGAACTTCAGAATCCGGCTGATTACTGGCTCAATTATGTCTACATTACTCTACGAAAATTGGGCTTGGCAGTGTCATAAAGATTGATATTTTTATGACTCTTAATTTTTGAATTTCCTACTCACCATTTTCTTTAATCAAACAACAATTATGAACTTTAAAAAACTACTAATTGCCTCGTTGCTGTGGTTAACGGGGGTTACCTCATTGTTTGCCGAAGAGCGAATATTAATTGGTTCGCAAGCCGATGCCATTGTTCAGGGAGCTGTAAAAGTGCGCTTTACAGACAAAACTGTGGTACCTGACTTTATTCAGTTTGCACCCGGCAAAGGTTTGCTGGTTGCATTGGGAATCGACTGGATGATGGAGCATTTTAAGCTCTCAACCAATTACGGGTTTGCCTTGCTGGAAAAATCAGATGATAAAATTGGATTTACTCATTACCGCTACCAACAAACGTATATGGGGTATCCTGTTGAGGGATCCATGTATCTACTTCATGTGAGAGCCGGCATAGTGGAGACTATGAATGGGGTAATTTACAATAATATTGCATTGGCCAACGCAACTATTTCTGAACCCGTGGCTTTGCAAAATGCTCTTGGAAAAGTGAATGCTAATCTTTACAAATGGCAAGTGCCTTCACAAGAGGAACATTTGAAAATAGAGCAAAATGACCCTAATGCTACCTACTTACCAAAAGGGGTTCTTACGGTGGTGAAAGATGGCAACGCTTTTCATCTGTGTTATGCCTTTAACATTTATGCTCAGCAACCGCTCAGCCGAACTATGCAATTTGTAGATGCCAGTACAGGACAAGTGATTTATACAAAAGATTTAATCAGAACGGCTAATACGCCTGCTACGGCTGTAACCGGCTATAGTGGTTCCAAAACGATTATGACGGATAGCTTTGGTGGTTCTTATCGCTTACGCGAAACTGGCCGTGGTAATGGTATTCAAACCTATAATTGCCAAACAACAACCAACTATACAAACACCGATTTTACCAACGCTACCACTACATGGAACAATGTGAACGCCAATCTTGATCAGTATGCAACCGATGCACATTTTGGTGCAGAGGCTACTTATGATTACTATTTTAACACCTATGGCCGAAACAGTATTGATAATGCAGGGTTTGCTTTATTGAATTATGTGCATTATGACGTCAACTATTTGAACGCATTTTGGGATGGTACCCGTATGAGTTATGGCGATGGAAGCGGAAGCTACACTCCACTAACTTCATTGGATATCGCCGGCCATGAAATCACTCATGGTTTAACCGAGCATACTTGCAATTTGAATTACTCCAATGAGAGCGGTGCTTTAAATGAATCTTTTAGTGATATAGGTGGCGTTACCATTGAACATGCTAATAATGCAAATTGGAACTGGCTGCTTGCCGACAATATAGGCGGAGCCCCTTTTCGCTCCATGAAGCAACCATCGCTCTATGGTGATCCGGATGCATACGGTGGTCCTAACTGGTACGTAGGTACAGCTGATAATGGAGGAGTGCATACCAATAGCGGTGTTCAAAATCATTGGTACACCATACTGGTAGATGGCGATACTGCAACCAACTTCTTAAATAATTCATACAGTGTAGCCGGCCAAGGATTTGTAAAAGCCAACGCCATAGCTTTCCGAAATCAGACTGTTTATTTAACTCCAACTTCCGAATATGCCGATTCTCGTTTTTACTCTATTCAGTCAGCCCAGGATTTATATGGCGGTTGTTCTCCTGAAGTACAAGCGGTTACTGATGCTTGGTATGCCGTGAATGTGGGGCCTGCTTATGTGCCTTATGCATTGGCAAACTTTAGTGGTTCGCCTAATGTTACCTGTACTGCGCCTGCAACTGTCAACTTTGTCAACTTAGGTGTAAATGTCAATACATGGTTTTGGGATTTTGGTGATGGTACTACAAATACTACCACCTACTCACCTACACACACTTATTCTTCGGCCGGTAGTTACACAGTTACCTTACAAATTGATGGAGGTACTTGCGGAAAAGACACACTCATTATTCCAAATTACATTCAAATAAATCCGCAATTCAGTTGTGTGCCTATGACTAATGGAACACTTCCAACCCAAACGGGATGCACAGGTTTAGTATATGATGACGGAGGCCCTTCGGCAAATTATGGAAATAATATTACCTCTATCATGACTATTGCTCCTACCGGAGCTAGTGGACTTTCGCTTACCTTTTCATCCTTCAATCTGGAGTATAACTACGATTTTCTTTATATATACGATGGCCCCACTACAGCTAGTACGCTTATTGGAACATACACGGCAGCAGCCTTGCCTAACAATGGCAATCCAATAGTAGCAAGTGGTAATTCACTCACTTTGAAATTTACCAGCGATGGAGGGTTAACTTATTCAGGTTTCTCAGCTATGTGGCAGTGTACGCAAATACCTGCTCCTCCTACCGCCGCATTTAACGGTACTTTAACCTCGGCATGTGGAAGCAATGTTCAGTTTTCAGATTTATCAGCTCATCAACCTACCTCATGGCTATGGTATTTTGGAGATGGCACCACTTCTACCTTACCTAATCCATTACATTCTTACACAAGCAATGGAACGTATACTGTAAAATTGGTAGTGAGCAATACCTTGGGAATTGATTCATTAACACAAACCAATTACATAACCATTGCTGCTCCGGTGGCTCCAATCGTAAATGCTTCCAACTCCACAATATGTAGTGGAGATTCATCATTATTGACAGTTTCGAGTCCTGTTAATGGAAGTTTTTATAATTGGTTTTCAAGTGCAGTGGGTGGAACTTCGCTAGGCTCGGGTGTAACCTATAATACCGGGGCACTTTCTGCTACTACCACACTTTACACCGAACGTAATGACACATCATCAGCCACACATGTCGGACCTTTAGATAATACAATTGGTACCGGAAACAATTATACTACCAGTAACAATAGATTTTTGGTATTCGATTGTACAACTGCTTGTATTTTGAAATCAGTGAAAGTAATTTCAGGAGCCACCGGCAACAGGACTATTGAATTGAGAGATAATGCCGGTACTGTAATTGACAGTAGAGTGGTAAATATTCCGTCAGGCACACAAGTAGTTACACTCAATATGAACTTGCCGGTTGGTACCGGATTTCAATTAGGCCTTACACCAGGGGGAACTGGTTTTAATTTGTACCGGAATAATGCTGGGGCTTCGTTCCCTTACACCAATGGACCTGTTTCAATAACCGGAGTAAATCCAACAAGTCCACAGACCTATTATTATTTCTTCTACGATTGGCAAATTCAAACACTCTGTACTAGTCCAAGAACGCCAACCACTATCACGGTTAATGGTGTCAATCCGGTAATGAGCGCTTCGGGTGCTGTAACTTTCTGCACAGGTGGAAATGTAACCCTTTCAGTTCCTTCAGCCACAGGTGCAAGTTATCAGTGGTATCAAGGTGGTGTGCCTACCGGTACTAATTCCAACACCTTAGTCGTTAACGCCAGTGGCGCTTTTTCATGTGATATTTCAGTAGGCACTTGTCCTACTGTTACCACTAACACCATTACAGTTACCGTGAATGCATTGCCTGTTGCATCTGCTACAGCCGGAGGAGCACTCACTTTCTGCAACGGTGGTTCCGTATTGTTAACCGCTGGCGCAGGAACAGGTTATACCTATCAGTGGTTAAATAATAACTTGCCAATAGGAGGCGCCACCGCGTCTACTTATAGTGCTAATGCCACCGGAGTTTATTCTGTAAAAGTTTCTACTACCGGATGTGGTTCAGATACGTCAACTACCATTTCTGTTACTGAATATCCGGCGCTTACGGTTAATATTACCCCCACAGGCCCTTTTGGTTCAATCGATGTTTGTGGCAGTGGCAATACCGTATTTACCGCCAACGTTACAGGCCCTGCAGCAAGTTCTTATGTTTGGAAAAATAGCGGAACAGCTATTGGTGGTGCCACTTCGGCAACGTATAGTACCAATGCTACCGGAAACTATTCCGTGGATGTGGTTGACGTAAACAATTGTACCGCTTCATCCAATGTGGTGGTATTGACGGTTAATCCGCAGCCGGTTGCAGCTTTCTCATCCAGTGTTGTTTGCTGTGGTGGCTTGGTGCATTTTACCGATAATTCAACAGGCACAGGAACTGGTACTACCTATTTATGGAAATTTGGTGATGGAAATACATCGGCTCAACCTAACCCGAGTCATACCTACATGACCAACGGCACGTTTACGGTTAAGGAAATATTGCATAACGGTAATTGTGCTGATAGCACCACCAACAATGTAACTATTGATATTACAGGAATTAATGAGGTACAAACAAATGGTTTCAATTTGTATCCCAATCCAACCAGCGATAATTTTGTGGTACAATTAGCACCAGGTGTTATTGCCAATCATACAATTCTAAATCTAATAAATACTTTAGGTCAAAAAGTGATGATAACTGATATTACTTCCTCTAAACAGACCATCTCTGTTAGAGGCTTGGCGGCAGGACATTATTTGGTTCAGATTATTGCAGGCAATAAAATTTATAGTCAGCAGGTAGTCATACAATAAATTACGAAAGAGTACATCAAAAAAAACGCCTGAAATTTATCAGGCGTTTTTTTTTGAAAACAAGTTTATGAACTGGATTTCAGGAAGGCAATCATTTTGTCTAGAGCCTTAATCCGATGGCTTATTTCATTTTTTAAAGAAAGAGCTATCTCGGCAAATGATTTATTCATACCATTAGCCATAAAAATAGAATCGTAGCCGAATCCTCCATTACCAATTCTTTCTGCTAGAATAACACCGTCGCACCTTCCTTCAAATGTGGTAATGTTCCCATTTTGAATCAAAGCTATCACCGCTTGAAAATAAGCAGAGCGGTTCGTTTGGCCTTGCATTTTATCAAGCACCTTTTGAATATTGTCTTCAAAATTCTTACCCGGGCCGGCGTATCGAGCGCTGTAAACTCCTGGTTCTCCATTTAGAGCCGGAATAACTAAACCAGTGTCTTCAGCAAAACAATCACATCCAAAGTGGTCGTAGATATACTGTGCTTTCTCAATGGCATTTTCAGTTAATGTTTCATGCGTCTCTGGCAATTCACCATGGAAAGACAACGTACTGAGGTCATCTATCTGAAACTGGCTACCTAATTTTTGTCTAACCTCAAATAGCTTGTTCTGATTAGTAGTGGCAAATAATAGGCGTGTGATGGACATAAAAGTGACTTAATATGTTTTTGTTGAATAAAAGGGTAAAATGAACGTAATAATCTAAAGCACTGATTTGGCAACCGCACGTGCCTCGGCATCAGTGGCAATAAAATCTTCCAACTGTGGATTAGATAGAAAAGAAGTGGATTGCATGGTCTTCTCAATTACCAAGGCTATCTGTGTAAACTTTATTTTATCCATTAAGAAGGCCTCAACGGCTATCTCGTTGGCAGCATTCATTATGCAGGCTTGAGTGCCTCCCTTACGCATAGCCTCATAGGCCAATGAAAGACAGCGGAAAGTTTCAGTATCAGGTTTTGAAAAAGTGAGTTGGGGATAGTTTAAAAAGTCAAATCGAGGAAATTGATTTTTCAATCGTTCCGGATAACCTAGCGCATATTGGATGGGCAATTTCATATCAGGTAATCCCATCTGAGCTTTCATACTTCCATCTTCAAACTGCACGATGCTATGAACTATACTTTGAGGATGTACTATCACATCTACCTGATCGGATTGTAAATTGAACAACCATTTAGCTTCTATCACTTCCAAACCTTTATTCATTAATGTAGCCGAGTCGATGGTGATTTTGGCACCCATGTTCCAGTTGGGATGTTTGAGAGCCTGAGCTTTAGTAACCTGACTGAGTGAATCAGATTTCATTCCTCTAAAGGGGCCGCCGCTTGCCGTTAGGTAAATTTTTTCAATCTTATTATGCCATTCGCCTGCCATACATTGAAAAATGGCCGAATGTTCTGAATCCACCGGATAGATGTCAGTCTGGTTTTCTTTTGCCAGGTTGGTGATGAGTTCACCTGCAACTACCAGTGTTTCTTTATTGGCTAATGCAATATGTTTTTTAGCTTCAATAGCTTTAATGGTGGGAGCCAGGCCTGCGTAGCCTACCATGGCAGTCAATACCATATGGATGCTGTCCATCTGAACCACCTGCTCTAATGCACTTTTACCACAGAATACTTTTATGGGTAAATGAGCAAGCGCTTCTTTCACCAATTTATATTTCGATTCATCAACTATTACCACCACATTGGGTTCTAGACGAATGGCCTGCTCAATCAATAAAGTAGCATTGGAATTGGCCGTGATAACTTCTGTTTCAAAAAGTTCGGGATGTGCTGAAATCACTTCAATAGCTTGAGTTCCAATACTACCTGTACTTCCCAGTATGGCGATATGTTTTTTTTGATGCAAAATAATTCGTGGTTTAATAGTAGGCGACAATAAAATAATCTGCTACTGCAAATAAAAGCAAATTAAGCAGTAGAATAAACAATAAAAGGGAGATCTAAATGAAATTGCTAAGGACACCAATTCTTCAATAACGACATATTAAGCAACAGGAAGCGTTATCACAAATTCAGCCCCGTGTCCAAGAGTACTGAAAGCTTCTAACTTTCCATTGTGCCTTTCTATAATACCAAAACTACTCGAAAGGCCGAGTCCAACGCCTTTTCCCACATCTTTAGTGGTGAAAAATGGATCGAAAGCTTTCTTCAACACTTCGCGGCTCATTCCTTTGCCGGTATCAGCAAACGAAATTTTCACACAGTTTTCTACTTGCTTCGTGCTTACGGTAATGGTCCCGTTTTTCCCTATGGCATCTATAGCATTGGAAATAATATTCATGAACACTTGATTCACTTCGCCAACATGACACTTTACTTGAGGAAGGCTACCATAGTGCTTCACAACTTGAATGTTGCGCTCTTCCAAAAAGTTGGAAACCAACTGTAAAGTAGCATCCAGATTTGAATTAATATTGGCTGCTGTTTTAAAACCATGGTCATGTTTAGCAAAATCGTGAAGACTTCTCACAATATCTATAGTTCTGTTGGCGCCCCCTTCAATGCCCAACAGAAGCGAATTGCATTCATCCAAAGCATAGTTTAAATCAACCTTCTTAATCAGCTCTAGTACATCTTTAAATTGGTCTTCTAAATGATTAGCGCTTATTCGTGCTTCATAAGCTTTTAACACGGCTCTAATATCATCTATGTTTCGCTGAAGCGGCTTAATATTGCCTGAGACAAAGTTTATCGGATTGTTGATTTCATGGGCCACACCGGCAGTCAATTGGCCTAAGGAAGCCATCTTTTCACTCTGAACCAATTGGGCCTGAGTTTGTTTTAATTCTTTTAAGGTTTTGGATAGGGCAGCGTTAGCTTTCTGTTTGTGCAAATATTGGTTATACACCACAAAAAATAAAAGAATAAGCATAAGCAACCCTGCAATGATGGCATTCCTAATAGTTTCCTGCTGCTTCAATTTTTGCTCCTGTAATTCTTTGTCTTTATTCAAGATTTTTATTTCATCATCTTTTCTTTCAGTTTCATATTTGGTGCTCATCTCTGCAAATTGTTTTCGGTTGTCTTCATTCATCAACGTATCCTTCATCCTGGAAAAAAGCATGAGGTTTTCAAAAGCTGGTTCAAACAGGTTCTGTTTGGCATAGATATCAGCCTTCGTTTCGTAGCAATTTTTCAGATTATTTTTTTCGTTGGCCGCCATCGACATGTAAATACATGAATCAATATATTTTAAGGCAGTAGCATACTCTTTCTTATCATGGTATATTACACCAATGTTATAGTAATTAGCCGATACGCCTTTCTTGTCGTTCAACTCTCTGGCAAGGGCAAGGGAGCGAAATTGATACTGTAAGGCTTTTGTGTATTCTTTCTTTTGAGAGTAAATGAGCGATACATTATTAATGGCATCCGATATGCCCTGCTTGTTTCTCAGCTCTTCCATAATCTGCAAGCACTTTTCGAAATAGATAAGTGCTTGATCGTAGTTTAATTGGTTATAATAGATGGATCCAATCATGGTTTCGGCGGTAGCGGCCGAATATTTGTCGCCTATTTCCATCGACAAATCATAAGATTGTTTAGAAAATACCATGGCCTTTTCATACATGCCTAATTCAGAGTACGCCAACCCTATATATTGCATGCAGCGTACAGTATTTTTTTTAAGGCCTTTATCTTCAAACACTTTTAATGCCTTAAATAGATTGTCGATAGATGCATTGTAGTTGCCAACCAGATAGTAGATATAACCTAATTCAATTTGGCCATTTGCCATTAAGGTATCATCATGAATATTTTGGGCTATTTCGATTCCTGCTTTATAACAGCTAATGGCCGAATCAGATAACGAAGTCTTATAGTGTGCCCCTAGAGTGTATAAAATATTTGCTTGGCCTGCTGTTTGTTTCCTGCCGGCTGTCTTGCTCAGCAGGTCTTTTAATGAATCAATTTTCTGATTAGTAGGCAATGAACCAAACGACAAATGGCCATACAGAAATAAAAAAGTTAAAACAAAAATTCTTGACATGGGTTTTTCAAATTGAATGTTAACGAAAGTACAACCTCTCCGTCAATTTATAAAGAAGGCTTCGCAAATTTTTGAAGAAATAATACCACTAAAAAAGTGTGTTTTAGTTAAGTAATTTAAATTTTTTAAGTGTTTTGCCTTGGAGTTCCACTTCCTGATTTATTATAAAAAGTTCAGCAGTTACTCACCGTTCATTGCCTTAAAAGTTTTCAAATTTTAATTTAGAATAAGCCACCGGCGGATAAGCAAGCGTACGTAAGTTAAACACGAACTAGTATTATTTGTGAGCTGCCATTACCAATTCACCCAGTAAAGTATTTTTTTCAAGCTCCTTTCTCAGGGCTGCTTTCACTTCTTTAAAATCGTCTTTCTGCAATTGGTCTAGGTTCAAGGCATTAATGTCAGATAAAATTTGTAACAACGCAGTCAGCTCATTCACCAGCCTTTTCACCACCTGATATTGTTTGGTTTGTTCAGGCGTTACATTGTCGCTGTTATCCTTCATGTTTTTATCCCATCGGGCCTCTTCCGTTTCCCAATAATTCACATACCCATTCACCACATCGGTATCACTCAGGTTAATGTTTTCTACCCGAATTGGAAATATCCGTTCAACAAACTTAGCCTTATCCATGCCGCTGTTTCTATATATTTCTAGCAATTCAAACATGCAGAATCTCGATTTCAAATACTTATCGCTAATGGCAATAATCACATAATTCGCGTTGCCTATCTCACTCATAAAATCGCTAATAGTGCCACGGTAGCCCAAATCTTTTTTATCTCTCACCACCTGAAAACCATCTTTTAATAAGCTGTCGTATAATTGGTCAACCAATTGCTCCTGCTGATTCCATGCATAGGAGAAATAGATTGACTTACTCTTTGTACTGCCGCCGGTCATTTTTTTGCGCATCAGGTAAAACACCAATCCGCCTGCCAATACTAGCAAGGCAACCACTCCAATACCCCCCCAATACCACCATGGCCAACCATCAACCTGTATCTTCAAGTACATAGCTTGAGTATCACGTGGTTCCCATTTGCCCCCAATATTTTTAGCGTACACTCTAAAGTCAATACCTATAGTATTATTGCCCGTTGGCCGCAAACCGGTTACTTCCCAATGCCAATCCGTTTCAACATTTGGCAAATAAATAAGCGCCTGCGCCGGCATATTTTTCCAGACTATTTTATAATAGTTGGTATCATAAATCAATTCAATTCGCAATGAATCAGCGCCTGTTGTAGTGAGTGTTTTTCTCACAATGGTATCCGTTGCCACTTGGGTAACAGGATTGGGCATTATCTTTTTTAATTTTTCTGAGGTTTCCTTCTCCGTACTCAGCATGGCCACCTTCACCCTCATGTCAATCTTTTGACCCACAGCTACATGGTTGGCGCAGGCATAAGCAATGGAAGCGTTTTGCTTATATTTTGGCAAAGAAAAACCGGATTCATTATCCTCCCCTTCATCACCCGGTTCAGCTTTTGTTCGAGGTGGAGCCTCGGGCAATTCTTCATAATGGTGTGGAGGTTTAGACGGCGGATTTGGTGCAGGTGAGTAATCCTTAGGTTCTTGATGGCCTTGCCCACCTCCACCCGAACCACTACCGGCGCTCCCAAACGAAGGGCAGCCCTTATTTTCTAATGAACCGGGTACGTCAGGGCATTTATCCTCACCATCATTTACCCCATCACCATCCCTGTCTACTATCGCCACTCCTTTATTATCTACTTTGTATCCAATAGGCGAATGAACTTCTGCATCCATACAGTCAATATACCCGTCTCCATCACTATCCAGTGCACGACCTTGCCCATCAACCGGGCAACCAATTGGAGTATATGGTTCCATGTCCAACTTATCCGCTATTCCATCACCATCGGTGTCGGTAGCAACAGGAGGGTGTTTAGTATCCGTAGGGTCAATTATCTGATGTGGAGCATGGCACGAGTAATCGGTTAATAGCGCCAACAATAATATAATCCCACACAATAAATGTCGTACTATTTTCATGGCAACTTGGGTTTATGCCTTCATTAAAATGATTATTAAAAGTAACATTTATTCGAAATTATTTTTCGCCCTTCAAATATAGAATCAGGCATACCGCCAAGGCCCCTAATCCAAATCCTAGTGTCATCAGGCTCACTACCTCTATCGCTCGTACAGTTTCCATTCCTTTCAGGCGTAGGGCATTACCAAGCGCTAGTAAGGTAAATACAGTGCTTACTATTAATATTCGTTTTAGAAGGGGCTTGCTTTCCATTTGCATATTTAATCTTTCATTTTAATAAATTTTATTACAAGTACCACTACACCGGCTATCAGCGCTAGCGATAAGGTATGGGTGCCGTCAAACACCGTTCTGCCGGAATTAATAGCATCGGCAAATAATCCAAACAGTTTCGACATAAGCCAAAATAATAAGAATATCGTCTCTAAAATAGTGTTATAAAATAGCCATAATTACCAGCTGCACAATTTCTTCATGCCTCATTTATCAGTCCTGTAAGGAATCAATATTGGTAGAACAAAAATAAAAGAACAATTCATAAGTCCAGTAAGGACTATATATTGGTAGAATAAAAATAAAAGAATAATTCTAAAGTCCTGTAAGGACTTAATATTGGTAGCTTAGAATAGGAGAGCAGTCTCTAAGTTCCATAGGGACGAAATATTTAAACCGCTTCCTTGAAAATATATTTCTCATCAAAATCAATTTCAAACTTTTGAAGAAACTCAACATATTCTTCTCTAAACGATTTCTTTTGATGATGTAGTTCTTGATTGGCAATGTATGCCACAACATCTTTTACTTGCGATTTACTGTAAGAAAAAGCTCCGTAACCTTCTTGCCATTCAAATTTTCCTTTCACCAATTTCCGCTCATTAATCCATTTTGATGAACTTCCTTTTATGTCTTGCAATAATTCCGAAACAGATTGTGTTGGTCGCATACCAACAAAAATATTAACATGGTCAGGCATTCCGTTAATGGCAATTAATTTATGTTGATGCGTTTGCACAATCCCTGTAATGTATTTGTAAAGTTCATCTTTCCAAGTAGCTTGAATCAATCCGGTTCGATATTTTACTGCAAAAACAAAATGCAAATGAATTTGAGAAAAGGTATTTGCCATAGTATATCGTCCCCACGGGACTTTTGGTGTTGTTGCATGTTTAATCCTACCAATATTCAATCCCTAACGGGATGGATGTAATCTCTTTGTTGTAAACTTTTAATAAAACATTTATCGTTTCTTCCAAGTCCTGTAAGCACTTTATATTGGTAGATCAAAAATAAAAGAATAATTCTAAAGTGCCCTTAAGCACAACATATCGGTAGCACAAAATATTTCCGCCATACCCCCGGTGCCCTTGGGCACAACATTTCCGTAGCTCAAAATATTTACGCCATACCATTTGTGCCTTTAGGCATAATATATCGGTAGTACAAAATATTTCCGCCATACCTTCATCCTCCCTTTAGTATAAAATACCCAACCCATACCAATACTCCCTGAAGCAAAAGTGTACCATCAAGCAGGCCGTAGTAATAATATGGTAGCTGTCTGATTTTTTGGTTAACCAGCAACAATCCTGCAATACCTAACGATACCAGCGTAGCCAACAGCACCCCATAGCTAGGCAGCTCAGCATAATGAATAATAGCTAAAATTCCACTAAGCAAAATGAAAACTGAGGCTAGCCTATAAGTCATCGCTTGCGAAAGCAGCGACGGTAAAGTTTTAGTGCCGGCCCGTTTATCTGCCGCCATATCGCGTACATCAAAGGGTAGGGTAATAGCCAGCACAAACAGCAAGCGCTCCGCCAGCAGCAGCAGCACCTCAGGGTGGTACAGGCGCAGGCCATTTTCCATAGACACCGGATACACCGTTACCATGGCCCACACCACGGCTATCAAAAACATTTTTGCATAAGGCACATCGCGTAAGCGCCACACTTGCCCTTTCCATTTTAATATGGGCAAAGTGTAAAGCGCCGTAAGCAAAACCATAGGGCTTAAACTAATCAATAGCTGAATAGGGATCAAAAACATACTTATGCCCAGTCCTGCTATAGATAAAAAACTCGTGGTATAAAAAAGTGGCAAATGTGTTTTTACCCAATTAAATTTCTCCGCTGCAGCAGCTTCCTTGTTTGTCCATAGTGTTACCAGGCGGTGCAAATTGTACTCGGCTAGGGTGGCAAAAAAAACAAAAGCTATATAAGGGTGCCAATGCGGTGCAAAACCAAGCGCCACCTGTGCAGCCACCAGCAGCATAGCCGCTCCTAAGCTGAGATAAATATTGGTTTCAATAAGGGCCTGCAGAAATTTCCACATGCTCTAAAGGTAAAGCCTTGTGGCTAAAAGTGGCGCATGTAAATAGAAAGATGTCGGCTAAATCATCATCGCAATTTCAATACTCACCAACTAGCTAAAATGAAAAAAGCACCCTTATCGCTAAGGGTGCCTTTTCAGAATTAAACCAAATTACAAATGCAAAAATCTTTATCGGTTAGTTTCGGTACTACCATTTTCATCCACATCACTCTTATCATACGCTTTAATAATTTGTTTCACCAATCGATGACGCACCACATCACTTTCATTCAGTCGGATTATGGAAATGCCTTCCACATTTTTTAAAATATCAGTGGCTTTATACAATCCACTGCGCTGCCCACGGCCCAGGTCTATTTGGCTCATATCGCCGGTTATGATGGCCTTAGCATTGGGGCCTATACGGGTTAGCAACATTTTCAATTGCAAATCGGTGGTGTTTTGTGCTTCATCCAGTATAATAAAAGCATTATCCAAAGTTCGCCCTCTCATATAAGCCAAGGGGGCTATCTCAATTACCCGGTTGGTCATATAGTAAGCCAACTTGTCCATCGGTATCATATCGTCCAGGGCATCATATAATGGGCGCAAGTACGGATCAATTTTTTCTTTCAAATCACCCGGCAAAAAGCCCAGGTTTTCGCCGGCCTCCACTGCCGGACGGGTAAGAATTATTTTTTTAACCCATTTATTCTTCAGCGCTCTCACCGCCAGCGCTACGGCTGTATAAGTTTTACCGGTACCGGCCGGCCCTATGGCAAACACAATGTCATTTTTATCGGCCGCAGCCACCATCAGCTTCTGATTTTCAGTTCTGCTTTTTACCGCCGTGCCATTGGCACCATACACTATCACATCATCGTCGCTACCCTTGGCCGTTTCGGTCTCAGCAGTTTCATAGCTGCTTAACAAATTCTCTACCGAGGTATCGCTCACCTTACCATAGCGTTCAATCATTTGTATCAGTTTATAAATTTTATCTTCCAGCAAGTCACGATCTTTCTGATTGCCCAACAGCTTAATGGCACTGCCACGGGCGTTTATTTTTACTTCTGGAAAACTGCGTTTAAGAATTTCTAATTTGCTGTTGTTAATGCCAAAAAAGTCAACCGGATTAATTCCGTCGAGGTGGATGGTAGTTTCGTTCAAGATAGGTGAATGATTTAGGTGAAAGGGGAATAATTGATACATGCAAACCTAACCTTGCGCCCATTTTAATACTTAACAATTGGCACTAAGTTTTGCACATAATCTGAACAGCAGGATTTTAGTAGCAAAAAAAAATGCCTGCTTTATCCAAAGCAGGCATTTTTCATCCAAGCCTAAATCCACCCGACTTATTTTACTTGAATAGTATAAGTAGAGGCACCACCGGCAATATCGCCTTTGCTATCGGTAAGCACTACTTTAAATTTGATGGTTTTGCCCGAGGCACTCGTATTGCACTTTGCACTGCGTACAATACCGGCATCAGCATCCAATACCAGTCCTGCTGCACTTAAGTCCGCCGAACCGGGATACGATGAATCCAACTGCCAGCGATAGGGTGGGGTACCCCCTAATGCATATAACGAGGCGCCGTATGATTTTCCGGAAGCGGCTTCTACCAAGGTAAAAGGAGTGCCTAGCTGCTGAAAAAGCGCTAAGGGATTGTATTGATCGTTGGTTACAATGAAATCAATGTCGCCCGTTTTGGTGCTGCTGCCATCGCTCACTTCCACTTTGAACGTGTGAGTGCCTGGCGTAAGGGTACCGGCACTATTGCCGCCATTCCAGTTCACTACACCATATTGCGAAAGGCTAAGACTTACCGGCGCACCGGAGCCTTGCACTATCGACCATTTATAAGATTGGAAGGGGTTGCCACCATCGGCCATCAGTTGCTGTGGGTTAAAGTTAAAGTAGCCGGTTTGTGGGTTTAAATTGGCCGATATGCTCTGATGCTGCCCACTCGGGCTTACAAGCACTCGTAGGGTAGAGCTCATGCTGTTCTTTTTGCAAGCGGAGAAAGCAATGCCAAGGCTCAGGAGTAACAGAAATACGGGGTTATTTATTCTCATGGGAGTAGGTAGTTTAGTTGGTACCTCAAAAGTGGCTCAATTGAGAGGCATAATGTAGGATTATGCTCATAACAGTATATGACCCTACTCATGTTTATACCCACAGGAGGCCAAAAAATATTTAAGAAATATCACACATTGCTTTACATCTTTGCACCTCTTAATTAAAAAATTAAATGGATAGGAATACGCTAATTGGATTTGTACTCATTGGAGCCTTATTGTTTGGTTATATGTGGTACACCCAACCCACCCCTGCACAGTTGGCTCGGCAGAAGTTTGTAGAAGATAGCATTGCAAAAGCTAAATTGGCCCCCAGTGCCACCACTATTTTGTACGGTGCCCCAACCAACGATACCGCCTTATCTTTAATAAAAGACTCACTACGGAAAGCTACTTTGGGTGGCTTTGCTGCAGCAGCCTTAGGCACTAGTCAGCCGGTGACCCTTCAAAATGATTTGGTAAAAATCAACTTTGATACCAAGGGGGGCATTCCCAAAACTGTGGAGCTTATTAAGTATAAAACTTTTGATCACAAACCTCTCCTCTTAGTGGATGGTGATAAAAATCGCTTTGGATTCGAGTTCTTAACCAAGGACAATTTATTAATCAATACCGAGAACCTGTTTTATACCGTTCAACAAAAATCAGCTGAGTCGGTGACCTTCCGGCTGCAGGCCGAAGGCGGAGCCTATATTGATCAAACCTATTCGCTTAAGCCGGGCGATTATATGATGCAATATCAGGTGATGATGCATGGCATGAATACAGT
>DAIMNW010000020.1:0-20541 GCA_036719905.1 Chitinophagales bacterium
CTATACCTACCAAGCAGACCTTAGTAATACCACCTTACTGTGGAATAATTTTTTGCCGGATCGACGAAGTGAAATAAAGAAGGCATTGAAAGATGGAATCACAACTAGTCAATGTTTCGACTATAAGGAGATGCAACTCTTAATTCACAAAACTATGAGCCGCAAATCAGAAAGGTATGATGCTGAACTCATTAGAAAAATATTATTCGATTTTGCTAATGGCAATAATAGCTTTTGCTTTGTTTCCTATCGCAATGGAAAACCAATAGCAGGATCATTTTGTGTACATGATAACAAAACAGCTTATTACCTACTTGGCGGTTATGATCATGAAGATAAACATAGTGGAGCCGGGCCAGCAGCAGTTTGGGCAGCCATGCAAGAAGCAGCAAGAAGGGAACTAAAGATATTCGATTTTGAAGGTTCCATGATTCCCCAAGTGGAAAAATACTTTAGGGGATTTGGTGGCGAACCGACTGTTTATTTCACAGCTAACAAAGCTTGGCTGGCAATTGAACTTGGTCTTAAATTTATTATACGCGACAGATTTTAAATTGACAGAATGAAAGTAATATTATCACACGATGTAGATCATATAACGGTCTGGGAACATCTTTTGAAGGATTTGGTTCTACCTAAATACTTTGTACGGTCGAACTTAGAATGGATCAAAGGTATGATCACAACAACTGAGTATGTTCACCGAGTAGCTGATTTTTATTATAATAAATGGAACCGTGTAGATGAGATAATTGCCTTTCATTCAAGTCTAGGCATTAAAAGTACTTTTTTTGTAGGTGTAAATAATGGGGTTGGTCTTTCTTATGCGCTTCACCAAAGCGCTGCTATTATTCAACGTATCGTGCATAATAATTTTGAGGCAGGAGTGCATGGTATCAACTACGAAACCGCACTTGGGGTGAAAATGGAGTATAATATATTTCAAGAGCTTTCTGGACAAAAAGAGTTTGGAATTAGGATGCATTACTTACGTAAAACCGAAAATACCCTACGTTACGTAGACCAAGCTGGATATTGTTATGACGCTACAGAGTCGGGTTACAGCAATCCATATCTACAAGGAGGGCTACTCGAATTTCCATTACAATTGATGGATGGATGGGCTATTGAAGGAGAAAGACGTTATCAAAGTAGAAACCTTCACGAAGCTAAGGAGTATACAATGAAAATGATTGACAAGGCATTGGATTCTCGTTTAAATTTCATGTCGATTCTATTTCATGATAGATACTTTTCTAAGAGTTTCTATACGTGGATGCAATGGTACATCTGGCTAATCGAATACTTAAAAAATCAAAACTTTGAATTTATTGACCATATAACAGCAAGTAAAGAAATTTTAAAAAATGCAAAAGATATTGACGGTAGTCGGAGCTAGGCCTCAGTTTGTAAAGGCAGCGGTGGTGAGCAGGGCTATTTTGGCTAAAAAAGCCATGCAAGAAATAATTGTACATACTGGCCAACATTTCGACAAGAATATGAGCGATATATTTTTTGAAGAAATGCAAATTCCTAAACCTGACTATAATTTAAATATCAATGGACTCAGCCATGGAGCCATGACCGGACAAATGTTGGAAGGTATTGAGAAGATTTGTATGAAAGAAAAGCCGGATTATGTACTCGTATATGGCGATACCAATTCTACCCTTGCAGGCGCCTTAGCCGCTACAAAAATCCATATTCAGGTAGCACATGTGGAAGCTGGTTTGCGAAGTTTTAATATGCGAATGCCCGAAGAGGTAAACCGAATACTGACTGATCGAATTTCGAATATTCTCTTTTGCCCTACTGATACTGCTATTAATAATCTAACGAATGAGGGTTATCGAAATATTGATTGCAAAATTGTTAAGTCAGGCGATGTCATGTATGACGCAGCTCTCTTTTATGCCAAGTCATCTGTCCAAAAGAGCAATGTATTGAAAAAATATCATTTGCAAAATTTTGTACTATGTACTTTGCACAGGGCCGAAAACACCGATCATATAGATAATTTAAAAAGTATATTGTCGGCACTCAATAAAATAGCCGAGTCGCATTCGATTATTTTGCCTATCCACCCTCGTACACGTAAAATTATTGAACAACATGGATTGAAAATCAATTTTCAATTGATCGACCCTGTGGGATATTTTGATATGATTGAACTTTTAAAAAATTGCAGTTTAGTAATGACTGATAGTGGTGGCCTTCAAAAGGAAGCATTTTTCTTTAAAAAGAATTGTGTTACACTTCGTGAACAAACAGAGTGGGTTGAATTGGTGGAAAATGGATTCAACATCATTACAGGGGCTGATGAAAATAAAATATTGGCGGCTTATGAGTTGATGATGCAACGGAAAAATAATTTTGAAATTAACCTATACGGTCAGGCCAATGCCGGAGAGCAAATAGTGGCCGAGTTGCTAAAATGAAAATATTAATTCTCACACAATATTATCCACCGGAAACTGGTGCTCCTCAGAATCGTTTGAGCAGCCTGGCAAAATATTTAGTAAAACTCGACAATGAGGTTGAAGTGCTAACTGCCATGCCGAACTATCCTAAGATGAGAATATTCGAAGGATATCAGAATAAGTTTTATTGTAAGGAAACAGTGGAAGATATAGCGGTTCACCGAACCTGGATATATGTGAAGAATAGTAAAGAAATAGTGTCTAGATTACTCAATTATTTCTCATTTGTATTTACCTCTTTTCTGGCAGGTATTTTTAAGTTGAAGAAATATGATTTGATAATTTGTGAATCGCCACCACTTTTTTTGGGTCTCACATCTGTTTGGTTAAAGTGGATTATGGGTAGCCAATTGTGTTTTAATGTTTCGGACTTATGGCCAGAGAGTGCCGAAAAGTTAGGCATTGTCACCAATAAAAAAATGTTATCTGCAGCTACTTGGTTAGAACATTGGTGTTATAGAAATTCTGACTTGATTAGTGGTCAAACAAATGGAATTTGTAGAAGCATAGCTTCTCGTTTTCCGGATAAGAGAATATTTTGGTTACGAAATGGATTTGATTTTGGACAATACATTCCTGTTTCTGCATCAAACTTTAGGGTTTCGAACAATCTAGCTTTCGATCAGTTTATTGTATTATATGCAGGAGTAATTGGCCATGCACAAGGATTGGATGTAATATTACGGGCGGCTAATATTTTACCAAATGTGCAGTTCGTTTTAGTGGGTGATGGTCCGGAAAAGGAAAAGTTAAAGCAGTTGGAGAGTGAGTTGAATCTGTCCAATGTTTTGTTCCTGCCCAATACACCTAAAAGTGAAATACCTAGTATTATTGCAGCATGCAATGCCTATGTAGTACCATTAAAAAAGTTAGATATATTTTTAGGGGCAATACCTTCTAAAATATTTGAACCACTGGCTCTCGGATGCCCCGTGATAATGGGTGTAGATGGGGAGGCTAAAGAGATTTTTTTAGAGGAAGGCAAATGTGTGCTACATTTTGAGCCTGAAAACTACGTTCAATTAGCTGAGAAGATTTCAACTTTAAAATCAAATAGAAATTTGCAAACTTCGATGGTGGAGAATGGTCGATTGTTTGTAAAGCAAAAGTTTGATCGAGAAATTATTGCCAAAGAGTTTAACGATTTTTTAATAACGTAATAGTAGTCCTACTGCCCCTGCATGTAGATATCAATTAACTTTGCTTTATCTATTTTATGATTACTACTGTAAGGAAATTTCTCCAGTATGATAATTTCGGAAGGGATCATATAAAGCGGTAAACTAGATTCAAGATGCTGCATTAATTTTAGTATCAAAGTGCTCCTGGACATAACTGTTTTGGCAATCACAAAGCTGATAATCTTTTTTACTTCACTACCTCTACGCAGAGGTACTGTGGCTGCTTCTGTTATCAATTCTGTTTTCAAAAGTTGAGCATTTATATCACCTAGTTCAATTCTAAAACCATGAAGTTTTACCTGTTCATCTTTTCGCCCATTATAAAAAAGCAGCTCTTCTTCAAAGTATCCATAATCGCCTGTACGGAAGGCACGTTGATTATTTAGAGTAATAAATTTTTCTTTGTTCAATTCTTCCATTTTAAAGTAACCAATGGAGACGTGTTCGCCGCTGATTATTATTTCACCTCCTTTTTCGTCTGGATTTTCGCTTCTATCAATAATAATTTCACTGGTGTACTTCGGGTAACCCACAGGTAACGGATTGTACTTTTCTAAAATAGATGGCGTAATGCTTACGAGTGAGGTTGCCACCGTGGCTTCAGTGGGTCCATAAGAATTAAAAACAATGCTATTGGGAAATTTCTCTAATAAAATTTTGGCTGTCCGGGCAGGTAATGTTTCTCCACAGAATAGAAATGTACGCATGGAGGAAATGTTTTTAGCAACAAATTCATCTACTCCTAAAAATTTATAAGCGAAAGATGGTGTAGATACCCATATACTACCTTTATATTTTTTTATTCGATCAATGAAATTTAGTTGATTGGATGCTGTTTCATTATCATTTAATATTAGAGTAGCTCCAAAATGTAAAAACGACATCAACTCGTACACTGATAAATCGAAGCTAAATGGTGCTTGATTAACAAAAACATCAGCGGCATTAAAATGAAAATCTTTTTCAATCCAGTCTATATAACTGTCCAAAGCTTGTTGCGTAATCTGCACTCCCTTTGGTTCGCCGGTACTACCAGAAGTAAAGATAATATAGATTATTGGGTCGTGGGCACGATGATAAATTGCTTTGGAAAAATTAGCTGAATTAAAATACTTGGTTTCATTTTCCGAAATAATGGCTGCAAAATCTGAATACAAATCATTACCTGCTAAATTCACCAACACTTGCGCACCTGTAATATCTTTTATCTTTTGAATCCGTTCGGAAGGTACAATTGTATCTAAGGGAATATACGGCAAACGCAATTGCATGCATGCCGTGATGGCAGCAACAAAATCTTTTTGTTTGTGGCCATAAATAATAATGGGGTGCCCGGCAGGAATTTGTAAAGATTGAAACTGCTGTTTAAAATACTGCGAACGAAGTTGCAATTCAGCCCAAGTGTAATTGCCATCACTAGCACAGATACATAGTTTGTCACAATCCGTTTCCAATGCTTCAAATTGACAAATGCTTACGTTGAATCTCATCGAGTTTTAAAATTTTAAGCGGCCACTGAAAATATAAATAGCAAAAATAACTCCTATCAACATAACTGCTGTCGAAATTGATTTTACTAACCAAGCAGGAGCATTACCAAAAACAATATCGCGGTCTTTTCTACGACACTCTACAGTATAGGTGTTATGAATTACTGAATAAAGACCAAATACAGCGCCACTAATTATATAATGTGGCGATATTCCATTCCAGCATCCCATCAACAGAAATGTACAAAACAATGCTGCATTTTGTTTACTTAATGAGTAATTCTTTAATGATTTGAATCCACTCAACCATTTATAAATAGGGCGGAAAAAATAGTCACGGAGCCAATCGCCTAAAGTGATATGCCAACGTCTCCAAAAATCTTGAGGATTTATAGCTAGAAATGGGAAATTAAAATTTTGTGGAACTTTAATGCCAAGCATATTTCCTACCCCAACAGCCAGCGATGAATAACCGGCAAAATCAAAATAGAGATAGGTGGTATAAGCACAGGCTGCGTTTAGATGTTGGAAAAACCCATGTACAGTATCTTCTGGTTGCAGCCAGTAACGGGTTACTAATTCCGCCAAAATATATTTTTGTAAAATGCCTAATGAAAAATTTTGCCAACCCTCATAGCACAAGTTTGCATTCAGATTTTGATACCCCTCTTGTAGATTCTTCAAAAACCGGTCGGACCTGTCAATAGGCCCAATTAAAAGAGTAGGAGTAAATGTGAGAAACGAAAAATAATTTACCGGCGAAATTCGACTGTCTGTAGGCTGGGTATCTAACAAAATTTGTATTGTTCGAAACGTTATATATGATAGCCCTGCAAAACCCAGCCAGTCGATTTTAAAGTGGAATTTTAATAGAAGCATGGGTAAAGCCAATAGAACTAAGGGATAGAGGCGATTTATTTTGGCTAACCTAAATCCAAATAAATAATAAATGAGGTAACTATAGGCTACAAATCCTAAAATTTGATAAGTTCGGGGGAAAAACAGCAAGAGATAAATGCATGAGAAACCAAACAGCAAATGAGAAAAGGAAATAAACCGTTTAAGCACTGGTTTTAGTAAGTGTACGGCCAGAATAATAATTCCGAAGATGAGAAAAAACTCTATGTTGGTAAATGGGAGCAAGTACTTGTAGATATTTTTTTTGGTGCTTAATTGCCGGTTCTAAGTTTCGTTTCAAGATAAGAACGCTTATTAGAATTGTTGGTACACAAAAGGGATTTTTGATTTTGGTTTTTGCTGCTCGGAATTAGGATTAAAATAAAGGAAATATAACCCCACTATAATGGCTGTATATAATGCGGTTTCAAGTAAAAAAGTTTTAGTTAGTTTCATTTACTGATGCAATATTGATTATAAATAGCGCTGTCAATAACATACCAGCCATATTCACCAATGTGCATGACATCACTTAATATACCTTTCTGGTAGTGGTTTTTATCTGTTGTCCACAGATTTAACAATTGGAATCCTGAATTTCGAATTGTTTTATCTGCTTCCGCCATAACCGGATTAATTTTTTCTAAATCTGTATAAGCATACACATTCAACGGCGAAATTACAAAAAGCGGTTTCATATGATAGTAATCACATAGTTTTACCAGCATTTGTAAATCGTTCATTTCAATATTGGGAGAGGCGACGTCATTGGCCTTTCGTGGCAACTTGCCTTTACAATATTGGTTATAGTATTCATCATACACTGAGAATTGATTTGAACATCGTGACGCTTCAGCTGAAATACCCTCTTTCATTAACGGCTCCCAGTTTATAATGGTCCTATTGGCATTTGATATGGAAGTATCGGTATTTGATTTAGGCCATTGGTAATCTTTCGTTACGTATTCGATATTAAATTTTAAGCTCTCAATAAATTCTAGAGGAATATTTCGCCATTTATTTAGTAGTGTTTTCTTTTTTAGATAACGTAGATGCCAAAGGGTGAGCAATGCAGTAGGCTCATCAATTTCGGTAAAATGGTGCGTAACATATTTAGCAATATAATCTTTAAATTCATTAGGTATATTTTTATCGTTATAAAGTGTATTCTGCATTTGTGGAGTTACAAATTCAAAAAATGAGGAGAGTGATAGTCCATTGCCTGATTCGCCTAAAAACCAACTGGGTGAAATAATAATGACGACCTTTGATTTTTCTAAGGTATGATTCATTGCTGCCAGCTCACAAAAAATGGCAAAGGTTTGATGACCGGCATGACCAAATGCTATTAAGGGTTGATGTAAGCTATCGTTAAAAAAATTGTAGGGAATACTTTTGAGATTAGGTTGTCCTAATTCTGAAGAACCCATTAGAACAATTTTGTTGCCGGTATTCAAAGCATTGAATAATTCTTGAACTACATGAGTGCCTTGATTAAAATTACCATATATTTTTTTATGGCTTGTAGTATCTATTTCGATGGCTACAGAATTGGGAGACTGCGTTTTACTTTTATAAAAATGAATAATACTGTAGCTCAGTAGGCAAGCCAGCAACAATGCAGCTATTCGTAACAAAACAACAACAAGCGAATTCGATTTGAGCAACTTGTTTATGCGTTTTTATTTTTTAGAAGCTAATTTAATATCAATGTAATGACCTATCCTTTCAACGGTTTCAAAATTTTGTTCGTTTATATCCACAAAAGGTATGGTGATGCTAAATTCATTTTCCAGTTCTACAGCTAAGTCAACGGCGTTGATGGAGTCTAATATTTTGGAAGAAATTAATGGCGTATCGGCAGCAACCGATTTAAAACAAATATTTTTTACTGCCTGAATTATTTGCGGATGTGTTTGGTTCATTATATCAACTGATTAACGCTAAGGTAAAGAAATAATAGCTTTTTAGACAGCAAATTTTATTTTTGTAACTAAATGAAATTATGATGATTCCCTTTTCACCACCCTTTATCGATAATGATGTAATTAACGAAGTTACGGCGGCACTTCGTAGCGGCTGGATAACAACCGGACCAAAAACCAAGGCACTGGAAAAAGTAATTGGCGACTATGTAAACATACCAACTGTGCTATGTCTCAACTCGGCCACGGCTGGTTTGGAACTCATGCTTCGTTGGTTTGGTGTGCAGGCAGGCGATGAGGTGATTGTACCATGCTATACCTATAGCGCCACAGCCAATGTGGTGGTACATTGTGGTGCCAAGGTAGTATTGGTCGATGTGAATCGAGAGGATTTTAACATCTCCCTCACAGCCATTGAGAAAGCCATCACTTCCCAAACCAAAGTGATTATGCCGGTTGATTTTGCCGGAATGCCATGTGATTATGACGAATTAAATGAGCTCGTCAGGAGAAGCGATATTAAGAGTTTGTTTAGCGCCCATACGGCCGAGCAAAAACAATTGGGACGTATTCTGATTTTGAGTGATGCTGCCCACTCATTGGGTGCTATTTATAAAGGAAAACGTACTGGCGGTTTATGTGATGCGACAGCTTTTAGTTTTCATGCGGTTAAAAATTTGACCACTGCCGAAGGTGGAGCGCTTTGCCTAAATATGCCAGCTCCATTTGACAATGCTGCTATCTATAAACAACTTTATATTAAATCGCTTCATGGACAAACAAAAGATGCATTGGCAAAAACTCAAAAAGGGGCGTGGGAATACGATATAATAGAAGCAGGCTATAAATGTAATATGCCCGATATTGCTGCTGCTATAGGATTGGCACAATTTAAAAAGTATGAAAGTCATATTTTACCGCGTCGAAAACAAATTTTTGATAGCTATGCACAAGCATTTGCAAAATGTTCATGGGCTATTAATCCTATATATTTTACTTCCGATAAAACAAGTAGTTATCATGTATTTCCTTTGCGAATAAAGAATTGTAGCGCTCAGCAACGTAACAAAATAATAATTGAAATAGCTGAGCAAGATGTAACTGTGAATGTGCATTTTAAACCTATCGCTACCTTGAGCTTCTACAAAGGATTGGGCTTTGATGAAAAAGATTATCCGGTGGCAATGGAAAATTTTACCCATGAAATTTCATTGCCTGTTTATGTTGATTTGACGGACGAACAAGTCTGTTTGGTCATTGACGCTGTTATATCCGCTGTTAGCAAAGTACTGTCATAAGATGTGGCAATCTTACCTGCTTGGTTTCAAATCTTATTTACAATTAGAACGCTCGTTGAGTAAAAACTCAATTGAAGCCTACCTGCACGATGTTAAATTGCTTACCGCTTTTTTTGAATTAAAAAAATTAGACGTAACCCCTCAACAGGTTACACCAGCGCATTTAAAATCATTTATAAAAAATATAAATGAAATGGGTCTGGCCGAATATTCGCAAGCAAGAATTATCAGTGGTTTGAAAGCATTCTATAAGTACTTACTGATGGAGGATCAATTGAAATTAGACCCTACCGAGTTTTTGGATGCTCCAAAACTTACCCGTAAGCTGCCGGATGTTCTTACGCTGATTGAGATCGAAAATATTTTAAACACCATTGATTTAAGCAAACCGGAAGGGACCCGGAATAAAGCCATATTAGAAACGCTTTATGGTTGTGGTTTGAGGGTGAGTGAATTGGTTAACCTCAAGTTATCAAATGTATTTCACGATTCAGGATTTGTTAAAGTGATAGGCAAAGGAGATAAAGAAAGGTTGGTGCCCATGGGCCAGCATTCATCTAAAAGTATTCTGTTGTACACTGAAAATGTTCGCAATAAGCTGGATGTAAAAAAAGGCAATGAAGACATTGTGTTTCTAAACCGACGTGGAGGTAAGCTAAGTCGGGTGATGGTGTTTTTAATCATTAAAGAGTTGGTTAAAGCTTGTGGCATTAATAAATCAATAAGCCCACATACTTTGCGCCACTCGTTTGCTACCCATTTAATTGAAGGTGGGGCCGACCTGAGAGCTGTTCAAGATATGCTCGGTCATGCCAGCATTACCACCACTGAGATATACACCCACCTCGATAAAGAATTTTTAAGAAACACACTTATTGAATTCCATCCTCGATATTCTAAAAAATAGCGGAATTAGAAAGAGTAACCAATGCACAATCCCGGTAGTCGAATGGTAGGAGAAAAATAACGTGTGTGCAGGTCCACTTTGTCTAAATCAATATTAAAATTGAGCCGACTTTTTATTATGGGTGGCAATGACTCTATATTGGTAAGCACATCATTCGTCATGGCAGCAATATCTGCTTGAGTGCGAACCGGCTGATCTGAAGTGGCTACAATTCCAACTTTCTGACTACCCATGCCAAATCCTAATATCCACCAATCAATGGAGACTCGATTCTTAATTAAAAATTGAGCTCCCAGTTGAATACCTCCCATTAAAGCATTGTTATATCCTCTAAAGTGAGCCCCGTTTAAAGCTCCGTTACTCATAGGAATTTGTGTTTCGTAGGTGATGTGATAGTTTCTGTATCGGAAATAAGGGCCAATATAAAATCCTTTCGGTGATCCTCTTTTGGACAGGTAGAAACGAAACTCGGGTGTAACTGACCAGCCTGAAAGTTTTACACCCGGCTTACCAAATGCTCGGCTAAGGTCGGTTCGCAATAGATATCTGGCGCCTATTTCTACCGAAAGAAATTTTGTGAGAGCTCGTTCATAGTTAAGGTTCATATTTTTTATCGGAAGCGAAAATAGATTCACCTTAACCACATTTTTTGGGTTTTCATTCCAGTTAAACACCTTAGCGGTATCCTTTTTTGACTTTATAGAATCTGTTAAGGTAAGTCTACTCTCTCCAAAGGCATTGGGTGCTGAGAGCAAAAAGCAAATGAAGATTAGTATCGATAAATTAAGGGATACTTTTTGAAATTTCATGGTTTGTACTTTTAATCATGTAATAATTTAAATTTTATTCAGCCCAACTCATTATATAATTTGGGTCTTCACAATCAAGCGCTTCTTGGGTTGGCACCAATGGTTTAAAGGTATCCACCATTACAGCCAATTCTTTTGTTTCCAACTTACCAATGCTTTTCTCTACCGCCCCAGGATGTGGACCATGAGGTATGCCGCCCGGATGAAGTGTAATCATTCCCCGAGTAACATGCTTCCGACTCATAAATTCACCATCTACATAATACAGTACTTCGTCGCTGTCAATATTACTGTGATGGTACGGTGCAGGAATACTCAAAGGATGATAATCATACAATCGAGGAACAAAACTGCAAACCACAAATGTTTTGGTTTCAAATGTTTGATGGACTGGTGGCGGTTGATGCACACGGCCGGTGATGGGTTCAAAATCGTGTATAGAAAAAATAAAAGGATACTCATATCCATCCCATCCAATTACATCGAACGGATGGTTACGGTAATGTATTGGATATATGACGCCTTGTTTTTTTACATTAATTAAAAAGTCGCCCTCCTCATCAAATGTTTCCAGTTTTTCGGGTCCACGAATATCTCTTTCGCAGAAAGGGGAGTGTTCCATCAATTGGCCAAATTCACTACAATAGCGCTTCGGATAGCGAATAGGGGAGAACGATTCTAAAAACAAAATGCGGTTCTCGGGGGTATCAAATTCTATTTGGTAAATGGTACCTCTAGGAATAATAATGTAATCGCCATAGGAGAATTTTAAATTGCCATACATGGTTTTTACCTGCCCGGTTCCTTCATGTATAAATAGCATTTCATCAGCATCGGCATTTTTATAAAAATAATCTTTTGTAGAATTTTGAGGGGCAGCTACACCTAGGTAAACATCGCTGTTCATTAATAATGTTTTCCTGCTTTTTAAGAAATCGGCCTCAGGTTTTACCTTAAAAGTTTCAAAACTTCGGTGCTTTAATTGCTTTTCAATGGCAGCAGTGGGAGCTGCATTATACGTTTCATCCGTTCGGATTATCTCGGTAGGTGGATGGCAATGATAAAGCAGAGAATAATTATTAGCAAATCCTTCGGTGCTAAAGAGCTGTTCGCTATACAATTTTCCATTAGGTTGGCGAAACTGTGTATGACGCTTGTGCGGTATGTTACCAAGTTGACGATAATGGGGCATAATAATCTTAGAGATTTTGTGAGTTCAAAAATAGTTATTTTTAACCGATGGAAAAGATGATAAAAATTATTGACTGCCCCCGTGATGCCATGCAGGGTTGGGAGCATTTTATCCCAACCCATAAAAAGGTAGAATACTTAAACAGCTTGCTTCAAGTGGGTTTCGATACGCTTGACTTCGGCAGTTTTGTATCGCCCAAGGCTATTCCTCAAATGGCTGATACAAGGGAAGTTTTATCCAATCTAGATTTATCTTCCTCCAAGACCAAACTGTTGGCTATTGTTGCCAATCTTCGTGGTGCAGAGGAAGCCGTAGCTTACGATGAAATTACTTATATCGGTTTTCCCTTTTCCATTAGTGAAACCTTTCAACAACGTAATACCCATTCTTCCATTGCTGATTCGTTGATTACCGTAAATCGTATTCAAGAATTATGTATTCGTAACCATAAGCAACTAGTGGTCTATATTTCCATGGCTTTTGGTAATCCATATGGCGATGCTTACTCACCCGAAGTGGCATCGCATTGGGTAAGCCAGATGGTGGCTGCCGGAATTAAAATAATTGCGCTTAGTGATACCATTGGCATCGGTAATCCGGAAAATATTGGCTACCTCTTCAAACATCTTATCCCGGAATTTTCGGCTGTAGAAATTGGAGCACACCTACATACCACACCTGAAACTTGGCTCGAAAAAGTGGAAGCAGCTTATTCAAATGGGTGCCTTCGCTTTGATGGGGCATTGAAGGGATATGGTGGTTGCCCAATGGCTGCCGATAAGTTAACGGGCAATATGCCAACCGAAAATTTGGTAAAGTATTTTACTGAGAAACAATTGGTAAAAGAAATAAATCAGGCAAAACTGCTTGAAGCAAGCAATTTGTCTTCCACTATATTTATTTAATTTTCCCGAAACCGCAGTGGTTACTTCTTTTTACGAAGCAAATACCTGGTCATGTATATTCCGCCGCCTTTATTATCGGCCGGACTTTGTACCCCAGTATTTACATACATTAGTTCATAACCATCACCAAGCAGATTATTGATTTTGGTTAAAACAGCAACGTCATTCTGTTTGATGTTACCAAAGTTGATGCCCACCATGCTATACAAATTCTCCAAGTCTGATTCCGTTTGTGTCCCATCTTCTTTAGTAATGATCATTTTCGAACGACCTAAACCACCCGGAATGATTGATTCTACCGTGGTAACTTGAATAAATTTATCTTGAGCAAAACTAGCAAGAGCCAAGAATAAAAATGCGAAGAGAAGTGACTGTTTTTTCATAAATGTTTTTTTAGATATTATAGTTGTGATAATTGATGAATGGTATCAAGAGGGGTAGCTGAAGAAAAAACTGCATTACCTGCAACGATTGCATCGGCCCCGGCGTTAATAATTTTTTTGTAATTACTTAAGTCGACTCCGCCATCTACTTCAATCCGTGCATGGCTCGATTTTAAAGTTATTAATGCCTTCAATTCCGAAATTTTCGCATAGGTATTTTCAATAAATTTTTGCCCTCCATACCCAGGATTTACGCTCATCAATATCACCAAATCAATATCGCCAATAATGTCTGATAAAGAATCCACCGGGGTATGAGGATTAATGGCTACTCCTGCTTTCATTCCGGTTGCCTTGATTAATTGAATGGTTCTATGCAGGTGGATCGAGTTTTCAAAATGTACAGTCAGTTGATCGGCACCTGCATTTTTAAATTCGGTAATAAAAGAGTCATATTGATGAATCATCAAGTGTACATCAATTATTTTACTGGTAAGTGGACGTATAGCCTTTAAAATAGGAAACCCAAAAGAAATATTGGGTACAAAAACACCATCCATTACATCAAAGTGCAGCCATTTTGCCTTACTCTCATTAAGCATTTCGATTTCTGCCGATAAATGAAGCATATTGGCTGATAGGAGAGAAGGGGCTACTATGTGCATTTCTATAATTTGTAGTGGCGAAAATAGCTATTAACTTTCGAAAAATAATATGATTATAAGCTTGTCTCATCAAATCCTGGTTCCCATTGTACTAATTTCTATTATAACTTGAAACTTTTAGTAACACTATTTCTATTTACCTCGTTTTTTGTTGTTTCCATCTTTTGGCGTATGGAGCATTTGCAAAAAGACAATGTGCTATATTATGCCAATATGCTCAACTTTATGGAGTCATGGAAGCAGCAGGGTGTTTGGAATTGTTATGCATCGCCATGTTATACTTACGTAGGTACTGGGAATGCATCTCAGAAATATTGGCCCGGACTTATGGATGAACAGGGGAGGTGCTATTATAATTCATTTCCTCCCCTTAGTTTTATCGCTACCTATTGCTGGGTCCAATGCTTTTCTATAAGTCAGCCAAGTTTAATGTGGCTTAATTTCGTTCTCCAATTTCTGTGTGCTTTGTTTTTGTTTTTGATTTGTAGCACTATGTTCTCCAGTAGGCAACGATATGGGTGGGCTTTATTAGCTACACTTGTTTTTATTAGCTTACCCATCGTACAATTCTTCTTCACGGACTATTATTTTATTGAAAACATGGCGCTACTTTTTCTTTTTGTAGCAACCTGGGCTGCAGTGAAGTATGTTATAACTCCTAGCAGAATTCATTTAGTTCTTTTACTGGTAAGTACATTCTTGTTAACCTATTCTGAAGCAATTGGGATTCTCTTCACATTTGTTACCGGACTCATTATTTACATGAATCAAAAAGATTTCAAAATCCCATTACTTCTGCTATTTGTCACCGGTCTTGCTATTACCTTAATGATGATGCAGTATTCTCAAATAGCCGGATACGAAGCCGTTTTGAAAAATTACGCCATTCGATTTGCAGGTAGGAGTGGTTATTTTGGTAATTCATTAACCGAAAACTCTGCCTCTGTTATTTCATATAAACTATATTCGAAGTTGGCTGAAAACATCTGGTTAGGCTATGGCCTCCTTATTGGCTTTTTTGCTCTGGTTGTAGCCTTTTCTATTCGCACTATCCAGCAAAGTTTTAAAATATCCGAATCAAAGGGGTTGATTTATCTTGTTGTGATGCCCGTACTGTTACATACTATCATTTTCCTGAACGCTAACGCTTTTCATATGCAATTGCTGGTTAAGTTATCCTTACCCATTCTCATTACCATCTTTTACTTTATAGATCAAAAGAGTAATAAAAATGATGAATTCAGATTAGGGGCATTAGCTATGACTATGCTTATTTTAACCTCGTTGATTAATTCCTTTCAGTTAAATTATTCGCCTGCCATGGTTAGTCCGCAATTCTTTACACAGGCAGAACAATTGAGTAAGAAAGTCTCTGGCAATGAAAAAATAATCTTGGTAGTAAATGAAAATCAAACACAAAACTTAGCTGATTATATTCCACTCTACAATTTCGCATTCAAGCATAATGTGGTGGCACTTACCGAGAAACAATTCCGTGATCAATTCATCTACGGTGGATACAAAAATACCTGGATGATGGAAATGGAAGGTCCATATGAATTTATCGGCCTTGGTAAAATTGAGGAATTAGGTGACTAAGTCAATAAAGTAATGAGATAGAAAAACTAAAGTTAAATGGATAATAAAATGAAAATAGGAATTTTGAGAGAAGGTAAGGTCCCTCCTGATAATAGAGTAGCACTAAGTCCTCATCAATGCAAAGTGGTGGCACGAAATTTCCCAAACATTGATCTAGTCGTGCAGCCGTCATCAGAGAGATGCTACACGGATAACGAATATGCCGCCGCCGGTATCAAACTGCAAGATTCATTAAGCGATTGCGACATTTTGGTAGGCATTAAGGAAGTACCGGTAAATCAATTGCTTGCCGGTAAAACATATCTCTTTTTTTCGCACACAAAAAAGAAGCAGCCACACAATCAAAAGTTGCTGAAGGAAATTATTGCAAAAGGTATCCGATTGATAGATTACGAATGCTTGACCTATGGCGATGGACAAAGAGTATTAGGCTTTGGGTTCTTTGCAGGAATAGTTGGGGCGCATAATGGCCTGTTGGCTTATGGTAAAAAAACGGGCACTTTTGTTTTGCCTCCGGTACACCGGTTTAAAGATTTTAGAGAAGTGATACGCCAATACTTTGAAGTAAAATTACCTAACCTCAAGATAGTAAGCACAGGTAACGGGCGTGTGAGCACCGGAGTGCAGGAAACCATGAATATGTTTGACATAAAAAGAGTGGGCAAGGATGAATTTTTGAGAAGCACTTTTGAGTACCCTGTTTATTGTGAGTTAACGGCTGAAGATCTTTATAAGCATAAGGATACACATGTATATCACCGACAAGATTTTAGAAAACATCCAGAGAACTATTATTGTGACTTTGTCAATTACTATCAGACAGCGGATTTAATGATGAATGGTGTTTATTGGCAAAAAGGGATTGCCCCCTTCTTCAATTTAGATGAAATGGCGCAAGCTAATTTTAATCTAAAAGTGATTGCCGATATCACATGTGATGTGAATGGCTCAATTCCATGCACCTTGGAAGCAACAACTATAGCTGACCCTACATTTGGATATGATACAACTTCAAGACAGATGGTTAAACCATTCCAAAAAAATACAGTGGATGTAATGGCAGTAGATAATTTACCAAACGAACTTCCGAGAGATGCAAGCGATTTTTTCGGCGTCCAGTTAACCAAAATGGTACTTCCAGAATTATTCAAAAGTGAAAGTGCCATACTACATCGAGCTACCATTGCACAAAATGGAGATTTGAATACTCCATTTGAATATTTAAGGGATTACGTCAGTTAACTCTGTATTTAGTTTATCTCCCTTGGATTTGTTGAAGCATTTGTTTAGCTTGTTCTAGCTGTGGATTCAACTGAAGCGCCATGGAAAGGTAAGCCACAGCATTCGATTTGTCTCGGTTGTAAGCATAACAAACCCCCATATAATAGTAATATTCGTCACTCATGGGGTTGCCACGTAATCCAATGGTAAGCATGGGAATAGCCTGCGAAAATTGCTGTTTAGTTGAATAACATTGCCATGCAGTTCTTATCGCCTTCGCGTTCTCAGGATAAATAGCCAAAGCTTTTTGTGCCATTAGCAAGGCGCTATCAATTTGGTTGCGCTTTAGTAAATCTTCAGCTTGAGCAATATACTTTTTCTCTAACCTACTATTTCTTTTTACCACACACATCAGTGGTACATCGTCCATCATCACTGTGTAAATGGTGCCGGCTGGTGGAAAATAACCTGGCTGCTCGAGCAATTCTTTCTCAATAAATCGGGTATAAAAAATACCGTAATCCCAATCTTCCATATTCATTCGGTTTTTGTAATTGGCGTAACCTACGAACATGGTTTTGGCCGGAAACTTAATGCCATAATCAGGGGCAGCACCATTCTTTAAATCGTAATGAACAGGCTTCCCTTTTGAATTGAACTCCAGAGCATAATAGCTCACCGGATCTACACAATTTGTTCTAATTGAGAACGAATCTGTTCTGTCATTTAATTTTTCGTGCTCAACTAGCCAGTTAAAGGCTTCTTTGGAACTGTTCATCCAGAAATCGGTTTCAAAATTTCCATAGGCATTTTTAATTCCCCCAAAATATTCGTTGAAATATAGATATTCATTCGGGTGGCTTTTAGCCATGAATTTGGCAGGCAAAAAGAGCAAAGCGCCAACTACCATAGCCACAGCCCATTTTAAATTTCCTTTTACCAATGAAAATAAATAATGCCAAGTGATAGCTGCCAGCACAACCAAAGTTGGATAAATGAAAAGGAAGTGGCGCCATCCATCGTAAAGTGCCGAGTTCTTTTTAACAGCATATAACCAAGGGAAAAGGCTGACAAACAACAGGATGCCTGCAAAGAACAGATTGTATTTTTTTCTTGACAAGAATAGAATCACAGGGGCACCAAGTATGCCAATCAAAAAGATGATAGGGGCTGTTATACTAATCCAGGTTGGTATATAATTCCATGGCACCTCATCGTTGCTAATACGTTCACCATTAAATAGCATGGGCAATTTGGTAAAGAAATTACTCATCACCTGTAAGGTTTCAATGGGACGACTGATTGGACTTTCTAATGCAAATGGCCAGCAGATTATTCCTAATGCGTAACCTCCCAGGCTAATAAAAAACAAGCGAATCAGCAGTGAAGAATTAAGACTTCCTTTTAAGTCTTTTTGGATAAATGAATAACTGAGCACAAACATCCACATATAAATAATCAACAATAGCCCACCAATACGAACTCCAAGAGCAGCGCCTATTCCTAAGGCAAGCAGTATTGAAGTTTTTAAAGATGGTTTTTGTAATTGCTTTAAAAATTTGATGAGCTGATAGACGGCAAAAACCGACGCAGTGGCAAATGGGATATCTTTTGGGTTGTTGAAGCAATGGCCCAAATAGCTGGGCGATAACGCCATAATAAGCAGCGCAAGCAGTGCCAAAAGCCATCCTCCCATTTCGGCTGCCAGTAATCCGGTAGTAATAATTCCAATGGCACCCACTACCGAAATCCAAAAGTGCTGCATCTCATAGTCGCCCCAGGCACCTACTTTTTTATTCCAAATAGCCACCCACAAATCAAACATTCCACCATAGTAATGAATACCACTTTCTTCAAATTTTTTGCTGTTTTCAACGCGTTGCCAGTCGGCAACCGAGTGGTCACCATTAAAATAGTAATGGTAAATTGCATTTCCATAATCGTGATGCCAATGTTCATCGCCGGTAACACCAAAATCAAAACTTAATTTTGGCATGGCAAACAGAACCAAAATAGCCAAGCACCAAAATGCAAGACGAAAGTATTTTTCATTTGAAGAGCCTTCAAGGTTTTCGGCTGGCTTGCCAAAAGGTGAAATAAAAACTTCTGTAAAGCGCACTCTAAGGGACATAATCAAAACCTGAACGAGCATTTTAATAGAATCGGTCCACACATTGACTTTACTATTGTCAATGTTTTTCCATTCAAGGGGCATTTCATTAATTTTTATGCCTAACAAATGGGCTTTGAATAACACCTCAACATCATGCGCCCATCCTGTAGTTTTCATTTGTCCAAAAATTGCCTTTGCCAAGGGTGTTGGATATAATTTGAAGCCACATTGTGTATCGTTCACATTTAGTGGGGTGAGCAACTGGACGATGAAATTAAAAATGCTGCCTGTGAATTTTCTTAATGCTTCAGCTTCAATTTTTGATCTTTTATCAGTCCGGTTACCAATAAATATTTCATTTTTCTTGAATAAATTTTTTTCCAGTTTCATCCACTCCAAAATTTGGGTAGGTCGGGCGCTCATATCTGTATCGAGAGTAAGCACATAGCTGCCGCTGGCTTTACTGACTCCTGTTTGAAGGGCACCACCTTTACCACTATTGGCTTGAGAGATGATAGTTATCTTTGATTTTAAGCCGGAAAATTCACTTGTAAGCAAGGCTTCCATCTTTGCCACACTATCATCCTTGCTGCCATCGTCCACAATAATTACTTCGTAAGGTTGATTAAATTTAGCATCAAATTCTTTTAATCCATCCATCATCAAATGGATACGACTACTTTCGTTATAGCATGGAATTACAAGGGATAGCTGCATGATGGGTGTAGGCTGTGCGTTTTTATAACGTTATGAATAAAAGTGCTTTGAACTTACCGTTTTACTCTTTGGTTCCAATGTAAACCCAATCGCCCCAAAGTTTTTCACAAATGTATTTGTTCATCCTAATGGCATCTTGCAGATAGGCTCTGATTGGGAAAAAATTGATATGCATGTCCATAGTATAGTAATAGTACTTTTGACAGGGAGTTACTATCATAACCTGCTTCCGGGCTACTCTTTTCAATTCATCAATGGCTGGCTTCATATTGCGCAAGTGTTCAATGGTATGATGGCAGGTTACAATATCAAATTGATTGTCGGCGAAAGGAAGCTTTTCAATATTCCCTTTTACATAGGTTCCTTTCTTTAACTCTACTTGATCATACATATCACAGCCTGTTACGTGCAGGTTGGTTTGATCACTTACCAAATTGAGCCAATAGCCTCTACCGCAACCAACATCTAAAAGAGTGGTAGCCGTATCATCAAAATTGGCAATCATGTAATTAATGCAAGCAGTGTTCATGTCGGTAGGTCGGTCGGTAGCCAAACAGTCGAGATTGCGATAAGCTTCGGCATATTCTTCGTCACTCATTTCATATACTTTGCTCTTAAAATCCATATAAAGGGCAACATTTTTGCCTTTATACCAGATATAAAAGAACGGGTACATAAACCAACGGCTATCTCGAATGATAGGGGGTATGCATTCATCCAATACAAAACGAATGGCATTAGTAAGGGCACGATTCATGG
>DAIMNW010000021.1:0-20324 GCA_036719905.1 Chitinophagales bacterium
CATCAATTTAGATTAAATAGTAATTTTAAGATATGAAAAATGGACTACTAATCCTTTTATTGCTAGTGATGGGCCAGGTAAATGCGCAACCCAATCACCCTGTTGTTCCTATTTCGAATGAGACATCCAAGGTGAAATGGTTGAGCCTAAAAGAGGCCGAAGAACTAAATAAAAAGAACCCAAAACCATTCTTAATAGACGTTTACACTGATTGGTGCGGTTGGTGCAAGCGTATGGAAGCCACCACATATTCCGATGAAAATATTGCAGGCTATATTAATCAATGGTTTTATCCGGTAAAATTTAATGCCGAAACACATGACACCATTTATTTTCGAGATACTATGTATGTGAATCCGGGTAAAGATGTGAGGTCAACCCACAATCTTGCAGTGAAGCTACTTCAAGGACATCTAAGCTACCCTACTACGGTTTTTAGCCTCGAAAATGAGAAAGAGAACATAGCCATACCTGGCTACCTGGATCAAAATAAAATAGCTCCCATTTTAATTTTCTTTTTGGAGAGTGTATACCACAATGCACCATTTCAAGATTTCAAAAAATATTATGACTATTTAACAGTTGACACGGCTAAGATAAATCGTACACCTACTTTAAAAACGTACACATTTGCTCAGGTACAGGATTTGCAAAAGAAAGAACCCAAAAAAGTGATGGCATTTTTCTACACAGATTGGTGCAACAGCTGCAAGATTATGCAGAAAACTACTTTTACTGATTCAACAATTGTTGACTATCTAAATAAGAAATTCTATTTGGTCATTTTTGATGCCAATAGTAAAGAACTTGTCAACTGGCAGGGAATTGAGTATGCCAATGATGGATTCAATAAAATCCCTTTTCATCAATTGGCTTTTTTTCTAACCGCTAATCAATTTTCACTACCGGCAACTGCCATTTTAAATGAAGACTTTAAAACCATTGATGTACTTCCTCGATATTATACCCCTAAAATGCTAAAGCCCATACTTCATTACTTTGGGGAGAATAAGCATCTTACCACACTTTGGAATGATTACATTAAAGATTATAAAGACTAGGTTCTAAGATTAATTAGATGGGCTAATACTTTTTGAATAAATATTATTATGATTTTAGCCATTCATCCTGTCAATCCAGAGCCAAGAAAATTGGCGATGGTAACAGATTGCTTAAAATCTGGGGGTATTATTATTTTTCCTACAGATACCGTTTATGGACTCGGTTGTGATATTTTCAATCAGAAGGCCGTCGAAAAAATATGCCGAATGAAGGGCATTGATCCTGAGCGAAACAATCTGACCATATTATGTAGTAGTTTAAGTCATATATCAGATTTTGTTAATCACATCGACAACTCAACTTTCCGAGTGCTGAAGAGTTGTATTCCAGGGCCCTACACGTTTATATTAGAAGCAAATAAAAAGCTACCTAAGCTTTTCAAAAACAAGAAAAAAACGGTAGGCATACGGGTTCCTGATAACAAAATTTGCAGCAGCCTTATCAGTTTGATGGAAAATCCAATTCTGTCATCATCGTTACATGATGATGATACAATTGTTGACTACCCTACAGACCCTGAGGTGATTGAGTTGAAGTTTGGTAAGCTAGTTGATTTAGTGATTGATGGAGGAACGGGTGGCAATGTACCTTCTACCATTCTGGATTGTACCAAAAATCCAATTGAATTAATTAGGCAAGGACTTGGTGATGTTGATTTTCTTACATAAAAAAATCCCCAAAACTTCTTTTGGGGATTTTTTTTATCGAGTTTTATTTAGAAACTTAATATCTTAAATTCAGTTCGTCGGTTCTCTTGATGTTCTGCTTCGCTACAAGGAACCCCATCTACGCACAAGCGCAAACTTTGGAATCGAAGAATTGCCTATTGGTTCAACTATTACAGCTGCCAATCAGCCAAATCCTGGTGGTACCGTGAGCGCAAGTGTTCCTTCTACTGCCTTTGGTGGAACAGATTATAGTGGTGGAACCTTAAGTTCAATTCGCATTTCCTCATTCCCTACCTATACTACTACAATTACTATTAATGGTATAACCTATACTTCTGCTTCATTCCCTGGAGTAGGTGTAACGGTACCTTCCAATGCTCTTGGACAACCATCACAAGCAATTAGTGTAGATCCAATTGATGGCATTGTTGACGTAAATATTACATATAAAGTAATAGACAATGCTGGAAAAGAAGGAACTACATCAGGTCAGGCTATTATACCATTTAAAGGTGTGGTAACCGGAACGGTTTATAATGATGTTAACGGTTTGAATGGTTCTCCTTCCAATACAGTTAACGGAACAGGCATAGGATCACCTTCCAGTTCTACACCTATAACGCAACTTTATGCCAACTTGGTAAATACAGCTACAGGTTTGGTGGAAGCTACAGTTGCCGTGGCTGCTAATGGAACTTACACCTTGCCGGTGAATGCAAATGGCACCTACACAGTTCAGGTTTCAACGAACGCAGGTACCATAGGCGCCACCCCTCCAGCTATTACACTTCCTGCCGGTTGGGTTCAAACAGGTGAAAATCTAGGGGCTGGTGCCGGTAACGACGGCACAGTGAACGGAATTCTTTCTTTTACCAATTCGGCCGGAGTTCATTCAATAACAGCTGCTAACTTTGGAATCGAACAATTGCCAACTGTTTCTAGTATTACAACAGCAAATCAAATTAATCCAGGTGGAACGTTAGACTTAACAGTACCGGCAAGCAACTTTGGTGGTGCCGATCCAAATGGTGGAACAATTACTTCATTAAGAATTTCTGCGTTCCTAGCAAATGCCAACAAAATTACCATTAATAGTATTAGTTACACCTCAGCTACCTTCCCAGGTGGTGTAATGGTACCAACAAATGCAGGTGGACAACCAACCCAAATAGTTCTAGTTGACCCGGTGGATGGTATTGTTAATGTAACCATTCCATACTTTGTAACCGACAATGCAGGCAAAGAAAGTTTGATTTCTGGTGTGGCTACCTTACCTACCAGTGCGTTACTCAGTGGCAATGTTTATTTAGATGCTAATGGATTAACGAATTCAAGAGTGGATGGAATAGTAATTGGCAACCAATTTAGCACAGAACCAATTGCTCAACTATATGCAATTTTGATTAATAATGGTACCAGCCTAATCGTTGCCTCGGTACCGGTGAAAAGCAACGGATCGTATCAGTTCACCATTAATAGTATTATCAGCTACCGCATACAATTAAATGCCACCGCAGGAACAATTGGCGCTGCGGCATCATCGGCTGCAACACTCCCAACCGGATGGGTAAATGTTGGTGAATATGTTGGAACCACTGCAGGAAATGACGGCATAGTGAATGGCCTAATTGATGTAAATTATCCAGCTAATCAAAACACAGTAATCAATGTTAATTTCGCTATAGAACGGGTACCTGATGCAACCCCTGCATCCTATAGCATTCCGCATCCATTATGGCATGATGTCCGATCTCTGACATCAACCTTCGGCATGAATACGTTACAAGGAAGCGACCCCGAAGATGGTTTATTTGGTCCTGGAGGCACCTTTAAGATTAATTCCATTGCTGAAATGAATGGCAACATTCTATTCTACGATGCCAATAATGATAATGTATACAATGTAGCAGAGGCACTTGGAATTAATTCGGTAATAGCGAATTACAATCCCGATAAGCTGAAAGTATATTTCATAGGATTAGGTTCCACTTACTTTGCCTTTAATTTTGTGATTGCAGACGCTGCTGGTGTTTACGCCCCCTCATCTGCAAGATATACCGCTAGCTGGGATTGGGTATTGCCTATCAAATTACTATCATTCAATGCTACAAAAATGAATGAAGCAAGTGCCATGATCGAATGGACAACCGGCATGGAAAAGGATAATGACTATTTTGAGGTTGAGCGTAGTATTGATGGCAACACATGGTCATCCATCGGACAGGTTAAAAGTCTTGGGGAAAGCACTCAACAGCAGTCGTATAGCTTAATTGATAATAATCCTAGCATTGGTGTTAACTATTACCGATTGAAACAGGTGGACATTGTTGGCGCAATGAATTACAGCGAAATTAAAGCTGTTACTTTTAACCAAATAAATACCAGCAACGATATTAAAATTTATCCAAATCCGACTAGCAGTATTGCGTATTATGATTTGGGTAATTATCACGAAAGTGTCGAACTACAGATAATGGATGGTTTGGGCCGAACAGTAGTCCGGCGACACATAGCGAAGGGTGATAATCAGAGTTCTATTGATGTTTCGTCACTTTCTAGAGGTACTTATCTACTACTCTTCAAAGGAACTAACCTAAACGAAACAAAGAAACTGGTGGTTGAATAAATTTCAATTAAAGCAGTAAATGCTGCCCACAATAAATAACTAGATAGTCGATTCGAAAATCGCCCAGGTAAAGCGCAAAGCTTTGCCTGGCGATTTTTTTTTGCCCTTACACCAATTGCTAATAATGTAAATAATGATGCCATAAGCAATTTGACAAACCACTTTATTTATATAGCCTTAAAAAAATCTTTTCAAAAAATTGTTTGGGTCTGGATTTAAAGTAAAGTCCTAATACGGCTATTTACGTAACGCATTCATCATTCTTACTGATTAACCGAGAAGATATAGAAACGAAATTTGTGTAGAAACTTTTAATAGCCACATTACCATGCCTAGTACAGTTGATCAAGTTGTTGCTAAACAGGAAAACTGGTCAGATTGGTTTTCAAACATTCTACTTTGGGTGGCGATTTTCTTTTTTGTTAATACTAACAGTACCAAGGCCGCTATCGAAACCATACAACCTGGATCATTCATCATCAATATGGGCATTACACCCCAAACGGTGAATAATGGATTGAAACCATATGGTATGTTGTACGATCTGATGAAAAACAATAACATCATTGTTAAATGGGTTATTGGTCAGACGAAATCAAAAGACGGTATTGACTTCGCCTTTAATGGAGTAACATATAAAGGAGGAACTTTTATTATTCCAGCTCGTTATTGTAATGCAGCCGTTAGAGGTAAGATGCGATCAGCAAGCTGGAATATGGTGATTAAAGACAGTGTAGCTACTTCATTTAATATTGATGTTACTTACACCTTAAAATATACTCCTAAATGGACTTTCGATTTTGCAAATGGTGCTATTACACAAGCCATTTTAACAGCCGCTGGCATACCAATTAGCAATTTTCCTATGCGATTTCCTAGTATCCTGACGGGTTGTGATGATTTATTTATTTTACCTCATGCCGATCCTACTTGGGCTACTCATAAATATATACGAGATTATGTACAATCTGGTACAGGCAATATTAATGGCATGTCGGGTCGTGGAGGATGGTTATGGGAAGGGTGTCATTCAGTGAGTATAATGGAGGGCTTGTACAACCCATTAAATAAAACCCAGAAATTGAATATGTTGAGCGATTCGTTGGTTAATTATGCTGACCACCTAGACCAATCAAATAATGCTCTAAAGTATGCCTATCCACAAGATCCAATCATGCAATTTATGGGTATTGCAGATGCTGCCCTTAAAAATGGTTCTGAAGCTGTATACTTACCTGCCAAAAGATCAGGTATACCTAAGAATTGGCGCCCTACTTCAAAAGTGTTTGTTTGGGACTCTCTTCAGCCAAACATTCCATCACTAACAGCAGGAAAAGCAGCTCTCTTTGTTTCAGGAAGGGCATTTGGTTCAAATAGTAATGGTATGGTGCTATATCAGTCATCGCATGATTTTACAGGCAGTAGTACAGCACAGATTGCCGCACAAAGAGCATTTTTGAATTTTAGTTTTTTAGCTTCTACAGTCATTGACCCCAACCCAACCATCGATCTACCGGGCTTACCGATGCAAGCAGGTGTGCCAAGACAATATAACGTTTCCTTGGCTCCTGGATATAATCCTTCTGATTATACAATCTTTTGGACTTCAAGTTGTGGTGGAACATTTTCCAATAATGGATTTGGCTCTCCAATACTTTTCACCCCAGCTTCGGTATCTTCAACAACCCCCTGTACAGTTACAGCAATGATAATTGATGAGTGTGGCCGACAGTTTTCAGCTTTTGATGACATGTCAATCACCTCATCGCCCCCTACTGCACAAGATGTAACCACACCGATAATAATTAACAACATTGGAACACCGAAACAGAAAGTTGGATTTAGCTGGCCACTGAAAGGTGTTGATTTTGATGGGGTAATTAGCTCATATACTATTACCAGTTTACCACCGGTAGCTTCTGGAACTTTATATTATAACAATGGTGTAGCGGTAGTGCCAATAACAGCGAATACCACTATTACCCCTGCGCAGGTTTTAACATTAGCCTTCGACCCTCAAGATAATTACGGTGGCAATGCCACTTTTACGTTCACCGTTACTGATAACAGTGGGCTGGTGGACGCTACCCCTGCTACTTATACAATGCCAATCAATCCTCCACCTGTTTGTCAAGACTTTATTTCGGCATCTATCCCTAGTAATTCAAACGCCAACCTAATTAATCCACTAGTGGCAAGCGATAATGGTACAATAGCGACTTACACTATTTCAACTGTTCCAAACAGTTTACATGGCACCTTATTCATAAATGGAGTACCTGTATCTGCTGGAATGATAATTGCACCTGCTCAGGCTAACTTAATTTATTTTCAACCTAAACCAAACTATGTTGGCTTTTCGAGCTTTACCTATACGGCTACTGATAATTTGAATTGCACAGATCCCACGCCAAATACAGTTACTTTGCAAATAGTAAATCAGGATCCTGTTGCATTCGATGTCTCAACATCATCGATTAATAACCCTAATGGCACTGGTCAAACTGCTATTGATGCGTTAGTAGCGACGGATGCCGATGGTTCAATAGTCTCTTACAAAATTGTTTATGTACCTGATGCACTTACTGAAGGTTCATTATTCTACAATAATGGAGGTGTATATACGCTAGTTACCCCAGGACAGCTACTAACACCTGCCCAGGCTACCACCTTAAAGTTTGATCCGGTTGATGGGTTAACGGGCTATGCCTCATTCACCTATACCGCAAAAGATAACAGTGGACTAATTGATCAAACGCCAGCTACTTACAATCTACCAATAAATATTGTCCCTCCAATTGCAAATAATATTACAAATGCTGCTTTATACGCAGGTAATTCTGCTACTCCAATTTTAAATATGAGTGGAACCGACCCTGATGCAAGCAACATTATAGTTAATTATAAATTCACTAGTCTTCCTTCTGCAAGTCAGGGTACGCTTTACTATACTACCGGAGGTGTGCAAACTGCTATTAATAGCAACATTACTATGACCCCTGCCGAGATGGCAACTTTAAAATTTGATCCAACTGGTACTTATATTGGAAATGTAGTATTTAATTATACCTTAACTGATAACGAAGGTTTAATAGATCTATCTGATGCCATTTATACCATTCAAGTAGTTAATGCTAATCCTGATGCATTTAATGTTACTACATCATCAATGCCCAATAGTGCTAGCCAAACGGCCATTTCTGCATTAAGTAGTAGCGACGTTGACGGAATGGTTACAAATTATATTTTTACACAATTACCATTGGCTTCACAAGGAGTTCTTTATGTTGACTTAGATGGAGCAGGTCCAGCATTACCTTCTGTAGTTAATATTCTTCAAAGTATTACATTAGCTCAAGGAGCTTATCTATATTTTGATCCATTATCTGGTTTTGTAGGTAATGCTACATTTACTTACACCGTTATGGATAATCTGGGGTTAACAGATTTAACACCTGCCACCTATACCATTCCTGTAACAACATCTACCATTCCACCAACGACGAATAACGTGACCACAAGTGCCATTAATCTGTCAGCAGACATGACCTCCATTCTGCCGTTCAGCGGAACTGATGCTGATGGGACGGTTACTGCTTATGTAGTTAACACCTTGCCACCTGCTGGTGACGGTACCTTATATGTGACAGGAACTCCGGTTTCGATTGGTCAAATAATTCCTATAAATCAAATTAATCAACTGCTGTTCGACCCTTCAGGATCATTTACAGGAACCTCAACTTTTACCTACTCAGCTATCGACAATGATAATTTGATGGATCTCACTCCAAATACATATAGCATACCAGTTAGTAATATTCTACCTATACCTTCTGATATTTCGGTTAATCAAGTAAAAACTTCTACAACCACAGTTACGCCACCCTTGAATGCCGAAGATGAAGATGGAACAATTGCCAGTTTTACTATCATTTCACTTCCTGCAGCAGGAACCATGCAGGTTGATTTACCTGGTACTGGAACATATACAAATTTAAGCGTTAATCAGGTTTTAACTGTTGCGCAATCTCGCCGTTTACGATACATATCTCCGGCAACAATAGGCGTACAGATGTTCACCTTCAAAGCAACAGATAATTTTGCAGCACTTTCAACGGTACTCGGAACCTATAGTATTCCAGTTAATACAACAGCCATTAGCCAGCCTCCTTATGTTATTGATGTGGCAACTGCTTCCCTTTCGGCAGGAGCAGGACCTACAGCAATAAGTGCGTTACAAGGTTTCGCTGGTGGTGCTGCTCTTTCCGGATATTTAATTGTAACGTTACCACCCAGCTATTATGGCACATTATATTATACACTTAGTGGTGTCGTTACACCCATTATAGTAGGTGGTACACAACTCACCGTGGCACAAATGGGAACCTTAAAGTTTGATCCTTCAGGTAATTTTGGTGAAGCGCTAACCTTCTATTATACTGCTTATGATGCTAATAATAGTTTAGCAATGAACTTTGCCACCTATACAATTCCTTTAACAAACATCTTACCCACAACAAACAATGTGACCAATGCAAGTATTCAAGATAATGCAGGCCCTACGTTCTTGTCGAATATGAATGGAGCAGATGCTGATGGCACAATAAAATATTTTAAGATAACCAGTCTACCTAGTGCTGCGTCAGGAATTCTTTACTTAAACGGAGTTGCTCTAAATGTTGGCCAAAATATTGATGCTTCTAGTGTTGGCTTGGTGCAGTTTGACCCTAACCCATCGTTTATTGGTAATGCTACCTTTACTTATTCTGCAGTTGATAATTTAATGGAGATGGACCAATCGCCTGCTACTTTTACAATACCAATTAGTAACACAGCACCTGAAACAGATATTAAAGCAAGTCAAGTAATTTCGAATCCAATCGGTACCGGAGTTCAAAGTATCCCTGGTCTAAGTGGTTCAGATTTGGATGGATCCATTATTGATTTTACCATCACTTCATTGCCTGCAGGTGGCGTATTGGCACTGAGTGGAGTGCCAGTGGTTCTTAATCAGGTGATACCATTGGCTCAGGCTGGCAATCTTACCTATGACCCCAATGACAACTACGATGGTACTACTAGTTTTAATTACAAGGCGAAAGACAATTTAGCTGCATTTGATACTACACCTGCAGTTTACACCATTCAAGTAAACACACCGCCAGTTACAATTGATATTACTTCTGTTGCTTTACACACCACTGATGGACAAATATCTTTACCATCATTAATTGCCACTGATAATGGCTCAATCATAAGTTATACAATCATTTCTTTGCCGCCGACTAGCCAAGGTATACTCTATGTTGGTGCTAGTGTTGCTACTGTAGGCATGGTAATTTCACCTGCTGCAATTAGTACTTTAAAATTTGACCCAGCTACAACTTTCACCGGCTCCTCCTTCACTTACACAGCTACCGATAATATTGGACTTACAGATGTGACACCTTCTGAAGTTTACCTTCCATTTGAACCCATTGTATTTGGGAATATTTATCAGGATTTAAACGGAATAACAGATAACTTGATTAATGGTGTTGGTATTCATAACCCAAGCGGCGTTCAGCTCTATGTTAATGTGATAAACGCCGGTGGTCTTGTAACAACGGTGGCCACTGTGACTCCAGGCGGTAGTTATAAGTTTAATTATTCCACTTCAGGCACCTACACCTTAAGGCTTTCAACTACAATGGGTACAATTGGTTCGCCAGCCCCAGCCACCATAATTCCGGCTAATTGGGCATATACAGCTGAAAATAGAAGGTCAAATTCTGGTAATGATGGTACACCAGATGGAATACTCACAGTAGACCTATTGGCTAACGGAAAAGACTATCTTCAAAACGTGTTTGGTATCGAAATCTTACCAAATTCGAATAATTACTCTTACACCCTCACTACTCCGGTATTAAATGGTGTGCGCACTTTAGTCGCAGGATTATGGAATGAGATGGGTGCTTTAGGTGGAACAGATGCTGAGGAAGGTACATTGAAAGCAAATCGTACTATTAAAATTACCGATGTTTCAGTAATGAATGGAAATGTGCTTTTCTATGATGCTAACGGTAACAATGTAAGAGATGCCGGAGAATCATTAACCACAGGATCCATTATTACTAATTATGATTCAACCAAGCTAAAGGTTCACCTCACCGGTGCAGGATCATCATATTTCCAATTTGATTTTGCTTTAGCTGATTCTGCTCAAAAGTACGACCCTACTCCTGCAAGATTTATTGCCAGTTGGGCAAGGGTATTACCAATTGAACTGCTTTCATTAACTGCTGAGAACTACAACTCTACCCAATCATTGTTAAAGTGGGTTACAGCCAGAGAAATGGATAATGATCATTTTGAAATTGAAACTAGCACTGATATGGAAACTTGGACAGCCATTGGTCAGGTAAGTGGTCATGGTACAACTGTTGTACAAAACAGCTATGAGTTTATTCATGCAGAGCCGAGTGAAGGGGTAAACTATTATCGACTGAAGCAAGTAGATTTCAATGGTGAGTTCAAATATTCTGATATTCGAAATGTGAATTTTGAAACACCATCAGCTACAGCCCTTGATTTACTTATGTATCCGAACCCAGCCAGCAGCAACGTTAACTTTAAGATAAATAATATGGTAACAGAGGTAATTGATTTGCAAATAATGAATAGCATAGGCGAACAAGTAGAACATAAAGCTATCTCGAAAGTGGAGCCCACCATTTCTATTAATCTATCACATTTGGCAAAAGGAATGTACACGGTTGTCATGACTGACAAAACATCGCGTAAGAGCTATAAGCTTGTGATGCATTAAAAAACATTCATTTAAAAGAACCGATGGCCTGGCTTTTATAAAGTCAGGCCTTTTTGTTTTATAAACGCATCTTACCTAATTATTAACTATCAAGAAACTACCTCTTCAAATGGAAAATGACGGGAATAAACTTTAGCAAATGAAACAGAAAACTTAATTTTAGTTTATAAAACCGTATTAAAAAAGCCTTGATTCTTTTCAGAACCAAGGCTTTTATGATTTGTTTTTATTGTCTAAGCGGTTAGGCTTTGATTTCAACCTCAACGCCACTTGGCAATTCCAATTTCATCAAAGCATCAACTGTTTTAGAGGTAGTTGAATAAATGTCCATCAATCGCTTGTAGGTGCACAACTGAAACTGGTCACGAGCTTTTTTATCGACGTGTGGAGAGCTATTAACCGTGAAAATTTTACGATCGGTAGGCAACGGAATAGGACCGCTAACTACTGCACCAGTAACTTTTACAGTTTTAACAATTTTCTCGGCTGATTTGTCAACCAGATTGTGATCGTAAGATTTTAGTTTAATTCGAATTCGTTGTGACATGATTGGTTTTAATTAAAGAACGTTAGATTAATTGGTTAGCAATGATATTGGATTAAAAAAATTAAGCTTCTATTGGTTTCAATTTACCGCGGTTTTTGGCTATTACCTCTTCAGCAATATTGTTTGGTGCCGGGTTGTAATGTGAAAATTCCATGGTAGAAGTGGCACGGCCAGATGACAATGAACGCAATTGGGTTACATATCCAAACATTTCGCTCAAAGGCACTTTTGCTTTAATAACCTGCAAATTGGCACGGCTATCCATTCCTTCCATTATACCTCTACGACGGTTCAAGTCACCGGTAACATCACCCATATATTGATCAGGGGTGAGTACTTCTACTTTCATTATCGGCTCCAACAAAATTGGCTTGGCTTTACGACCTGCTTCACGGAAAGCTGAACGGGCACATAATTCAAAGCTCATAGAGTCAGAATCTACATCGTGGTAGCTACCATCGAATACGCGTACTTTCATATTATTAACCGGATATCCAGCCAATACACCATTAACCATTGAGGTTTCAAAACCTTTAACAATTGCAGGTACAAATTCCTTAGGAATAGACCCTCCGAAAATCTCGTTAACAAATTGGAAGTGTTTGCCTTCATTTTCTTTCAACCACTCTTCATCAGCAGGGCCAAATTCAAATTGGATGTCGGCAAATTTACCACGACCACCCGACTGCTTTTTCAATACCTCACGATGAGTGATAGTGTTGCCAAAAGCTTCTTTATAAGCAACCTGTGGAGCTCCCTGATTTACTTCTACTTTAAATTCACGGCGCATACGATCAATAATAATCTCCAGGTGCAATTCACCCATACCACGAAGGATGGTTTGACCGGTATCTTCATCAGTATTTACACGAAGGGTTGGATCTTCTTCCACTAGCTTAGAAATAGCTAAGCCCATTTTATCCACGTCGGCCTGAGTTTTAGGCTCAACGGCTATGGCTATTACCGGCTCCGGAATAAACATATTCTCGAGGGTAATAGGATGATTTTCGTCGCAAAGTGTATCTCCGGTTTTAATCTCCTTAAATCCTACAGCTGCTGCAATATCGCCTGCTTCAATAAAATCGATTGGATTCTGCTTATTTGCAAACATCTTCATAATACGGCTGATACGCTCTTTCTTTCCGCTTCGAACATTTAATACATAGGAACCGGCATCTAAGTGACCGCTATAACAACGGAAGAATGCTAAACGACCAACAAAAGGATCAGTCATAATTTTGAAAGCCAAGGCTGCAAATGGTTCCTTTGCATTGGCTTTACGATAAATAGTTTCACCGGTATCAGGATTGATTCCTTCAGTGTCTTCAATATCTAATGGACCTGGCAAATAGCGGCAAACGGCATCTAATGCAGTTTGTACGCCTTTATTTTTAAATGAAGAACCACACATCATAGGCACAATTGACAAATCAATACAGGCTTTACGAATGGCTTCATGCATTTCCTCTTCGCTGATACTAGCTGGATCGTCGAAGAATTTTTCTAATAATTTTTCATCGTATTCGGCAACCGCTTCAACCAATTTCTGACGCCATTCCATGGCCTCATCCATCATATCGGCAGGAACATCAATTTCGTCAAAGGTCATACCCTCGGTTTCCATGTGCCAAATAATACCTTTCATTTTAATCAAATCAACTACACCTTTAAAATCATCTTCGGCACCAATAGGCAACTGCAATGGAACGGCTTTAGCTCCAAGCATATCTATTACCTGCTGAACCACCATTAAGAAGTCGGCTCCAGCACGGTCCATTTTATTCACAAATCCAATTCGTGGTACTTTGTAACGATTAGCTTGGCGCCAAACAGTTTCAGATTGAGGCTCTACACCATCAACAGCAGAAAATAAGGCAATCAAACCATCCAACACCCTCATAGAACGTTCTACCTCAACGGTGAAATCCACGTGTCCGGGAGTGTCAATGATATTAAAATAGTAACTTTTTGTATCAGCAGTCTCTTTTCCCTTAATAGTAGGGAATTTCCACTGACAACTAACAGCTGCTGAAGTAATGGTAATACCGCGTTCTTTCTCCTGCTCCATCCAATCGGTTGTAGCAGCACCATCGTGCACCTCACCTATTTTGTGAATCATACCGGTATAGCGTAAAATACGTTCGGTAGTAGTGGTTTTACCGGCATCAATGTGAGCAGCAATTCCGAAGTTTCTTTGATATCTTAAATCAGCCATTTCTATTGAAAATGTTATTGTTTACTTGTAGTTGGTTAATGGTTATAATGTAAAACTTATACCTTAAAGTGGGCGAAAGCCTTGTTGGCTTCGGCCATTTTGTGTGTATCTTCTTTTTTCTTTACAGCAGCACCTTCGCCCTTGGCGGCGGCTATCACTTCGTTTGCTAATTTTTCAGCCATTGATTTACCATTACGCTCACGGCTATAACGTATCAACCATTTCATACTCAATGAAATACGACGATCAGGGCGAACTTCAATTGGAATTTGGAAGTTGGCACCACCTACTCGGCGGCTACGAACTTCAACACTTGGCGAAATATTTTGTAATGCCTTTTTCCAGGTTTCGTAACCATTCATTTCGGCATTTGCCTTTTCAATGCGGTCCATAGCATCATAGAAAATGCTCATGGTGGAAGCTTTCTTGCCATTATACATCATACAGTTCACAAAACGTGTAACCATAGGATCATTAAAACGGGGGTCAGCGGCTAAGAAGCGTTTGGGGGCTCTTTTTTTTCTCATTTTTTTTAGTTGTTTGTGTTGTCCTTCATCTGATGATACAGATTACTCAACGTTAGTTAATTATTGTATTAAGAATTAGGTGTTAAGTATTTGGATTCAAGAAAATAATGACTTATTTCTTTTTGGCCTCTACTGCTCCTGGCTTTGGTCGCTTAGTGCCATACTTGCTGCGGCTTTTCTTACGATTGTTTACACCGGCAGTATCCAAAGCTCCGCGAACAATATGGTAACGAACACCCGGTAAATCTTTCACACGACCTCCACGAATCAACACAATTGAGTGCTCCTGAAGATTGTGACCTTCGCCCGGCATGTAGGCAATAACTTCGTTTTTATTTGTCAAACGAACCTTAGCCACCTTACGTAATGCAGAATTTGGCTTTTTAGGGGTGGTTGTGTATACACGAGTGCATACGCCACGACGTTGAGGACAGTTATCCAGAGCACGGCTCTTTGATTTAGTTCGGATGATGGTTCTTCCTTTGCGGATGAGTTGTTGAATAGTAGGCATTAACTTATTTTTTAATTTACCCTTTTTTTTGGGACTGCAAATGTAGTTTACTGATTGCTAATAACCAAATAATCTCTTAGACTTAATTTTTAACGGTTTTACCGTCAATTTTTATCATTTTTACCGTATCGATGTTTAACTAAAATAACCGCGATGATTTTCACAAAACCAACCCTTGAAACCTATCCTAAATATTACCAGCATTACTTGGATTTATTACAAGAAAATGATTTAATCAAATGCTTACAAGATTCAGAATATCAATGGATTAATGCAATAAAAAGCATACCGGAATCCAGAGCTGATTACCGATATGCCGAAGGAAAATGGACTGTAAAAGAAGTGCTGATTCATGTAATTGATACCGAGCGTATACTGGCTTATAGGGCTATGCGCTTTTCCAGATTAGACCCAACTCCACAGCCGGGTTTCGATGAAAATATTTATGCCCCTAATTCAAATGCTACCAACAGAAGCCTCGAAGATATCTCAGAAGAGTTTGTAGCGGTAAGGGCTGCTTCTACCCTATTATTTAAGTCCATGACTGAGGAAATGATTGATTTTGTAGCCACTGCCAACAATGTGAGCGTTACACCAAGATCTATCGGTTTTTTTATAGCCGGCCATCAGGTGCATCATCTTAAAGTTTTGGTAGATAGATATCTGAGATAATTCGATCATTTTTTTTCAGCATGCCAATTTTAAACATCAACTAAGCCTAGCCATGAACTTTCTTAATGGTCTTTTGGTTGGCATTAATTGCCAATTGGATAAACCGATGGTTCACTAACGAAAAGCTCGGCATATTATACAAGGTCATAAACTTCGTTCTGATCGGTTTTAACATAAAAATGTTTTTCGTGGTTATGAAATTAACGTTTAACTTTAAAAATATTAAGCTGATAACTAATTTAAATATGCCATTGATAAATAAAGTTAGCTTACCATATTATTAATCTTTCTTCTGGCTAGAGTATTTATGATATAGAAAGTGATTACCCCCAATTTATTTTCTATCCTAATTAATGAGCCTAGTTTTAAGGCCAAAAGAGGCGACGTGTTTGCCATGTACACAGAATTTATTTCGAAGTTTGCTCATAATTTTCGCTCCGTTAAGAGCAGCCTGTTTCATGGCACAACGAGTGGAATTTTTGTGGCACCTCCGCTTTTAGCCACTAACGCCATATTTGAACGTAAAAGTGGAAATTACATAGATGTAAATGCCGGATATTGGATTATTACTATGGCTTTAATGGATGGCATTATTTGCCAGTGGACTTAATGCTTTATCAGTATATAAAAAAAGCCCTGTTGACCAAGTCAGAAGGGCTTTTTACTGTTACGAAAATGATTAAACCCCAAGTATTCTTGCAACGAGCTGACTAAATGCAGCTTTGAAATTTTTAAAATCTCGATTGCCCGGGCCAATGATGAGTTCTTTGCCCCGGTAGTGCAATTGATAATTGGCTACAAATCCGGTAGGGTCATCGTTCATTTCTTTTTGCCCAAATCGTAAATCGTAATAAATCAACGTATCATTCTTCGATTCAATATTGTACCAATTACGCGTTAGATAATTCAGACGCTTCACCTTTTCTTCATTTGTCATTGGCCCTAACAAATCATGTTTCTTCACAAATTTATCAAAGTGACAGGTGGTGGTTTTATCCAGCAAAGAATAATAACCTAAGAAGTAGGCAGAATCAGTTTCTACATAAGCGCACCACAATATGGCATTGAGGGCTGTGGGTTTGGATTCTAATCTGGAGTAGGAAATACTTTGCCTTTTCAATTCATTTTCAAAATGATTGTAAGCTAAATGTTGCGCCACAAAAGTGAAAGCCATATAGGCAGTACTAACCACTAAAGCCGCACGATTAAACCACATTCGTTTGTGATTGCTTCTTTTGAAACCAATAGCAATTATAAAAATGAACAACAAGGGCAATGTGTAAAAAGGGTCTGCCACAAATAAATTGTTGGTGGTAAACTTATAAGGGTAGGGCCAAAAAACCTGAGTTCCATAGGCCGTTTGAATATCAATTAACGGGTGAGTAATCAGTCCAATAAACATGAACGCCGACCATTGCTTCCAACCAACTCCATCTTTACTAAATATCTTGTAGAACAACCAGCCTAATAGCGGAGCCAACAAGCTAATAAACAGAAGACTATGGGTTACACCTCTGTGAAGTTCGTTGGCCTTTAATGGATCTACAAAAAATGCCGTAACCACATCAAAATCAGGAATGGTAGCAGCCAATGCACCTAATGCCATCGCTTTGTTACCAATTTTTTTTCCCATAAGCGCTTCGCCAATAACTGCGCCAAAAATGATATGCGTTACAGAGTCCATTTTAATTTGTTTTCAAATGCTTTTTTGAAAGGTTGCCTATGCTCATATTCACTTGGTTTCATTTGGGCCAAAACATTTGACAACAAAGCATTTTTTAAATGATTATTGTGTTTTAAATAGAGTTTCATCGCAATAGGTACAGCACCAATAGTGCTCTTAATTTCTTCGGCCGTACGCCCTAAGCGCAATTCTGTGCATCTGGCTTTTATGGCGGAATCCACAAAATCGTATAACATTCTAGAATAGATACCAAATTCTTGATTCTTAGCATAATTAAGTCCTACATAATTGGCATCCATTATATTATTAAATACAAAAGCAGTGCTAAATCCAATCAACTCATCCTGCAAAAAATAACCCTTTACAATAAATGCATCTTTTAAGTTCTCCTTCAATGAAACAAAAGAGTTTTCATCTAAATTGCCAAAACTAAATGCAGATTTATCTACCACCTGGTGATACAGATCCACTATTTTCTTGCCGTTCCTCCTTATATCTTTTGCGGTCATTTCCATTGCCTCTAGTGGTGCCGATTTTTTATATGCACTTTTAGCTTTAGTACGAAACTTAGTGATCATACTGTTCAAATAATCGTCAAAATTGTTCCAAAGTGGGTGTATGGGTACTACCATATTATAGTCTATCTCAAAATTGGTGAAACCTTTGTTGCATAACTTTTTGCTGTAAGGCAATGACATAGGCCAGCACTCTTTGACTAAGAGCAAATCTGGCTTCTGATTAAATGGATTTAACTCGGCAATTTCTTTAAAGGCCTGAGCCAGCATGTAATAAGCCTGCTCTTGGTCAATTTCATTAGTAAATGTAAATCCATTTTGGCCACAGGCAAACGGAGAGCCACAGGTTGCCAACGGGGTACCGGATAACAGTTTCAACCTGCTTTTTAATGATTTTATGATCCGATTATGGAGCTCTGATTCCACCTCCAGCTTAATAAAAAATGGCAATAGCAAAACCACTGCAATAGCTACAGGCAGTTTATTTTTATATAAAATAAGATATCTGAATTCAATTATGCCTTTCTGCGATAACTCAATAGCAGTTAGATAGGGAATTCCTAAATAAACATTTTTTGCCCCTTCTACCCCATTCCAGTCATCACTGTTAATAAGGTTCACCGAGTCAACAATTGCCCACTTATAATCTGTATGGGGTTTTTTATTCAATTCGAAAGTTTCTTTTTCTTTAATTCGCCGTCGATAGCGTCGGTCAACAAATTAGTTAATTCTGTTGATTCGCCAACTATTTCCAAAACGTATTCTCCTGTGGGGCTCACCACTATGGTTCTTGGTATCTCATGACTGAAACTATGATCCAGCATCTTTTTCAACTCGGGATGATGGCAAATTTGCTGAAAATTAAAAGGTACTCGTCCTTAAAAGTTTGTTACAGTTGCTTCCGGCTCATCGGTAACGGCAAGAAAAACTACGCTTTTGTTATGACTATACTTGGCTGCAACAAGGTTCAGCGACGGAATTTCGTGTAAACAATTACCACACCAAGTTGCCCAGATATTAAATACAACAATTTTTCCTTTTAGGCTATCCGCTGAAATTGGAGTATCATTCAAAATTTGTGCACTGAAAGAAGGCATCTTTCGTGGCAATTTTTGACTGCAGCCCTGCAGCATTATTCCAACAAAGAGCAGCGCCATAATCATGAATCTACTATGCATGGTCTAAAAGTAGAAAGTATTGCCAACAAACAAATCAGTTTGACTTATTAATAACAAACCGATAATGCACAGGTAATTCAAATTGTGTTTAATGAAGCTATGCCTTAGAGAGTAAAAAAAGTAGTATTTATGCAATGCCAAGTGTATAAGGCATAAGTTTACCAATGCTTTTTAACTCTTTCGAATTCCTACTTTTTTTTCCAATAGTAACGGTACTCTATTTTCTTATTAGTCACCGATATAGATGGTTGCACCTTCTTACGGCTAGTATTATATTTTATATGGCTTTTGTACCTGTCTACTTCCTCATACTGGCCTTCACTATTATTATTGATTATTTTGCAGGTATTGCCATTGAGAATGCCAACCCAAAGAACCGAAAACCATTTCTGATTGCCAGCATAGTAGCTAATGTTGGAGTATTGGCTATTTTTAAATATTATAATTTTTTTGCTAGTAATATCAATGAGGTATTTGTTCAAGTATTTCATCAACCATTGCAATTAAAGTACCTTTCTATCCTTCTCCCAATAGGTTTGTCGTTTCATACATTTCAGGCTATGAGTTATACTATGGAGGTATATCGCGGTAAACAAAAAGCAGAGCGTAATTTTGGTATTTATGCACTATATGTCATGTTTTACCCACAGTTAGTGGCTGGCCCTATTGAGCGACCTCAGAATATTTTACCCCAATTGCATCAAAATCATCCTTTCGATTACGAAAATATGAGAGCTGGATTAATGCAGATGCTGTATGGATTTTTCAAAAAAATTGTAATCGCTGATTCGTGTGCTATCATTGCTAATGCTGTATTTGGTGCGCCAGACCTGTATGGTGGCTATTGCAATTTGCTAGCTATCTTTTGTTTTACCATTCAAATTTATTGCGACTTTTCGGGATACAGTGATATAGCTATTGGCGCAGCACGAGTGATGGGAATTCACCTGATGAAAAATTTCGAGACGCCTTACTTCAGCAAAACCATTGCAGAATTTTGGAGTCGTTGGCACATATCTCTTAGCACTTGGTTTAGAGATTATTTATATATACCACTCGGAGGAAATCGGGTTTCAAAAAACAGATGGTACCTGAACCTCTTTATTGTTTTCATGGTGAGCGGATTTTGGCATGGTGCTAACTGGACTTTTATTTTCTGGGGTTTCTTACATGGTTGCTATCTAATTATTGCCTTACTCTTTGAGCCTTATAAAAAACGTTTTAGCTTAGGCTGGCTGAAAAGCAATGCTTGGCAAATGTTTAGCACATTTGTACTTGTATCATTTGCCTGGATTTTTTTCAGAGCTG
>DAIMNW010000159.1:0-5547 GCA_036719905.1 Chitinophagales bacterium
TTGCTTATCTCTTTCACTGTATTTGCTTGGATGGAAGTAAATTTAACCGAAAAATACATGATTGATATATTTAAAACGAAAGCTGGATGGATTCGTTGGGCTACCTATTTCAGCTTAGCCTTGCTCATACTTGTGGGTGGCAAATTCACCGAAACCAAATTTATTTATTTTCAATTTTAATGATGATAAAGACATTTGCAAAACTCACTCTTTTTTTTCTACCGCTATTTTCAATGGTTGGATTAGTAAATTATTTTATTGATCCGGGCCATCTGTTCAATGATTCGTACGAACAAAAAGTGGCCAATGCATTGGTGACCGGTTACAATCTGGATCACATGAGTGACTGCAACGACAGAAGATTGCAGCGGCTACTAGTAAATAAATTCAACCAAAGACACCAAACCCTGGTGTTGGGAAGTAGCCATACGCTACTTGTAAAAAAAGAAGATGTGAAAAGCAAAAGTTTCTTCAACTGCGGAATAGCCGGGCAAACTATTGAAGATCTAATGGGAATCTATCTGCTTTACCGTGAGCGCAATCTATTGCCTGATACTCTTTTCATTTGTGCAGACCCTTGGTTCTTGAATGGCAGCACTGATCAGACACGTTGGATAGAATATTTACCGGAAATAAGAAAGAATTGTGAAGCCAATAATTTGCCAATGCCTAAAAGCATTAAGTCGTTTTATCCAAATTTCATTTTTCGTGTTCAGCAATTGTTTTCACCAGCCTATTTTCAATTATGCCTAAAAGAATTTTTTAGTCCTAACAAAGAGGCCACCTTAAAATTGACTAAATCAACTGACTCGAAGGACATGATGAAATTTGCAGATGGCAGCATACGCTATGATGCTAAGCTCATTAATCAGGATTCAGCAATATCACAAAAAAAGATTTATGAATTTATTCATAGTCGGCTTGGATTATTGAGTGATTTCGATACGCTTTCGGTTGATAAGCAAGCATGGCTGCTATGGCTATTTCAAGACGCTAAACAAAACCATATTCAATTGCGATTAGTGCTCCCCTGCTACGAACCACAGGTGTATGATTACTTCAAACACAATCCGAAATGCCGCATGTTTTTCAAAACAGAACAGTGGTTTAGAGAGGTGGCAAATATCCAACACATTCCTATCTATGGTTCTTACAATCCTGAACTTTATGGATTAAGACCAGTTGATTTTTACAACGGAGACCATTTTAAAGAGTTGGCAGTATCGCGAATTTTGGCGCAGCCGAATTAAAATTCTTAACAATAAACGTGGCTACTTTTTATCCTTGGCCTTTGGCTTTTCTTCCACCACTACCGGCTGCTCTTTACGCAATTGCATTACCCAAGATGCTAAACCAACCAACAACAATAAAGCAAGCGCCAAAGAACCGGCAAATGAAATTTTCTGCCCTTGCAAGAATGGCTTCGGTTCGAACTTGAAAGTAATTTTATGTGCACCTGCCGGCATAACCATCCCTCGTAAAATATAATTAACGCGGAAATGGTCGGCCGGTTTATCATCCACAAATGCTTGCCAACCTTTGCCATTCTTGTCTGCATAAAACACTTCACTGAATACAACGAGTTGGTCTTTGCTAGCAGAATAATCGTACTCGAGCAAGTCGAGCTCATTTTTGGTGAGCGTTATTTTAGCTGTAGAATCACGAGAGAAGATATTTTGCTTCACATCCTCTTTAAATTTAGAAGCATCGATTATGGCTGTAGTTTTTGGATTGAAATTTTTTAGCGCCATAATTTCTTCATTAGGCGTATTAACCCACTTTACGGTATCTGCCATCCAGGCATTTCCCATTGCACCTGGGTTTTGCTGTACGCCTTGCTGACCGTTTTGAGCAGTTCGCAGAAAATATTTAGCATTCAACATGTTAAACACTTGCATGTTGCCCTTGCTCAAACAGCTATCAATTATATCCTGATAGCGGCCCAACTTAGCCGGATTGTAACCACCAATGTTTTTGTGATGATACGATGGCAAGGCATCGTTGAATGGATTGTCTGTATTAAAAATTCTGTAACTGAGTGTTTTGTCTGTCAGAATTTGTTGATCAGCCGGACTTTCAACATAAGCACTTTCTACCTCTTCTGAATCGATAAATTTATCATCATTCAAATAGCGTTTATCAACGCCCCACAAATCGACAAGAGCAGCCAATCCAATAATGGCAAGAGCATATTGTTTCTTAATTTTTTCAGTAACCAACAGCCACAAAGCTGCTGCTGCTATTAACACAAATATTAATGACCGCAGTGCATCCATTCGAGCCATAGACTCTCGGTCGCCACGAAGAGCTTCCATTATTTTCTTGGCCAATGCTTCGCCTCTGCCTGCCAATTGTTCTTTTAACTTAGCATCGCCATCACCTTCAAAACCTAAGAAGAGACCAGGCATTACCACAAACACCAGCAGCAGAATTCCGATAGCAATGGTGGCATATTGGATTTTTTTTAGCAACTCATCACGGTTAATTCCACCATCCAATATTCTTTTTAAAGTAAGCATAGCAAATAGTGGAAAGGTAAATTGGCCAATCACCAATATCATTTCCGGTGTTCGAAACTTACTGTACATGGGTAAGTGATCAAATAGGAAATAATTGAAAAATGCTAGATTCTTTCCCCATGCCATCATTACAGATAAGATGGTGGCGCCAAAAATCCACCAACGCCAGTTATCCTTTATTATAAAAATACCCAATAGAAATAAGAAGCAGACAATAGCACCATAATATACCGGACCACTTGTAAACGGCTTCGTGCCCCAATGGATTGGATTTTAAGCGGAAAACTGCATGCCCTGCCATTCGGGCACAGTGTTTACGCTCAGGGTAGTAACCACTTTCTTCTTCTCGCCAAGGATACCGCCACTGGCTCCACCGTAAACATCCGGAATCAAAATGGTCATGGTTTCCATTAGCCCATAGCTCCATTGGAAAGCATAATCTTTATCTAGTCCTTTTTGATTCTTGGTAGAATTTTTTTCGCCGGCTGCTAGTTCGCTTCCTCCTCTCATAGTGTCTTTCGAGTAATCATAGGTTACCCACAATTGAGAGAAGTTTGCCGCTATAGCCAATCCCATACATCCTACAAAAATGGAAGTGGCAATGGCAAAATCCTTTAAGGTTTTCTGTTTGATAGATTCAAAAAGTTGATAGGCGAAATATAAACCCAACGTAATGAACATGTAGTACACTATCTGTGGGTGATTGGATTTTATTTGAAAAAACAAAAACAAGGAACTAAGCATAGCCCCCCAGATATACTTTTTTTGAAATAATAAGATAACGCCTGCTACAATGAACGGCATTAAACCAATACACCTGGCTTTGGTAGTATGGCCGGCATCCAGAATTACAATATTATAAGTAGAGAAAGCAAATAACAAGGCCCCAACCAAACTAACCCAAGGGTTGCAACCCATTACCAGGAGCAGTAAAAAGAAACCAATAAAGTAGTAAACTCCATAGGAAGAAGGCGCTTTAAAAAAAGTTTCAAAAGGCACTAACAGCTTTCCAATCACCGGGTTTTTATATTCAACACCACCCATAAATGAAGGCATACCACTGAACAAATTGTTAGTCCATAGCGCTTCCTTTCCGGTTCGTTCCTTAAATTCAGTTATTTCGTGCTGCATGGCCAATGCTTGAACAATATCGTGCTGCTTCAATACTTTACCTTGATAGGCTGGTAAAAAGTACATGCAGACAATAATAATTCCTCCAAGGAGAACAAGAGCAGGCAGCTTAATTTTTTGAATCAATTTTTGCATGGAATAAAGGTTTTTTTAGAGTGTGACAAACATAATGTTTCTTTGTGTAATCTTGTAAACGACGCACCAAAAGAATTGAATTCAACCAACAATACGCTACCCAACAAATTTCCGGGCTTGAACGGATTACGTTTTATTGCGGCATGTCTGGTCATCAACAGTCATAGTCGAATTATTAATTCATTTTATGGCTCCTACGCTCCTAATCCGATCTGGAATTTTTTCTTCTTGAATGCTTCGCATGCGGTAACTTTTTTCTTTGTGTTGAGTGGTTTTTTAATCACCTATTTACTCCTGCATGAATCTACACAAACCGGCACCATTCATATTTGGCATTTTTATTTAAAAAGGCTGCTTCGGATATTTCCGTTGTACTATTTGGTAGTTTTATCAACGGCAATCGTCCTTCCTTTCGTATTCACTAAGAGCGATCATTATTTCAGTACCTATTTACCCGAGCAAATTCTGCTGTATTTCTTGTTTTTACCAAATGTGGCCGGCATGACCGGCAAGCTTAGCCACCTTTGGTCGATAGGAGTCGAGGAACAATTTTATCTACTATGGGGACCCTTAGTTAAATATTTTAAGCGATGGTTGCCAATTATCTCCATCGCCATCATTTTAGCTAAATGGTTCATAGATGCCTTTGTTCATTTGCCAACAATCAGTTATGGAGAAGCTTCCTTAACTGCCTTTATGGTCAATTTTGTGAGTTCTTTTCATATTAACTACATGGCAGTTGGAGCCTTGGGGGCATGGGCTTATTTAAATCGAAATAGTTGGCTCACGAACAAGGTTGTACTTAGCAGGCTTACACAAATCTTAGTCTATGGCCTGCTTATTATTCGGTTTGGTTTATGTAGTTCTTCGTTGATTGAAAAAAATTCTTGGTTGAATTTACTGGTGAACCCACATTTTGACTCCCTTGTTTTGCCGTTCATTTTCCTTTATATCCTACTTAATGTAAGCTTGAATCCAAAAAGTTTTTTGAAAACGCATGGCAAAGTTTGGGATTATCTTGGCGATTTGTCCTTTGGCATATATATGTATCATTTGCCTATCATCTACCTCTTTAAACCTTTATGGTTTAACCTTATGACCGGCAAAGAATTCGATTACCAATATTTTTACTATGTACTTTGCTTATATGGAGTAACCATTTCTGTATCCGCCATTTCGTTTAAGTATTTCGAAAAATGGTTTAGACGATTTAGGCCAAGAGCCTAATTTGAAGAATAGAAATTCTGCTTGGATTATTTGATACGTTTCAAATAACCATCCATCCCTTCGGTCACCATTAATTTGTTATCAATATTTTTGTCAATAACAAACGAATCGTTTTCTTTTAAGAAAGCCCAAACAGCCGTCATTGGATTATTGCCTACATCCCAAGGGCGATTTTTTACATAACCTTTAGGGAAAAATTCCACAAACGTATCGGGGCACATAATATAACTGCCTACAGTAACCATGGGTGAATAGAGGCGCAATTCATCCAAAACATGTTGATGGGTGTGGTTGGAATCTAAAGAAACCAGGACCGTTTTTTTACCTTCTGTATGCTTGCGTATTTTTTCTACAATGGCTTCATCGGTGCTGCTGCCTTCGTACATGGTTATATATTTCATCATCGGATGCTTTTCTATTTCATCGCGATTGTGCTTTCTGATGTCGATATCAACAGCTACCACCTCCCCTTTTCCCATCAAGGCGCACATGGAAGCAGAAAAAATAATAGAGCCACCGTGTGCAATACCGGTTT
>DAIMNW010000160.1:0-5478 GCA_036719905.1 Chitinophagales bacterium
GGCGACGTGCTGATTCTTTACTTTGATGGCATCACTGAGATGGAAGATTATGGCAAAAAGGAAATGGGAACTGAAGGTCTGATTCATCTTTTAGAGCGGTCTTATAATACTAACGCAGCACTTATGATGGAGAATTTTACCAATTCTATTGACCGATTGACAAGCATAACCGGCCAGAAAGATGACCAATGCTTACTGATTATTAGTCTTTCATAAATCAAAATTGTTAAATCATGGAATTAATAATTCATATACAGCACTACAGTAATTACAGTATAATCCAACTCAATGGCGACATTGATGCCAATAACTGGATGAAAGTTGATAGTGAACTGAAGAACGTAATTAAATCAAACATGCCCAAAAACCTGCTAGTTGATTGTACTTCTTTGGCTTACATATCCAGCGCAGGTTTACGTTTGTTTATTCAGAATAATCAATTGGCCAACCAGATTGGCACCTCAATGAGCTTTTTTTCGATGACAGAAATGGTGCATAAAACCTTTGAATTGCTTGGTTTGGCGACCATGCTTACCATCTATGCCGATAAAGAATCGGCGTTGGCTTCACTGCAATAATTTAGGCGGAAGACTTAGTGTTTAGTTAAAATGTGCCTAAGCAACGTATGGGGCATTTACGAACTTATACGTATCAGTTTGGTATAGTGCACCCTACCATAAGCTCATTCCAATGTTTACTTTTGGTATTGTAAAAGTAGATCAAGTTCCCTGTTATCAGTTTTCCTCGGCTACAGCTTATGGCTGCAGCTTGGCAAATTTAAAATCGGGTTTTTGAGTATCTCTTATTAAATCTGAAACGGATACGCTTAAAAATCTTTACAGATTCTAACAAAAAAAACGAATGAAGAAAAAGGCGCTGATTTCCAAGCCGTTAGAAGGCCGTGAGGCATTGTTTCGGCGAAAACTAATGCAAATAGAGCAAAGCCGTAAGGCCGATGCTGTTTGCTTGCATGGTTTTTTAACCAATGAATTGGTTCAATGCTTTTTTGAAGAAATAAGCCGATTGGCCAATGAGAATATGCAAGCAGAAAAGAACCTTCTGGTTATTCTGAATTCTACTGGCGCCGAATTTGAAAGTCTCCGGTTTTTATGCAAGGAAATTTATCGTCGTTATGATCAGTTGGAAGTGGTGATACCTTACGAAGCTCTTGGGGCATCTATGATATTAGCTCTGAGCGCTGATAAGTTATGGTTAGATAAAAATGCGCTTGTGGGAAATATTAATATTAATGAAAGCAGCCTGCAAAGCTTAGAGCTAGTAAATGCAGGTATTGATATTTATGAATTACCTATCGAGTTTAAAAAAGGGGTAAGCATAGATGAAAGCCTCCAAATTACCATGCCCGAAGGCTTAACTGCTCAACAATCACAATCGGTGAAAGGTCAGATTAACCTACTGATGGAAATAAGAAAGTTGCTTTTTTCTGGTTTGTTTAAACATCACTTGAGCAATTTGGAAAGCAGCGATAGAGAGAAAAAGGCTATCCAACTAGTTAATTATTTTACCGACCGAACTAATTTTCCAACACCGTCTTCCTATATCCGAATGCCTCAATTAATAGCACTAGGAGCCCTGCCTAATGAATACATAGATGAGATAGACGGTATGGTTGATTATGAAATATTGTTGCACTTGGTTATGAATCAGGTAATGGTAAACGGTTCCGGAATTCAGAGTTTGGTGCAATCACGTGACAATACGATTTATTAAATAATGAGCGAAAGCGTAAATAAGAAGTTTGGATTAAAAGTGAGTAGCACTCTTGAATTTGGTGCACTCGTGGAGGTAGAGCGCATGCACTATTTAGAAAATTTACGTTCGAAAAAAAACGATCACATAAAATCAAACGGCTATGGCAATTGCAAAGGCAGTGTTTTCTATTACTGCAAACCTGAAAACCTGAGCCATATTCGAGAATTTTTAAGCAGCGAACTAGGCAAAGTGGCTCAAGCAGGATTGGCAATGCAACAATTAATAATGGCCATTGATGAAATAGCTGCCAATAGAATTATTCATGAATTTAAACAAGATCCTTCGGAGTATATCTATATCCATTTTGAATATGTAGATGGTAAAACCACAGTCACCTTTGCCGATAGGGGCAAACCTTATCACGATGAACACATTTCCACCGACGATTTGGGTAAAGCAGCTCTTAATAATGATCCGGGTGTGGGTGTAGCCGTTATCAGAACTTTTTTAGATAAACTCGAAGTGGTTGAGGAGGGCGGAATGACTAAGCACATTCTTACCAAATACATTCCTGCACGAGCATAGTTTTGAAGTCTATTTGCTCAATAATAAATTTTCATCATTTTGTCGGTAAGCAAGATAGGACACTATGAACTGAAACATTTCATCCGTGGTTTTCATGCTGCCGGTTTTATCACTAATAGTTCTCGGCGGAAAGAATGGATTGTTTTTGTTGGCCGTGGTATTGTCGTACTCTCCTTCGGCATAAACTACACTACCTCTAGGTAAGCAAACCGGTTTTAAAAAGTTATAGGTGTATTGCCAGTTAAAGTCCCATTGATTAATTTTTATTAAAGGAATGGTATCAAGCGCAGGAGTAATAGCTATTGCATAAAATCGTTTACCCAGCAAATGCATATGCGGTGTGATGGAAAGAAGCGAAACATCTTCACTCATCAATGCACTACTATAGAAAGTGCGAACCGTGTTAGGCGATATGCTTAGCGGTGGTACCACAGGCGATACTCCTAATGTGCCAAGAATAAACTCTTTGATGGGTCGATTAGGTTTGTTTTTAGTAAAGTAAATTTTAATCACGGTGCTGTCGTAATCATCGGTAGCTGTAGGCCCAAAATGTATATCCTGCAAATAAAGCATGCCTTTTCTCTTCATTCGCCAGCCGCCAATTTCTTCAGGATAAAATTGAAACTGAGTGCCCGGTAAATAATTGGCTACTGATTTTACCAGGGTAGGGTAGCTACCATCATCATTTAGTAAATCTAATTTTTGATGAATAAGCTGACTGTCGTCAAGTGTGTCACTCTTGGCAAAAAGCCATTGCCTGGTAAGAGGTTTTAATTTCTTTCCTTCATCGTACATCACCAAGTGCAGGTTAAGATGGTGCAATAGCCGACGATTGCCGGGCATTATCTCAATGGCCCGTAGAAAAGTATCGGCCACTAATTCATAAGGAATTCGGGCTACAAAAAAATGGTCGGTATTATTCCCTTTTATAAAAATTGAATTGGGAAAATGCAAAACTAAGTCTGGTTTCTCATGCTGTTCTTTATCAGTGACAACAGCAATATCGGCTTCAACTTTTCCTTTGGGGCAACCGGCAGCCAACCAATCATTCACTAGCTCAATCTCGGCAGCACTCATGCCTTTTTCATCTGCAAAATGTGAAAAAGAATTATCAGCAGGCCAAGGGGGCATCTGCTTGTTATTAATCACAAACTTGATTTTATCTTTTTGCTTAAGCACCTCCTGATACTGGCTGAGAGAAAAGTGGGCAGGTCCACCGGCATGGTGACAGTCGGTACAATGATGCTCTAATATTGGCTTAACGGTTTGGTAGTAGGTAGGCTTAGTTTGGCAAGCACAAAGCCAAAGGCTCAGCAAAATTATTAGTTGACCATATTTGTGGGTACTATTCATTTGCCTATTGATAGAACAGCGCTGTTGTGTAATAAGAGGAGGAATGGCTAATTGCACAAATAAGTTATGCCACACTTGGTTCCACCTTCACATTGGCAAGCATATCGGCTACCATACTATCAAGGTTGAAGTTAGGTTTCCACCCCCAATCCCGGGTGGCTACTGAGCCATCAATACTACCGGGCCATGATGAAGCAATTTGCTGACGAAAATCCGGAGCATAACTTATTTCAAAACCGGGGATATTTTTCTTGATGGCTGTTGCAATTTCAGCCGGGGTGAAATCGATGCCGGCAATATTGTAGCTCGTTCTTACGGTTAGTTTATCGGCCGGTGCATCCATCAGTTGCAAAGTGGCATTAATGGCATCGGGCATATACATCATGGGCAGTCGTGTATCGGCAGCCAGAAAACAGGAATATTTTTGATGCAACAGCGCCTCATAAAAAATTTCTACAGCATAATCGGTAGTGCCGCCCCCTGGTGCGCTTTTGTATCCAATCAATCCCGGATAACGAATGCTTCTAACATCCAATCCTTTTTTAGCATGGTAGTAACTGCACCATTGTTCGCCGGCTTGCTTGCTGATGCCATACACAGTGGCAGGTTCTATACTGGTATATTGCGGCACGTTGGCTTTTGGAGTGGTAGTGCCAAATACGGCAATGCTGCTTGGCCAGAATAATTTTTTAACGCTCAACTCTACACAGCAATCCATTACTCCAAACAGGCTGTTCATATTTAAATCCCAACCGAACTTTGGATTTTTTTCGGCCGTGGCCGATAGCAAGGCCACAAGATGGTAAATTTGAGTAACCTTATATTTTGTCACCAAATCGGCTAGTGACGAAAAGTTCATTACATCCAACAATTCGAAAGGTCCATCGCTTAAATGCTTGGCTGGCTTAATATCGGTAGCCACTACCTTATCGGTACCATAGCGCTTTCTAAGTTCCATTACTAATTCAGTGCCTATTTGGCCATTGGCGCCAAGTACCAAAATTGTTTCGTGCATAGGTGGTATATGTTTTTACAAAAATAGAAATGCGCTTGTTATTCCCCTTACAAATCCGGATATAAAATTATCAACCTTTGTTTGTTCTTGACAGCAACACAAAATCCGCCAATACCAAAGCCGTCAAAGCTTCTACTATTGGCACGGCACGGGGCACAGCGCAAGGGTCGTGACGTCCGGCAGGGGTAATCACCGTTTTTTTTCCTTGTCGGGTTACACTTTGCTGTTCTTGCAATAGAGTGGCTATGGGTTTAAACGCCACTTCAAAATGGATGGGCATACCGTTGCTAATTCCACCTTGTATGCCTCCGCTGTGGTTGGTCTGCGTTACTATTTTTTTTGCCTTCAGCTCAAAAACATCCTTGGCTTCACTCCCTTTCATTGCAGTAGCAGCAAATCCATCGCCGTAAGCAAAACCTTTTACGGCATTGATGGAAAGCATGGCATGGGCAAGCGCTGCTTGAAGCTTAGCAAACACCGGTTCGCCTAAACCGGCCTGTACATTGGTGATAAAGCAATTAATCTTGCCACCTACCGTATCGCCTTCCGATTTTATTTTTTCCAAATAAGCAATCATTTGAGCACTCACTTTTTTATCGGGGCAGCGTACCCATGATTTTTCAATGTCTTGTTTTTTGTAATTAGAAAAGACACCATCCATTTTTATTTCACCTACCTGCGATACAAAGGCTGAGATTTCAATTTTATATTTCTTTAAAAATAATTTCGCTATGGCACCGGCTGCTACAATGGCAGCTGTAGCTCTTGCCGATGAGCGTCCACCACCACGATAATCTCGTATTCCGTATTTC
>DAIMNW010000022.1:0-20027 GCA_036719905.1 Chitinophagales bacterium
GATGAGGTGGCCGCAGGCAATCAAGCCATGTATGTATTTCTTATTTGCCTAACATTTGTTTACCTGCTTTTGGCGGCTCAGTACGAAAGTTTTGTTCTACCGTTGCCAGTTCTTCTCTCCTTGCCGGCAGGTATTTTTGGAGCGTTTCTGTTTCTAAAAATAATGGGCTTAGAAAATAATATTTATGCGCAGGTAGCCATGATTATGTTGATTGGTTTATTGGGGAAGAACGCTGTACTTATAGTCGAATTTGCGGTGCAAAAACACAAGGCAGGTAATAGCGTTCTTCAATCTGCAATTGAAGGGGCTGCCGTACGTTTCCGCCCCATTTTGATGACCTCGTTTGCCTTCATTGCCGGGTTAATTCCGCTGGCTATTGCCACTGGCCCTGGAGCAGTAGGCAACAGAACCATTGGTACGGCTGCAGCCGGAGGAATGTTTATTGGAACTATCTGCGGAGTTATTCTTATTCCAGGTTTATACTATGTGTTTGCAAAAATTTCTGAGAAGAACATTTTTGTTGAAGATCAACATGAAAATCCATTAACCGAAGAAATTGATAACAATGTTTAATAGCATCATGAATAAATTTATTTTATCAGGTCTAATTTCAACACTCCTTTTATTAGGGGGGTGTGTGCCAAAGAATATTACCCAAACAATACCTTCCGCTAATGTTCCTGCTACTTTTAGCCAAGCAACCGATTCTATTTCCAGTGCAGAAACCAGTTGGCGAAAATTTATTAACGACCCGTATTTAATTCGAATAATTGATACAGCCCTTTCGCATAATCAAGCGTTATTTATTGCCCAAAGTGAAATCGAAATTGCAAAAAATGATATTCGATTAAGAAATGGTCAGCTATTTCCTACAGTAGAAGCCAAGGCCGGACGAGGATTAGAAAAGGTAGGTCGATATACCAGTCAAGGAGCTGGCGATGCTTCAGCCGATATTATTTCGGGCAAACGTGTACCTGAATGGTTGGGCAATATGCAACCTGCATTTACTGCCACCTGGCAAGCTGATATTTGGGGGAAACTGCATAACGCCAAAAAATCGGCTTTGAAGCGTTACTTAGCTACAATCGATGGTAGAAATTTTTTGGTTACTAATCTAATCTCAGAGATTGCCGGTTCTTATTATGAATTGCTCTCTTTAGATGCAGAACTAAAAATTATCAGACAAACCATTCAATTGCAAAAAAATTCGCTGGAGATAGGTAAGGCACAGAAAGAAGCAGCAGTTACAAATGAGTTGGCTGTTAAAAAACTAGAATCGGAAGTGTCAGGTTCGCAAAGTTTGGAATACGAATTGTTGCAAAAAATTCAAACAACCGAAAACGAAATTAATTTTCTTGCAGGTAGATATCCGCAGCAAATTAGTAGAGATACTTCCGACATACTTAGTAGACCGATACCAATGATGCAAGCTGGTATACCTGCTAAACTACTAATCAACCGACCCGATATACACCGAGCAGAGATGGAACTGGAGGCCACTAAATTAGATGTGAAAGTTGCCAGGGCTGAATTTTTTCCATCTCTAAATATTAGTTCAGATTTAGGTTTGCAGGCATTTAATCCTGCTTATTTAATTAAATTACCCGAATCGCTCTTGTTCACCTTGGCAGGTGACATTGCTCTTCCTTTTATTAACCGAAGCGCTATAAAAGCCGAATATAGCAATGCCAATGCACGGCAATTGCAAGCGCTTTATAATTATCAAAGAACTGTTCTAAATGCATATATCGAAGTCAACAATCAGCTTTCTAATCTGAAAAATTTACAACAACAATATTTTTATAAATCAAAACAAGTAACTTCTCAAACTGAATCAGTTGATATTGCTCACGAACTTTTTAAATCGGCTCATGCTGACTACTTAGAGGTACTTATTACTCAACGAGATGCCTTAGATAGTAAAATGGATTTAGTTGAAACCAAACAACAATTATTGACTGCAACAATCAATATGTACGAAGCTTTAGGCGGTGGATGGAAACCATAGCAACACACGAATGAAAAAACTAGTTGTCTTTCTAACACTCCTTTCACATTACTGCTACGCAGGTGGCCCATTTCTGGATAACGAGATGTGGCTGTGGACACAAGTGAATAAACCACTTAATAAAAAGTTGTCCATCGGCGTTCAGTATCAAATTAGATTAGATAATAACCTAAGTTCATTCAAATGGAGTTACTATTATTTTAATGTTGATTTCAAGGTTAATAAATGGCTGTCTACTCAGGCTGTGCTTCAATTTGGCGACTCGTATAGTAAAAATTTGTACTCCTCATTTCTGGCAGCCAGTACGGGAAAAAAGTTTGGAAAATTTGGCCTTAGCTATCGAACTGCTTTTCAACATGAACATAATTTTTTAATCTATGAATACTCCGACCTGACCAAGAGTATTCTGGTGAATGAATGGCGAAATCGACTAACCCTAAAATATGCGTTATCACACAAGATTAAACTTTATGCATTTAGCGAACCTTATATTGATTTTGAGGTGGCAGGAAGTCGATTAAGTAAAGTGAGGAACAGCGTTGGTGTAGAATATGAATTCATCAACAACAATTTTATCAATCCATTTATCTTGTATCAGCCGGATATGCAGGTGACAGGTAGACCGGTTTTAGAAAGAGTGCTTGGATTTACCTACGAGTACGAATTTCCTTATCATCATCGCAAGAAACAATACTCAATTGACGGCACTGAATTAAAAGATGCACCTATAGAAGAGAAAAATAAACAAGAAATATTTCACTAAAAAAATCAATCAAATGAAACATCCAAAACTTCTAATAGCAGTTATTTGCCTAATATTTTCTTCTTTTGGTTGTAAAAAACAACCCGGAAGTGGAGGACTAGCGCAGATTACAGGCAGAATTTATGCTGATACCATTTTTGACAATAAGAACAACAAGTACCTAGGTTCAGGCTATGTAGCTAATGTTTCTGCTTACCTGTGTTATGGTACCGACACCGTATCTAGCCAAAGTTCAAAAACCTCCTATAATGGAGCCTTTACTTTTAATAACCTCCAGAAAGGCGATTACTCTGTTTATGTGCTGTCAGATAACATGGTTCCAAGTGCCGGCAATTTTAATCCCTATAGTTACCGAAAGCAAAAAATCAGTATTACTGCTAAGACCCAGATAGGTGATTTAGGTACATTTCATATTAATTACGCTTATTAGCCTTTTGGCTTAGCAATGCAATTGTTGGGCTAAAAAAATAGAATCTCACTATAAAACATTGGCTTGGGCTTTGTATTTTGCACATCCAAAGCAGTTCCTCGACAAGTGGAAAGAGCTTGTCACTAAATAGGAGCTTTTACTTCATTTCCAATGTTAACTACACCTATTACCATTTCACATAAAGCCAGTCTTCGACAGGCCCTTGAGCAATTTAACCAGTTGGCACCAGCCGCCATTGTATACACCACTCTATTTGTGACAAATGAGAAAAAGCAGATAATGGGAGCGTTGACCGATGGCGACTTACGCAGAGCCATACTGGACGGTATCACTCTTACCGACCCGGTTATTAAAGCGGCCAATACGCACTTCAAATTTTTCAGTGACGCCAACTATAGTTCGAAATATTTGCACGAACTGCATCAAAAGAAAATTCGTTTTGTTCCTTATTTGAATGCTAACAAAACACTCAGAAAAATTGTTGACCTCGAAAAACTAAAAGCTATTGTTCCGGTCGAAGCTGTCATTATGGCCGGAGGCAAAGGTGAGCGACTACGTCCTCTTACACAGGACACTCCAAAACCTATGCTCAAAGTAGGTGGCAAACCTATTTTAGAGATTAACATTGACCGCATGGCTTCATTCGGCATTCATACTATTCATCTATCAGTAAATTATCTGAAAGAAAAAATCATCAATTATTTTGATGATGGCAAAAAACGCGACTTAAATATTTCCTATCTGGTTGAAGACAAACCGCTTGGCACCATAGGAAGTTTGACGCTAGCCAAAGGTTTTGAAAGCGATTACATTTTGCTTCAGAATGGCGATTTGTTAACCAATATCGATTACGAAGAATTTTATAACCACTGTATTACTTCACGAAGCGATTTAGCTGTGGCCACTATCCCCTACCTGGTGGACATTCCATATGCCGTCATGGAGTTTGATTCTAAAAGTTTAGTAACCGGTTTACGCGAAAAACCCAGATTAACTTACCAATCGAATGCTGGTATTTACATGATTCACAAAAAGCTTTTGAAGTATATTCCTAAAAACGAAATTTTTAATGCCACCGATTTGATAAGTGTGGCAGTGGAGAAAAAGCATAAAGTATCTTCCTTCCCAATTGTTGGTTATTGGACCGATATTGGTCGCATGGAAGATTTTCAAAAAGTACAAGGAGATATCCGACTTTTACAACAATAATTATTAATCCCTTATTACCATGAAAAATATTCTTGTTTCCATTTGCGCCAGAGGAGGCAGCAAAGGCATTCCCGGCAAAAACATCAGGCCCATAAATGGTAAGCCATTGATAGGCTATTCGCTTGAGTCTGCACAGAAATTTGCATTAAAGTATAATGCTGTAGTTGCTCTCTCGACCGACAGCCTCGAAATAAGAGAAACCGTGGCTAAGATGGGATTGGTGACCGATTACCTGCGCCCGGCAGAATTAGCCACCGACACAGCTGGCAAGGTGCCTGTTTTGCATCATCTCTACAATTATGAGAGTGAAAAGCGAAATATCACTTTTGATTATTTGCTCGATTTGGACGTAAGCAGCCCTTTAAGAAACCTGGAAGATTTAGAAAAAGCCTACGCCGTAATTGAGAATGATGAGGAAGCGCTCAATCTGATATCGGTAAGTGCAGCGCATAAAAATCCGTATTTTAATATGATGGAACAGATGGAAAACGGCTATTACGGTGTCAGTAAAAAATTGCCCGGAGCTATTCTTTCCCGTCAATCGGCACCAAAAGTGTACGACATTAACGGCTCTTTTTATTTCTATCGAAAAAAGTTTTTTGACCTAGGTCTTATTAGCGCTGTCACTGACAAGACATTAATCTACACAGTGCCTCATATCTGCTTTGACTTAGACGAACCCATTGATTTTGCCTTTATGCAATTTGTGCTGGAAAATAATCGCCTTGATTTTGAACTTTAAGCTCGTAGCCACTGCATGAACGTACTCATAATAGGATTGGGATCTATTGGCAAAAAGCATATCACTGCTTTACGAGAAATTGATAGTGGCGTACAAATAACTGCATTACGCTCGGGTTACTCAACGAATGAGATAGAGGGAGTACGATCTATCACCAACTTTAGGGAGTTCGATGGTACGCCGGATTTTGTGATTATTTGCAATCCTACATCAGAACATTATGTTTCCATAAAACAATTTTCCGGTAAAGGCATTCCATTATTTATTGAAAAGCCGGCATTACATTCACTTGATAATCTGGATGAAATAATCGGGCTCACAGCCAACCAACTCACCTATGTAGCTTGTAATTTGCGGTTTCATCCAGGAATAAAATGGCTCAAAGAGAATCTAAATGCTTTCGGCCGAATCAATGAAGTTAGGGCTTACTGCGGTTCTTATCTACCCACCTGGAGAGCCGGCGTAAATTTTCGTGATAGTTATAGCAGCCGACCTGAGTTGGGCGGCGGTGTACATCTTGACCTTATCCATGAACTAGATTATTGTTTTTATTTGCTCGGCAAACCGAATGCAGTAGAGCGACATGTTTCAAATAATTCCAGTTTGGCTATTCCGGCTATCGATTACGCTAATTATTTTCTACAATATGATAATTTTGCGGCCGCTATCACCCTCAATTATTTCCGACATAAAACAAAACGTGAGTTAGAAATAGTTTGTGAAAATGCTACTCTTACCCTTGATATTTTTAATAATACCTTATACATCAACGATGACCTAAAAACAAAATTCGAGGTGCAAATGGCCGATACCTATGTAGAACAACTCAACTATTTTATTGGTTGTATCAAACAAAAATCGAAACCCATGAATAGCTTACCTGAAGCCGCTGATGTATTGAAAATGTGCCTTAGCAATTGACTGAAAAATATTTAAACAGAACAAATTATGTCGGGAAAAATTATTGTAGTAACTGGAGCAAAAGGATTGATTGGACAAGCCATCACCTCATTTATTCGATCTAAAGGTAATCGGGTGATAGAGGCTGATATTCAAACAGAAACTGATTTAGCGAATGATCAATATAAATTGGATATCACGAGCGAAGTTTCCATTAATGATTGTTTGAAGGCAATAATTGATAGCCATGGGCGCATAGATGGTTGGGTAAACAGTGCTTATCCTCGAACACCCGATTGGGGAAATTTTGCCGAAGAAGTTCCATTTGAAAGCTGGCGCAAGAATATTGATATGCATTTAAATGGTTACTATTTGTGTTGCCAAAAAGTGCTCATCCAAATGGCGTTGCAAAAGAGCGGAAGTGTAGTGAATCTGTCCAGCATTTATGGAGTTCAGGCCCCTGATTTTACCCTTTACGAAGGCACTGGTATAAAAACCAGCCCGGTTGCCTACGCAGCCATTAAAGGTGGTATCATTAACCTGACCAAGTATTTCGCTTCGTATTATGGCAAGGTAAATGTTAGGGTTAATTGCGTTTCGCCGGGTGGTATACTTGACAAACAAGACGAACGATTTATTAAGAAATATAACGAAAAGGTACCCATGCAACGCCTGGGCACACCACAAGACGTTGCACCTTCGGTTTGGTTTTTGTTGAGTGATGATGCGGCATACATCACCGGACATAATCTGGTGATAGATGGTGGCTGGACCATTGTATAATATTAAAAGACCTTGAACGTTTGAAAAGGCATAATTTTAATGGCTTCTATTTATTGAGCCCAAATAGTATTCAATTATGATTCAACTATCATCACCCAATCTTGCTGGAAACGAATGGAAATATATAAAAGACTGCCTGGATACTAATTGGGTTTCCAGCGTTGGTAGTTATGTAACTGGTTTTGAGAAAAAAATGTGCGAATTCACCGGCGCAAAGTATGCCGTAGCTACCAGTAATGGCACCACAGCTCTTCACATCAGCCTAATGCTGAGTGGTGTGGTTGCCAATGATTTGGTTATACTGCCCAACATTACTTTCATTGCCTCGGCCAATTCTATATCGTACTGTGGTGCCCAACCACTATTGATGGATGTCGATTTTGATAGTTGGCAAATGGACCTGAATATTCTTGAAACCTATCTGAGAAATGAAACTGAGCAGCGAAATAATTTCTGTTTTGACAAAAAAACGGGCAAGCGAATTAGCGCCATTATGCCAGTTCATGTGTTAGGCAATATGTGCGATATGGATAAACTCATGGCCCTTAGCGAAGAGTTCAACCTAACCATGATAGAGGATGCTACTGAGGCACTTGGAAGTTATTATGGCGGTAAACACAGTGGCACTTTTGGAAAATTTGGATGCTTCAGCTATAATGGAAATAAAATAATTACCACCGGCGGCGGAGGCATGATAGTAACAGATGATGAAGAATTGGCCAGGAAAGCAAAGCACCTGACCACTCAAGCCAAGGTACCCGGCATAGGATACTTTCATGATGAAATTGGATATAATTACCGCCTAGTAAATTTGCTGGCGGCCATGGGTGTAGCCCAAATGGAATTGTTGCCTGATTTTTTGAAAACCAAAATTCGAATCAGAACAAATTATAATGAAGCCTTCACAGGTCTCAATGGATTTGCCCCTCAAAAAATTGGTGACCTTATTCAATGCAATAACTGGTTGTACACCTGCCGCTTGCCTGAAAGCGAAAAGTTGGGCGATTTCTTACGGGAAAAGGAAATAGAAACTCGACCCTTTTGGACGCCGATGAATCAATTGCCTATGTACAAGGACTGTTTGTACATCAACCAAAGTGATGTGTCCGGAGAAGTATTTAGCCAGTGCATCAGTTTGCCATGCTCATCCCATTTAACTGTTGAGCAACAGCAAACGGTGATTGAGAATGTTTTGGCATTTTACAAATCGTAACACGAATGAGAGTTTTTCAGGAACCAAGCTGGGAGTACACAGTTTATCAATTTGAAAAGCTGAGTCACCGAATTTCCTGGATTCGACGTTTCAGGCTACCCTACTATGGCATGTATGTTCGCAAGAACGATTACAAATGGAAACTTTTTCTTAAAAACATTACAGGCGCTGCTTCGCTCTGTTTGCAATGTCTGCTATCGGTTTTTAATCGATTTCCCAAGTTATCTTCTCGTAAATATGTAATCCTGCTAAGCAACAATAACGCCTATGTGCAGTGCATGTTACCAATCATTAAGCAGCTTAATGAACAAGATGCTTCCTACTTTTTGTTCACCTCTGAAAAAGAAAAAGCTGCTGTAACCGGCCGCTTGGCAGCTAAGCAGTTGACTGCTGAGAATTTGATAACAGAGAAAGCTTTGGTAGGCGGATTATCAAACCTGGCCAATTGGATACAGGCCGGTTTATTTGCAAGTTTGGATAGCATCAGTTGGTTACTGAGCGATACTCGATTTGCTTTCTGGAACCTACCGCAGCTATGGCAGTTTGCCTTTCATCAACATTTTTATAAAAAATCTGTAACAAGGTTACTCTCCTCCACCACTCAGTTGATGGCAGCTAATGATCATTGGCTATGGGAAACCTTGTTTTTTGAATGTGCTCAGATGCTTCCATGCAAGAGTTGGGTTATTCAACATGCTTTAATTGGCGATTTCTGCTACCCCATGCTAGCTAAGCAATATGCTGTGTGGGGGCCCATGGATAAAAAACTAATGCTTGAAAAATTTGAAGCTCTAACAGAAGAAGTAGTAGAATTGGGATGCCCATACTATGATGATTTTGAAATGCTTTGTCAAAAATCGTTTGCTACCGATAAGCGATTTGAACAAAATGAAGTGGTTTTTTTCAGCGAACCTTACTTTAAGTACGATACACTTGGCGAAGGGGAATATGGTGCTGTGGTAGATTGGATTATGCAACTTGGGCTTGAAGTGCTGCCGGCTATGGGGAAAAAACTGGTTTTAAAAATTCACCCACTTGATAAGGCCTCGTTTTATAGCGCCGTGCCTGGCAAAATAGAGATCAGCCAGCAGCCATTGTTGGATTCATTAAAAAATGCTTGCCTAGCAATTACTGTTGACTCTGCTGCCTTATTCGAAGCAGGTTTAGCCAATATTCCAACTTTACAGTTGAAGCGAAATTCATTCAAAAGAGTACTCGATTTTTCTCCAACCGGATTGACCAAAACGGTAACCTCAGCTGATGAACTTAAGGTTCTTTTGCAGACTCTCCTATCAGACCAAAAGGCATATGAAAATTTACAAAATCAGGTGCAGCAAGCTCTTAACAGTTTTCTCGTGAATAGAGGAAAATCTGTTGAACGGTTTATACAGCCATGAGTAAATAACCTTCACAGTCGGCAACTGATAAATTGCTTATTTTCAGCCATAGAAGAAAGTACTATTGAATGTATGAGTTCACCAAATAATTAAGCTGGAGCACCAAAATATTCATCTCTAGAATTCGAAAGACCAAATCAATTCACATCGAAATGGTACAGGGCAGCAACTATCTGGCCGAACCATCCAATCGAAGCTGAGGAATTTGGTTGGTTGCCAGGCACTAAGTCGACATTATTGGGTTTTCGGAACCTTCTAGAAATGAAATAACTTATTCACACCTTTTCCACGTTTCAGCCTTTATCCTTGCTTGTTTTGGCTATTCTTCTATTTTTGCTGTCCTTCAAATTTGCAGGGCTGTGAATGCGGTTTTAAAAGAAACACAGGCAACAGAAAATTACGATCAAAAACCAACTTAACACCCCCCAATTAATACCAATAACTTATTATGCGTCTGACTAGTCTTGATATTAAAGGTTTCAAAAGCTTTGCTGATAAAACCACTCTGCACTTTAACGATAACATGACCGGTGTGGTTGGGCCCAATGGCTGCGGTAAAAGCAATGTGGTAGATGCCATTCGCTGGGTAATTGGTGAGCAGAAAGCTAGAGTACTTCGTTCGGGCAAAATGGAAGATTTGATTTTTAATGGTAGTAAAGCAAGAAATGCAAGCCAACTTGCCGAAGTATCGCTCACCTTTGACAATACCAAAAATCAATTGGGAAGCGAATTTAATAACGTTCGTATTACCCGTATGTATTTCAGAAATGGGGAAAGCGAATACCGTATAAATGACGTGCCTTGCCGTTTAAAAGATATTCACAACCTCTTCTTGGATACAGGTGTTAGCAGCGATAGCTACGCCATTATCGAATTAAAAATGATTGAAGAAATCATTAACGATAAGGAGAACAGCCGTCGCCAGCTGTTTGAACAAGCAGCCGGAATTTCGAAATATAAAGACCGTAAAAAAGAGACAATCAGTAAGCTAACCAGTACCCAAACAGATTTGGACCGTGTTGAAGATTTACTTTTTGAAATTGAAGGCAACGTAAAATCGCTCGAAAGCCAGGCTAAAAAAACGAAGAAATACTACGAACTGAAAGAGGAATACAAAGCCGAGAGCATTGAATTGGCTGCTTATACACTGGTTAACTATAAAGATGAGTTTGATAACATTACCAAGCAACAAGAGGTAGAGGCCGATAAAAAATTAAAATTCGAAACGGAGATTAATCAGGCGGAAGCCCGTATGGAGCAGGATAAGACAACTTTAATTGATAAAGAACGTCGCCTTACCGAAAAGCAAAAAACCTTTAACGAGTTCGTTAACGAGATTACCCGTCAGGAAAGTGAAAAGAAAATAGCATCCGAAAAGTTAAAATACCTTCAGGAAAAGAAACAAAGCCTTAGCCAGCAGATAGAACTAATAACAGCGCAATTAGCCTCACTAGAAATCGATGTAACCAATGCCGATTCGTTAAAGAAGCAAATTCATGAACAATTAAAAGTGGCTGAAACGGAATTGGAAACAGTGAAAGAGAAGCTGGTGACTGCTCGGACTGTATTCGAAGAAAAAAGAGTTGCCCTATCTGATGAACAGCAGAAGAAGACACTTATCGATAGACAGTATTTCGATGTAGAAAAAGAGATTGCCGTAGGTGATGCACAAAAAAATAGTTTTGTAGCAGAGATTAATCAAAGCGCCCTTTGGATTGCCAGTCATCAGCAGCAAAGCGAAAGCTTGAGCAAACAGCTAGAACATCTTTCAAAAGAAAAAAATGAGCTGGAAAATGCATTCAAAGTAGCCGAGCAACAAGAAACTGATTTACAGAACGCCATCCGTGCTACTCGTGAATCACTGGATCAATTGCGTCAAGAACAAGCCGTTCAGACACGTCAATTGGACGCCAAGCAAAATGAGTACAACCTGACCAAGAGTATGGTTGACAAGCTGGAAGGCTTTCCTGATTCTATCAAATTTCTTAAAACACATGCTAGTTTTCCGACCGATGCTCCATTACTAAGTGACATAGTAGCCGTTAAAAATGAATACAAAGCCTCGATTGAAAATTTATTAGAACCCTACCTGAACTATTATGTGGTGCCAACTCTTGCCCAGGCGGTTCAAGCGGTAAATCTGTTAAGCGATAACAATAAAGGGAAAGCTAACTTTTTCATCTTAGAGGAATTACGCCAATTCGAAAATTTTAATCAAGAAAATATTGCCGGTAGCATTGGTGCGCTAAGCATTGTAGAGAAAGATGACAAGTATGCCCCCCTACTAAATTATCTGCTGGGGCAGGTTTACTTTGTAGATGAAATTGAAAATGCTCCGGTTGATGCCCATGGAAGCAAACAATTTATTACCCCTAATTCCAAGTTTATCCGCAGCAAGTTCAGTTTAAGCGGTGGGTCGGTTGGCTTGTTTGAAGGAAAACGACTAGGACGCTTAAAGAATCTGGAAAAATTGCAGGAAGAAATCAATAATCTGCAAGCCACTACCTCTGGCTTTGATGAAAAAGTCAAAGCTGCTCAAGCGTCACTGCTAAGCATGAACCAACAATTGCAAGCTATCAATCTAAATAATCAGCGAAATCGATTAAATGTAAAAACCAATGAATTGATTGCCGTTCGAACTAAGTTAGAGAATGCCGACCTGCAATCGAAAAGCAATGAAGAGCGAAAGGCGGCGGTGGCAGAAAAAGCAAGAAATATTGAAGAAACACAAAAAGTACTTTACGAAAAAATAGAAGGATTACGAACTGATCGAGACGCATTTCAGGTTAAGATAGATGAGTTGAGCCTTGCCTATAAGGAAGCTAATGAAGTGTTACAGAGTTATACGGATTCTTTTAATCAAACCAACATTCAATTCATTCAGCAGCAAAATCAACTGAATACAATTGAACAGGAATTGAATTTTAAATCCAATCAGATTAATCAACTGACCAAACAGGTTGAGCAAAATATTCAAGCCCTAAGTGGTAGTGATGTAGAACAAAGTGAATTGGCTACCAATATAGATGTGGTGCAGATTCAACTGAGCACTATGTACAGCCAGAAAGATGAACAGGAAAAAGATTTGGCAGCCATTGAATCCGAATATCAGGAAAGCCGCAAAACTATTGATGAATTAGATGCCGAACTACGAACTTTGCATAAGTCGAAGGAGATGGTGGATGAGACAATCAACAACATTAAGGAAAAAAACAACAATTTGAGACTTCAATTAAGCAGCATGAAAGAGCGCTTGAGTATTGAATTCAATTTGAACATTGACGACCTTATTGATAATGAGCCTAACACCGAACGTAGCTATGAGGAACTAACGCAAAGTGTAGCCAAGCTGAAAGAACGCATAGACAAATTTGGTGAAATTAACCCAATGGCAGTAGAAGCTTATGACGAAATGCGTAAGCGTTTTGAATTTATCACAGCCCAAAAGGCTGATTTGGTAACTGCCAAAACATCGCTGGAAGAAACCATGAGAGAAATCGAGAATACAGCTAGCGAAAAGTTTTTGGATGCGTTTTCACAAATCAAAACAAACTTTATCTCCGTATTCCAAAAACTCTTTAATGAGGGGGATCAGTGCGATTTGTATCTCGAAAACCCCGATGATATACTGGAAAGCCGAATCGAAGTGGTTGCCAAGCCTAAAGGCAAACGACCAAGTACCATTAATCAGTTGAGCGGCGGTGAGAAAGCATTGACAGCTATTGCTTTGTTATTCTCCCTCTACTTATTGAAACCGGCACCTTTCTGTATTTTGGATGAGGTAGATGCGCCATTGGATGATACCAACGTGGGCAAATTCAACAAAATGATTCAGGAGTTTAGCTCCAAGTCACAGTTTATTATTGTTACCCACAATAAATCGACCATGAGCGCTGTAGACGTGATTTATGGCGTAACCATGCAGGAAGCCGGGGTAAGCCGTTTGGTACCGGTTGACTTTAGAAGTTTGAATTAATCAGTTGGATTAGCGAAACGCTTTAGCAACTTAAAATCGAAGTTTAATATAAAATAAAAAACCTGATTCAGCATGACTGAATCAGGCTTTCTTCATAGTGCTCAATTAACATTTTTCAATCACAATGGCAGAAGCGCCGCCTCCCCCATTGCATATTCCGGCTACACCAATTTTGCCATTCATCTGTGTTAAAATTGAACTAAGAGTAATGGTAATTCGGCTTCCGCTGTTGCCTAATGCATGTCCTAAGGCGATGGCACCACCCCATACATTGATTTTATTCATCGGAATATTGAGCAGCTTAGCATTGGCCATAGCCACTACAGCAAAGGCTTCATTCACTTCCCAAAAATCAACTTCATCAACCGATTTGCCGGCCATAGCTAATGCTTTTGGCACGGCCAAAGCAGGTGCAGTGGTAAACCACTCTGGTTTCTGCGCTGCATCGGCGAAGCCTATTATTTTACAAATAGCTTTTAAACCCAATGCTTTCATTTTTTCGCCACTCATAAGCACCACGGCCGAAGCACCATCACTTATAGGCGAAGCATTGGCAGCTGTAACGGTTCCTTCTTTTACAAAAGCTGGTTTAAGAGTAGGTATTTTATCAAATTTTGCTTTTTTGTATTGTTCATCTTCAGTTACCGTTACAGGCTCCTTACCGGGTACCACTACATCCACCATCTCACTCTTAAAGTTGCCATTCTGATAAGCGGCTTGTGCTCTTTTATAGGTTTCAATGGCATAAGCATCCTGAGCTTCACGTGTCAATTCATATTTGGCAGCGCAAACTTCACCACAATTTCCCATGTGCACATTGCCGTAAGGGTCCCAAAGCCCATCTTTTATCATTCCATCTAACACTTGTCCATGACCCATTTTGTAACCCGTTCTAGCTTTATCTAAATAGTAAGGCACGTTGCTCATACTTTCCATTCCACCGGCTACCACTATATCATTTTGCCCACTCATAATACTTTGAGCGCCAAGCATAATGGCCTTCATTCCGCTTGCACATACCTTATTCACGGTAGTGCCGGGAATACTGTCTGACAATCCGGCTCCAAGCATGGCTTGGGTTACCGGTGCCTGGCCTAAATTGGCTGATAGCACATTTCCCATAAAAACCTCCTGAATGCTGCTTGCATCTATTCCTGCCCGTTCCACAGCAGCTTTAATAGCAATACTGCCTAACTGAGTTGCACTTATGGCAGCTAATGAACCGGAGGCGCTTCCTACAGGGGTTCTGGCTACCGATACTAAATATACTTCTTTCATATAATGATTATTTTTTTTGATTGGGTGCAAAGATAATTAAAAATAAACCTTCGTGGTTTTGGCCACGTGCAACAAAAAAACCGCCCAACTAGCTTCATTAGCCGTGGACGGTTTCTATCTAAAAATCCAACCTGATTTTTATGAATGGAGTGCTATAAAATCACTCAAGTTTCTTTTGCTGCTTTCAAAGCTGAATAAATTAATAACAGAAAAATAATTTTCCATGTCCACAGTTTTCAGGAACGCAGCTTTGGCTATATCCAGTTTGCTGTGTTCAAAATCACAGAGACTAATCAATTCGGCTGCCTGAGCTGTGGTTATGTAGTGTGTAGCTAAGTAGTTAGTAATCATGGCTACTTTGTCTTGATCAAACCAAGCATTGGCCACCGCATTTCGGAATATCATAAGCTGGCTTGGAGCCACTGGTAAAATTTGATTATAGCCATAACCGCTATAGTTTCCTTGGTGGCATTGATGACCGTAAGCATGCCCATGACCATGTGCACCTTCCTGCCCGTATGTATCCCACTCATTTATTCTTTGTAATGGATAAGCATCAACTCTTAAATGATTATAAGAATCTAAACAAAGTTTAACATGACTGCCAGCCTCCACATATACGTCACCATCATAAATTACTCGTCGGCCGCTGTGACCATATCGAGGAGAGATACCTGCGCTGGTGATAGTGAGGCGGTGGTAACCTGGCATTACCATCGGATTAAGATAACCGGTTGAATTAGCCTCAAATTCGCGGCCATCTAACTGAGCACATACGGCTTGTAAGAATGGCAAATTAAGTTCCACTTCAGAGTAATGATTAGCATAAACCCTGGCAGTGAATAAACTTCCGATGAGAAGGGTGCTGAAGAGTAGAATTTTTTTCATGGCTTTAAAATTTAAAGGTTATAAAAATTAACTTCGATTAACTCTAAGCCAAGACCTGTGCCAAACTTTTGCATTTACATTCTGTTTACAATCAAGAAGAGGTAAACATTCAATAAGGAAGGAAAAAAAGTTTAAGAGACGGCCACCAGCCAGTCTACCTGAAATTGAAAGCCACTCCTACGCCTTTATTATTGATGAGGGGTGAGCAACTCAAATTATCGCTCATATCGTAGTGAAAAAGATGAGCATCTACATAAGCATCCACAATATTCAACACATAAACTCCCATTAGCGCCATGGCTGAAATATCTCGGTTTTTGCGGAACGATTGTTTTATGGTAAATAAATCGGCAGTAGTTTGAAAGCTAATATCATATTTTTTTAAAACATAATCGGTCACAATCACTTGGTCATTATCATTCAAAGGATTGGAATCTTGTCTACGTGTAATAGCATTTCTACAAGCAATAAAGCCATTATTATTGATGGCAAAAAAGTAAGCTGCAGTGCCAAAGGCGGCTGCTACAATGGGTATTTTCCAATACTTCTGGTTATAGGCCTGACCCAGTCCCGGAATAGCAGCCGAATAAAGTAATGCCTTTCTGGGATTATGCATTATAGAATGGTGGCTGGTATCGGCTTTATTGGGTACAATACTTGCACGATTAAAGGAATCAGAAACCGAGATGCTCTGAGCCACCCCAATAGTAGCTATGCCTAACAGTAATAGCAAAAAAAAATAAGCCTTGATTCCCATTGAACTAATTAGATGTTTAAGAGTTCTAACACCCGATTGAAATCTTCATCAGAAAAAAAAGGGATAGTGATTTCACCTTTACCGCTAGTATTTCGGCTCAGTTTTACCCGTGTGGCAAAACGGGAAGTGAGTTTGTCTTGAATTTTTTGATATTCATATGAAATGTTGCGATTTGGCTTTGGCTTTTTTGTAAGCATACGCTTTCGCTTAAGTTCTGATACTAAACGCTCAACCTGGCGTACCGAAAGGTTTTTCTTTTCAATCTCATGAAAAACATACAATTGCTCGTCAACATTCTCCAGATTGATCATAGCACGTGCATGACCTGTGCTGATATCCTTAGCTTTAAGAGCCAATTGAATTACATCGGGCAATTTTAATAAGCGTAAAAAATTGGCCACCGTGCTTCTATCTTTTCCAACCCGTTCGGCCAGTGCTTCTTGAGTAAGATTGCATTCTTTAATCAGGCGCTGATAATTAATGGCGACCTCTATGGAGTTTAAATCTTCACGTTGAATATTTTCTATCAGTGCCATTTCAATCATTTCTTGATCGTTGGCGGTTCTGATATAAGCAGGAACTTCGGTTAGGCCGGCCATTTTGCTGGCTCTAAGCCGTCGTTCGCCACTTATTAGTTGAAATTTATTACCACTGAGCAGTCGCAAGGTGATAGGCTGTATGAGGCCATGAACACGAATGGACTGGGCTAAATCTTCCAATCTATCATCATCAAAATCTACCCTTGGTTGAAATGGGTTCACTTCTATCTGATTAAGTGAAACCATGGCAATATTGCCAGTTGCATGCAGCTTATTATCTACTTCATTTGAATTAATTTCTGCAGGTGCTTCACCTTCAATGCTTTGCAGCAGGGCTCTTATGCCTTTGCCCAATTCAGTTTTCTGTTTACTCATGAGTAATTCACAATTTTTATGGCTTAAAATTACAAAGATTCAACATGCCTAAATGGATTATTTTAAAGCAATTTGCCTATATTTGAAACTCATCCTTTATAACTTAAATAATCCTCAATCATGAAAATTTTAAAAACCATCCTCATCATTCTGGCTGTTATAATCGTTGGATTATCGGCCTACAGTTTTTTTCTACCCGAAAAAGTATTAGTAGAGCGAAGCCAAGAAATAAAATGTGCACCTGAGACTGCTTTTGGTCTCATTAACGATTTAAAGAAATGGGAACTTTGGAACCCTTGGGATAAGTACGATCCTAAAATGGAGAAAACTTGGGGAGCCACAACTGAAGGCGTTGGAGCCACGTATAGCTGGAAAAGTAAAGTTCGAAATGTTGGCAACGGAAGCATGACAATAAAAGAAAGTAGCCCCACTAGTCATGTGGCTGTAGGCCTCAATTTTATGGAACGAGGCGAAGCCATTGCCAATTTTAAAATTGATAAAACCGAGCAAGGCTGCAAAGTAACCTGGAGTATGGATTGCGATATGAGTAAGCCCATTATTTTAGGCAGATTAATGAGCCTGATGATGGATAAAATGTTGGGAACCGATTTTGCTTCGGGTTTGGCAAACATGAAAGATGTGGCTGAAAAAATGCCTGTGGCACCAGCCGGCAAGCTAATGGGAATTGAAGAAACCGATGTAGCCGAGATGAACTGTATGATGATGAATACCGAGTGTGATATGAAAGATGTTGGGAAAAATTTAGGCGAATTATATGGCAAGATTGGTGAAAATTGCAAAGCCAAAAAATTGGAGATAACCGGCCACCCAATGGCTATGTATCCTGGCTTTCATCCTGGCGATACCAAGACAAAACTAACAGCAGTGATGTGCACTACCAAGCCTTGCAAAGATAAATGTGAGGGAATGACCTGCACCACTTTTCCTAAATCGCATGTTTTGGTGGCTCATTACTCGGGACCCTATGAGGGTTTGAAAATGGCATACGATGGATTAATGGAATACGCTAAAACCAATAACAAGGAAATCATTGGTGAACCGTGGGAAGAATACATTAATGATCCTATGACTGAAAAGGACCCAAGCAAGCTAAGTACCAATATTTATTTCCCAATTAAGTAATCTTAACGAAGCACAAAAATGGCCATACTACTCGGCAAGGGAAGTATGGCTTTTTTATTTTACAATACCCATGAATGAGATACCTTTACCCTTCGCTAAAGAGATAAAATGAAGCGTTCCACCTTTTTAAAAATTGTTTCACTATTCCCTCTGACCGGATATTCTATGAGCTTAGCAAATCTTGAAAATTTCACATCTAATTTAACCGCTACCAATAAAATGCCTGTGCTTTTTGTTGGTCACGGGTCGCCCATGAATGCCATTGAAGATAACCAGTTTAGCCGCCGATGGAATACTATGGCCAAGGAAATTCCTGTTCCACAGGCCGTTCTCTGCATATCGGCGCATTGGCTTACCAAAGGAACAGCAGTGACCGCTATGAATCAGCCAACGACTATTCACGATTTTGGAGGTTTTCCAAAAGCTTTGTTTGATGTACAATACCCGGCACCTGGCAATCCCGAATTGGCAGTTGAAACAAAAAATTTAATTACTACTACTGAAATTACCTTAAATCATGATTGGGGATTGGACCATGGAACCTGGTCGGTTGTAAAGCAAATGTATCCCGAAGCCAATATTCCGGTTTTACAATTGAGTATTGATTACTATCAATCACCACAGTACCATTTCGATTTGGCTAAGCAATTATCAGCATTAAGAAGCAAAGGCGTATTGATAATTGGAAGTGGCAACATGGTGCACAACCTAGGCTTAGCTGCGTTTGATAAAATTAATGAACCAGGCTACGGATTTGACTGGGCCTTAGAAATGAATACCATTTTTAAGAAACATATACTGGAAGGTAACACTGCACCGCTGATTAATTATCAAAGTTTAGGTAAGGCGGCTTCGTTGGCCATACCCACCCCCGATCATTATTATCCATTGCTTTACACTTTAGGACTACAAGAAAAAGGTGACCCGGTTAGTTTCTTTAATGATATAGCCGTTGCAGGTTCGTTGACCATGACTAGTGTTAAATTTGGCTAAAATAAAATGAAGCCGATGGCTAAATTTTAATTTCCAAGTTCAAACCTTACATTTGCGCAGCATAAATAGCAACACATATGAGAACCATTCCATTCAGACAAGCATTGAGAGAAGCCATGCAGGAAGAAATGCGCAAAGACAGCAGAGTATTTCTGATGGGCGAAGAGGTAGCACAATACAACGGGGCTTATAAAGTAAGCCAAGGAATGCTCGACGAATTTGGTGATAAACGAGTAATCGATACCCCAATTGCCGAATTAGGTTTTGCCGGTATAGCCGTAGGTGCTGCCATGAACGGGTTACGACCAATAGTGGAGTTTATGACATGGAATTTTGCTGTGCTAGCTTTTGATCAAATAGTGAATTCATCAGCCAAAATGCGCTCGATGAGTGCCGGGCAGTTTGGGAACTCCATTGTTTTTAGAGGTCCATCAGCCTCAGCCGGACAGTTAGGCGCTCAACATAGTCAGGCATTTGAGAATTGGATGGCTAATGTTCCCGGTTTAAAAGTTATTTCTGTTTCAAATCCTTACGATGCCAAAGGATTATTAAAATCGGCCATTATTGACCCCGATCCGGTATGCTTTTTTGAAAGCGAAGTAATGTATGGTGATATGGGCGAAGTGCCAGAAG
>DAIMNW010000321.1:0-1423 GCA_036719905.1 Chitinophagales bacterium
TTTTAGCTACTCTCATTTCAATTCCCTTTGAAAAGCAGAGTTTACGCAGGTTTGTCACTTGCTCAACGGTAAGCGATTCGGAATTGGCTATATAAAAATAGTTGTTGTTTTTAAACTTCTCTGTAAGTTCAACTATCTCGTTATTTTTTTGTTCTTTAGTCATGTCTCAATTTTTGTTTTTTGAGGGTAATAAATTAATTGTCAGAAGCAGCTGATGATGACATCAACGACTTGGTGTCAATGTTCAAACTTGGGCTCATAGATGAAACCATGTACACACTCTTCAAGTAAGTTCCCTTAGCTGATTGTGGTTTCATACGAATCACGGTATTGAGAATTTCCATAGCATTACCCATGATTTTTTCAGGAGTAAATGAAATACGGCCAATAGAAGTATGGATGATTCCTTGCTTATCAATTTTGAAAGCAATTTTACCACTCTTCACTTCTTTTACCGCAGCTCCAACGTCGTTGGTAACTGTTCCGGTTTTAGGATTTGGCATTAGGTTTCGAGGACCCAACACTTTACCCAATTTACCCATTTTAGGCATTACTGAAGGTGTAGCAATGATTACGTCTACATCTACCCAGCCTTTTTCAATTTTTTGCAAATATTCGTCTAATCCTGCGTAATCAGCACCGGCTGCTGTTGCTTCGGCTTCTTTGTCAGGGGTACAGAGTACTAGTACTTTTTTGTCGCGTCCTGTTCCGTGTGGTAGGGTAACTACACCACGTACAGCCTGATCGGCTTTTTTAGGATCAACTCCCAAGCGTACATGAAGGTCTACTGACGCATCAAACTTGGTGGTATTCACTTTTTTAATTAATTCAGAAGCTTGTTTTAAAGAATAAACCGCATCTGACTTAACTAAAGCCGCAACACTTTTTCGTTTTTTCGTTAATGCCATTTGTTTAGTTATTAGTTGTTAATTATTAATTTTTTGTTGTTGGAATTGTTACATAAGAGAAAGTTTGAGTCAACTAAACGCTCAAAATTCATCATTTAAATTTAAAAAGGACGCTGACCTTCTACAGTGAAGCCCATAGAACGTGCAGTTCCGGCTACCATAGTCATGGCCGATTCAATTTTGAAGCAATTCAAATCGGGCATTTTGTCTTTGGCGATAGCCTCTACTTGAGCCCAGGTAACCTTACCTACTTTAATACGGTTAGGTTCTTTTGAACCGCTCTGTACTTTAGCAGCCTCCATTAACTGCACAGCAGCCGGAGGAGTTTTGATGATAAAATCGAAAGATTTATCACTGTAAACTGTAATGGTAACGGGTAATACTTTACCCATTCTGTCCTGCGTACGAGCATTAAACTGCTTGCAGAACTCCATAATATTGATACCCTTAGAACCCAAAGCAGGTCCAATTGGAGGGGCAGGATTCGCCTGACCACCTTTGCATTGTATTTTTAC
>DAIMNW010000161.1:0-5378 GCA_036719905.1 Chitinophagales bacterium
ATATACGAAGGTTTGATGCACCATCTGGCAAGCCGCTAATTTCTATGGCATTGCTGGCATCGGCATTAGCCAACATCCATTTTCCTTTTTGTGAAAAAATAATTTTGCCACCACTGGCCATACGCACTTCGCTTTTATTGCCTTCGCTGCTGGTCAGTTGGGTTGGGTCGCCGCCAGCAATAGGCATGCTATAAAGTTGGCGAACACTTTTGTTGGTTTCTACATTGGGGTAGCTGATACCATATATAACCGATTTCCCATCGGGCGATATACACTCGGCTCCTACACGGCCCAACTTCCAGAGTAGCTCGGGGGTCATTACATTTTGAGAAAAAGAATGAATGCCAAGCGAAAGCAGCATGGCTATTAAGCATAAAGTTTTTTTCATGAAGTCAATTTTTTTAGAAATGAAATATAGAACGAAAAGTTTGATAATGAAACCTTATCTGTGGTTTACCTGGTGGCAAATGCTCGGCAGGGTTTTACATACTAGCAATCAACAAGAAGCTGATCATGTGAAAGAGGTTGATTATTGAAGAGCTAGACCTTGTTTTTACGCATCCAGTTAATCTGAATGGCAGATCCAACGAGAAACAAGAAAAAACAAGCCATAACCAACATTTTTATTCTGGGGTCGTCAGGGGATTTCGCCATTGGATTTCCATAAGGAAGCCTTGTTAGGGTTTCGTTAATGGCCGGAATAAGGTGAAGTAAAAATGTCATGCTAAAAGCAACTACGGAAATATAGGGTGAAAATTTTCCAAAGGAATTGGACGGCCTTGAGGCAAACAGCGCAACGCCCAAAACAATTAAGGTAATTACACCCAAGGTATGTGCAGGGCCCCAACCACCATGTTGAAAAATACCGAATCCTGTAAGGCAGACAATGGTTGTTGAGTAGATATATAATTTGCCAATCAAGTTGGAGTTGTCAATTTTTTTATATTGAATGAATGAAATTACACCAGCTGCCACGGCAATTAAACTGATAGCAGTGTGAATAATTCCGAGGGTGGTGAGTCCGTACATGGTTTATATTATTTAGTGGTTTCTAAAATTTTTCGGGCAATTTTCACAGCCAAACTACGTGGTGCTAAACGTCCCGATAAGACAAGCAAATAATTCATTAATCCATGCACCGCTAAGGTTTTGCCATTCATCATAGCTTGGTAGCCATACTCGGCCACCTCCTGCGAACTAGGCAGCTTTTTGCCTTTAACCAGACCACTGTCTCCCATGGCTGCGGCGCCAAAAAATCCACTCTCGGTGGCGCCCGGGCAAAGTGCTGTTACACTCACCCCTTTATCGTGAACTTCATTGTCGATTGCCTCCGAAAAACTTAAAACATAAGCCTTGGTGGCAAAGTAAACGGCCATCAAAGGCCCCGGTTGAAAGGCTGCCGTAGAAGCTACATTCATTATCTTGCCCTTGCCGCGGTTTACCATTTCGGGCAAATAAAGTTTTGTGAACTCGGTAAGAGCCGTAATGTTCAAGTTAATCATTTGCTGTTCTTTGCTCCAGTCAGTTTCAGCAAATAATCCATAATCGCCAAAGCCGGCATTATTAATTAGATAATCAATTTGGATATTTTGTTTTTTGACTTCATCATAAACCTCTCTGGCAGCATTAAGCGCAGAAAGGTCTTTGCCGATGGTAAGTACCCGTACCTTAAATTGGTTTTCCAATTCTGATTTCAGCTCGTCTAGTTTGGTTTTGTTTCTGGCCACCAAAACCAGGTCGCCACCTTTTCGGGCATGCACTTTTGCCAACTCTAAACCAATTCCGCTAGATGCTCCTGTTATTAATGCAGTGTTTTTCATTATTAATTTAATTTTTATGGCTTTATAGATTATTTCGATTTCTTTTTCGGCTATGCATTTATCTCTTCAAACTATCAATAAGAATTTTAATACCCTCTTTTGGAGAAGTGGCAACAACGCCAAATCGATTTTCAAATTTAGTACTATCGAATATATAGTCTTGTTCATATTGATAATTCATCTCCGGAAACTCTTTCATAATGGGAACGAATAGCCCCAGTATTTTTATCAACCACACAGGTAATGTTTGAATTTTAGCCGGCACTTTTAGCTCATCAGCTACTAATTGAATCCATTGCTGGCTGGTAAGTTTTTCTTTTGTTGTTGGCACATGCCAAACTTGATTAAAGGCATCAGCAGTATTGCCAAGTAGTGCAGTAGCCATGGCCGCATCAGGAGTATAGGTATATGTATGTATCTTATTAATATTGCCAAAAGCCTGAGCCTTTTTTCCTTTCAGCAGATTATCAACCACCAAAATATTGAGAGCACTGTTTTTATTGTCTGGGCCATAAAAATCGGCAGAACGGGCAATCAGGGCAGTTAGGGTTTTGTTATCTACTTCTTTCATTATCATCTCGTGCAGTTGTTGCCGCACAGCTCCCTTTTTGCTTGGAGCATGGATGGGTGAGGTTTCAACCATATGTGGTATAGCAGATTTTTCATACATATATACATTGTCAAAAAAAACAAGTTTAGCTTGATGTCGTTTGCAAGCACTAATAACTTCCGACATAAACGCCGGCCAGGTTTTTTGCCAAACACTCAGTTTGTATTCAAAACCAATCACGATGTAAACTACTTCGCTTCCAGCGATGGCCGTATCAATTTGTGAAAGGTCGTTGGCATCCATGGGGTGCAGCTCATCGGTTTCGTTTACTTTTTTTTGGTTTCGGCTAACCAAACGAATTTTATCAGTATATTTTTTTAATTCTTTAGCTAAGGGTGTTCCAATTGTGCCGCCCGAACCAATTATTGTTTGCATAGTTATTTGTTGTAGTTTTTAGAAAACAGAAGTCAATATTAGTTATTATAGAATGAAGTATAATATATTTCTGTTTTAGCCGCAACCCAATATTTTCAGAGGCGCTTTTCCATCTACTAACACCGGCAAAATTGCTAGTACTGGCTTTTTAAATAGTTAGAAGGAGGTGCGCTTCCACTTAATAGTCACCGGAGAACCTTCTGCCAGAAAAACCGAATCGGGCATAGCGTAATTTAAAATGGAGAAACGGCCGCCGTACATAGCGTTAAAGTCGCAATCTATAGAGTATGCTGTAACTTTGTTTGTCTGCCACCTTGGATGGTTTACGCAGTACTCTTGAGCAAGACCTCCATCTAGTTTAGTGTATCCGTAATAATGTTCAAAAATAAACTCTTCGAAGCTAGCCGGCAGCATCTTCATGTTTTCGTTTATTGAATTTACTTTTAGATGATTCCATTCTCCATTTATTTTCCATCGATACTCAACGTTTTTTGCATCGTCTAAAATTTCAATCAAACTTCTTGTGGGAATGGTAGTGTAGTGTTCTTTATATAACTTGTTAGCAAGCCATGCCACCAAACCGTTTGGAACGGTTTCATTAATAAAGACCACCCCTCTTTTCAAAACACCCTTGTCCAATCGTTTTACATAAAAACGCAAATTAATTTCTTCAAATGTTCCCAAATAAGGGATGGGTATATGAAAAACGCTGGTTTTTTTAAAAACAAAACCCACCAGACTTACATAGGCTTTGCTGTTGTAAAAATCCAGTTCAACACCATTCGGAATGTAGGGTATTAACAAATCGGGATCTACTTCATAGTTTGCCATGATTAAATTTTCCCAACGTGCTGCTAAAAATGTTTCTATCATTTTTTTAGAGAAAGTGCTACAAACCTTATTTAACTCCTGATTGAAGACATGCCACCGTCTATGTGAAAAATCTGTCCGGTAATCCAACTTGCTTTGTCCGAAAGTAAAAATTCAGCCATATCTGCTATATCCTTGGGTGTTCCAATTCTTTTTAAAGGATGTCGCTGAGCGTTGGCCTGCATTTTCTGTTCGGTATTTAGTAAAGAAGCAGCAAGGGGAGTATTGGTTAACGAAGGGGCAATACAGTTGACCCTTATTTGGGGGGCATACTCCGCCGCCAATGCTCTAGCCATGCCTTCGAGAGCCCCTTTGGATGCTGCCACCTGCGTATGAAATGGCAACCCGGTTTGTACAGCTAGAGTAGAAAACAAAACAACAGAAGAGTTTCCCGATTTTTTTAATCGGGGCAATGTCTGCTGAATAACTTCAACAGCTCCAATTACTTGCAGTTTATAATCCTGTTCAAAGTCGGCCGGTTTTATTCTTTCAAATGGTCTTAGGTTTATGTTGCCCGGGCAGTAAGCCAATCCGGCTAACTCATCAGGTAAAAAGTCTAATGGAGACATATTGTTTAGAATATTCAATTGATGAAAATGAATATTCGGATGCTTCGCTTTCGGTTCGCTTTTATTGAAAGTTGCAAACACCTTATTGCCTGCATCTGCTAATTGCAAAGCAATAGCCAGGCCTATCCCAGAAGATGCTCCGACGATAAAATAATTGGCCATTTAGTTTAGTTCGTTTCGGTTGTTTCATTAAAAAACTCAGTCAAACCCCATGTTTTTTTCTTTATAAGCTCACCAAGACAGCCTCTGAAATATAGGAAAAGGGAAATCGGTGTGCTATGATGGGCGATCAAGGACAAATGTAAACAGAAAGCTTAAATATTGTTTTATGTAGAACCTCCCCAGCTATTTTTTGGGGCAGAACCACACCTTTAATTCTTGCAGGGCTTTATTGTGTAAACAAATTCAGTAGATCAAAACAAACCAAATAGACCGAAATGTTTTGTCTACAACAGCTTTAAAAATGCATATTTTGCCAACAGAGGCTACCTCTTTACCACCTTAAATGCAATATCTCTTCCTTGCCCTTGCATGATGGCCAGGTTTATCCAGCTTAAGGCAAACTTTTCAAGCAATTCTACTTTATCGTTACCGCCAAAATCGTAACAGTTTGCAAAGCCAATGTCTTTAGCTAATTGTTTTGCAATGTCTTTTGCTTGCTTATTGTCTCCAGCACAAAACATATCAATGCCTTCGCCATTATAAATGGGGTTGAGCATGTTTTCAAATCCTGTGGTGTTAAAACATTTTACAACGGCATCTGATTTTGTAATGGATTTAATGGCATGAAATGCTGTAGGATAATTTTCGGGTTTTACACGAATGGAGTTGGTAGCATCAATTAGGGTTTTGCCTTCGATATTGCCAAGTTGAGAAATAATTTGCGGCACCGCATCAGGTGGAGTGGTGATGATAATTACTTGCGATTGTTTAGCAGCAAATTCAACTGCTGCAAAACGATCCTCACCAATTTGGGTGGCAAGCCGAATTGATTTTTCGCTCAAGGGAAATTTTGCTCCCATCAACACCGTGTGTCCTGCTTTAATTAATTGCTGTGCCAATGCACCGCCTACATTTCCTGTTCCGATAATTGCTATTTTCATTTTGGGTTCGTTCAATTAATAATATTTAAAT
>DAIMNW010000023.1:0-19533 GCA_036719905.1 Chitinophagales bacterium
TCTGGTTTGGATTTACTGTGCCACATGGTTTTAGCATGAAGCAGTTTGTGCATGAAGGAACTTACGTGCTTTTATTTTCTATTCTATTGTCGGCTGCTGTGGTGCTTTATTTTTTTAGAAGAAATTTACATTTCTATAAAAATAATAAATGGATAAAAAATGCTGCTTACTTATGGATAGCACAGAACATGATTTTATGTGTATCAGTTTTCCTGCGAAACTATTATTACATCAATTATCATGGCTTGGCCTATCGCCGAGTAGGAGTTGTTATTTTTCTGGTTCTCACCTTTATAGGTCTAATCACCTTGTTAGTAAAAGTGAACCAAATAAAGTCTGCTTACTTCCTATGGCGTACAAATAGTAGGCATGTATTGTTGGCCTTATGCCTGGCTGCCGGCTTGTTCGATTGGGAAGCAATAATTCTGCAGTTTAATTTAAACCACTGGAACAAAAGTCAGATAGATATTGATTTTTATTTTGATAGCAGTACCCGTATGCTACCACTATTGGAACAGAACAAAGCCAAGATTGCAGCCCAAATGGAGGCGCATGCTACCAATGAATACATCTGGGTAGAACATTTACAAAAATCAGAGATTGACCCATTCTTAGAAAAACAACTAGACCGATTTGGCAATCGAAAAAAAGAGGAAAGCTGGGCTTCCTGGAATTATGCTGATTGGAAAGTGAACCGATTTATTAGAGGCACATTCTGGCCAAAGGCTATTACCCGAACCGAAAGCAGTGTAACCAAAACTGAAAGCAGATTTTAATTTCCGAGCTCACTCATAAACTTAATGCGCATGAGTTGAACCATTTCGTAATTAAAATCTTCTTTACCTAATTCGTTAACGGCTGTGGCTATATCATCAGTTTCAGCCGTTTTAAAATAATCATAAATTTCTTCCTGCGTATACTTGTCCATGTGGTCATCAATGTAGTAGGTAAGATTTAATTTAGTACCGCTTGCCACAATAGTCTCTAACTCAGTCATCAATTCTACCATACTGATGGCACGCCCACGGGCAATCATATCCAATGGAATTTTTTTATCAATGTTCTGTATGATTTGAATTTTAGCAGCCGATTTATTGGCCAGTGTGCGCACTTGCATATCCAGCGGCCGGTCAATATTATTATCCTCCACATATTTGGCAATCATTTCAACAAATGGCTTGCCGTATCGCATAGCTTTACCTTTGCTGATACCTTGACAATTTTCCAATTCTTCCAATGTGGTAGGATACAAGGTGGCCATATCATTGAGCGATGGCTCCTGAAAGATAACAAATGGTGGTAGCTTCTTCTCTTTTGCCACCTTTTTTACCAAGTCCTTTAGCATTTTTTGCAACTGTACATCAAGTGCACCGCCACTGCCACCACTTGCTCCCACAAAATCATCATCATCGGTATCTTCTACTTTTTCGTAGTTATGATTTTCGGTCACCTTTACACTTACCGGCTTCTTTAAAAAGGCGTGCCCGGCCTCGGTGAGTTTAAGCACCCCATATTGCTCAATATCTTTTCGAATGTAATTATTGATAAGTGCCTGCCTAACCATGGAGCTCCAGAATTGCTCATCATGGCCTTTTCCGCTACCAAATTCTTTTAGTTTATCATGCTCAAAAATGACCATTTGCTGGTCTTTCTTTCCGGCTATCACCTTCACAGTGTATTCAATGCCAAAGCTTTCGCTCATGGCTTTCACTGTTTTAAGTACGGTGAGTATATAGTCTTTGCCCTCAATTTTTGGTTTTGGCTTGGTGCAATTGTCACACATACCACAGTTAGCCTTTTCATAATTTTCGCCAAAATAATGCAGCACAAATCGTCGTCGACAAATGCTGGTTTCGGCAAAGGCCTCCATCTCCATCAGCAACTGCCCACCCATTTCTCGTTCGGCCATGGGCTTGTCTTTCATAAATTTTTCCAGTTTCAGCAAATCGTTGTAACTAAAATATGCCCTACAGTGTCCTTCTAACCCATCGCGGCCGCTGCGGCCGGTTTCCTGATAGTAATTTTCAAGGCTTTTTGGAAAATTATAATGAATTACAAACCGTACATCCGGCTTATCTATTCCCATTCCAAAAGCGATAGTGGCCACAATCACATCCGTTTCTTGCATCAAAAACCAATCTTGCCTTTGGCTACGCGTATTGGCATCGAGGCCGGCATGATAGGCCACTGCCTTGACTCCATTCACCGATAAAATTTGTGCAATTTCTTCCGCCATTTTTCGGCTCAGGGTATAGATAATGCCGCTCTTGCCTTCGTTTTTGCGAACAAACTTGATAATGTCCTTAATAGTTTCGTCCTTCTTTCGCTTAGGGGTTACTTCATAATACAGATTTTCGCGATTGAACGATGAAATGAATATTTCCGGCTTGGTCATATTCAAGTTCTTCAGTATATCGCTCTGCACTTTAGGGGTTGCTGTAGCCGTAAGCGCCATCACCGGAATTCGTTTTCCAATGCCTTTTATCATTTCGCGTATGCGACGATACTCGGGTCTAAAATCGTGCCCCCACTCACTTATACAGTGGGCCTCATCAACCGCTACAAACGAGATTTTTAATTCTTTGAAGAATTCAATGTTTTCATCCTTTGTCAGTGTTTCCGGAGCCACGTAAAGCATTTTGGTATGCTGCTTTCGCAGGTCATCTTTAACTGCTTTTATCTGTGTTTTATTTAACGATGAATTCATAAAATGCGCTACAGCATCGGTATCGCTATAGCTTCGAATGCTATCCACCTGATTTTTCATCAAGGCTATCAAAGGAGAAATAATAATAGCTGTGCCTTCGCTCAACAAGGCCGGCAACTGGTAGCAAAGAGATTTTCCACCACCGGTGGGCATTATCACAAAGGTATCTTTGCCATCCAAAATGGATTGCATAATGGCCTCTTGATTTCCTTTGAACGAATCGAAGCCAAAGTACTTATGCAAGGCATGCGTAAGTTCGCTATGTATTCCTGGTTTTAACGCTCGGGGTTCCTGTCTTCGGGTCACAGTTTTAGCTCTAGCCTTAACGGGCTCGGCCATTTTATAATCTGTCGAGTCTGATTTACTCTTTGCTCCTTTTTTAATCGTATTAGTTGCCATCTTGCTCTATGAATCTTAAATATCTGAAATATGCCTCAAACGGACTATCAATTATTTATTTTTTGGTTTTGAGGTAATAAATTAAAGATAAGTAGTTCTATGATAAATTAAAATTAAAAGTGTAAATATTTTGTTGTGGACTAACAAACAGTAGTTCTATTATTCTTGTTTGAAGTATTAAATAATTATTTACTTTTGAAAATCAATTCGTATCTGACATGTTACAACCAATACAATCCCAAATAACCGAGAATATTAAGGTGATTGTAGAAACATTCTACCAGCCTGACCAATCGAACATACTCACTAATGAACATTTCTTTGGCTATCGAATTACCATAGAAAACTTTAGTGGATACACTGTAAAACTGCTGAGTAGGCAGTGGCATATATTTGATTCCCAAGGCTTTCACCGTCAAATTCAAGGTGAAGGCGTAGTAGGCGAACAGCCCATTATTGAGCCACGTGAATTCTATCAATATTCTTCTGCCTGCAATCTTAATAGTGAAATGGGGACCATGCATGGAACCTACTTAATGGAGCGCCAGGCTGATGGCAGTCGATTTGAGGTTCAGATTCCTAAATTTGTGATGGTGGTTCCCTTTAGGTTGAACTAACATTTTTCAAGATTTGTTGCTTCAGCGGCTTGCCTGACGAGCTACCTTATTTATTGTCAAATCATTTCTCATTTTACAGATTCCCTGCTTTCAAGGCTGGCTTTTACATTTTGCCAATTAGTATTTTGGAAAGCCAAAGGTTTGAATCCATTATGCGTTCTATATTCTTGGGCAGCTTTTATGCGATTACTCGAGTGAGGATGGGTAGAGAGCATTTCCAAGCGCTTGTCGAAGCCGCCGCCTTGTTCTTCCATTTTTTTAAATAAAGTAGCCACTACTATGGGATTGATACCCGACTGTTCGAGCAAGTGCATGCCATATTCATCGGCTTCGGTTTCTTGTTTTCGATCAAATACAGTGGAAGTAATGGTGTGTAGTAATTCGCCAAGAATTCCGGCGTCGCCACCAGTGAGAACACCCATTACCAGTGTAAGTCCCAACTCTTTTACTAACTTATGAGTCACGTGTTTTTTTTCGGCATGGCCCATTTCATGAGCTAATACGGCTGCTAATTCTTCGGGGCTGTCGGTAAGTTCAATTAATCCGGTGAACACCACAATACGACCACCCGGCAGGGTAAATGCGTTAACATCCTTTTTTTGGATTACGGTAAATTTGTAATTGTAATTCGTGTTTTCAATATGCCCCAGCAAGCGGTGAGTGATTGAAAACAATGCCGAGTCTAACGCCGGTGTATGCACTTTGGTTTCATCTTTTAAATAAAAATCACTCAAGGCATCCCCTATTTTTTCTTCCGTATCTATAGGTATTTCAATGGCTATTTTTTCTTTGAAAAAAGGCAGTAGGGAGAAGCCATACCATAAAGCAGCACACACGAGCAGGGCGGTTGCCCCTTGAACAATTACTCTAACCATATAAATGAATTAATTAGTAGTTGATACCCAGATTCCAAAACACAAAACTCCAAATGTCGGTATCCTCGTCTATCTGCTTACCAATAGGCTTGCCTGCTCCATGACCTGCGCTTTTGTCAATTCTGATTAATACCGGATTATTACCTTCCTGATTTTCCTGCAGGGTGGCGGCAAACTTAAAGCTGTGAGCCGGAACCACTCTATCGTCATGATCGGCGGTGGTGATTAAGGTAGCCGGATAGTTGGCTTTTTTCACATTATGCAAAGGCGAATATTTGATAAGGTAATTGAATTGCTCCTGTTTATCGCTATTGCCATACTCTACACTCCAACCCCAACCAACAGTAAATTTATGATAGCGAAGCATATCTAAAACGCCCACTCCGGGCAGGGCTACTTTATACAAATCGGGGCGTTGGGTCATGCAAGCTCCTACTAAAAGCCCACCATTGCTTCGGCCACTGATGGCTAGTTTGTTAGATGATGTGTATTTTTCAGCAATCAGATACTCAGCAGCTGCAATAAAATCGTTGAATACATTTTGCTTATTTTCAAGCATGCCCGATTTATGCCATGATTCACCGTATTCATTACCGCCACGAAGATTGGCAACACAATAGATACCACCATTTTCCAGAAACAAGATTCGATTGGCCTTAAAATCAGGAGTAATATTAATTTGAAATCCACCATAAGCGTATAGCATGCATGGGTTATTGCCGTCGAGTACCAATCCTTTTTTACTAGTAATAAACATAGGTACCATGGTGCCATCCTGTGATGGAAAAAACACCTGCTTGGTTTCATAGTTCTCGGCATTAAACTTCACTTCGGTTTTCTTAAAAACTTGGCTCAAGCCCGAATTCAGATCGTAATTATAGATGGTGGGTGGGTATAGGAATGAGGTAAAGGTGTAATAAAAATCGTTGTCTTCTCTGGCACCTCCAAACCCCGATGCAGTGCCTAACCCCGGCAATTCTATATCGTGTTCAACATTGCCATTATAATCCAATTGCACCACCCTTGTGCATGCATCTTTCAGGTACGATGCAAAAAGTTTATGACCACATGATGAGACATTGTCGAGCAACTCCAGTTTCTCAGGAATAATTGTCACCCAGTTTTTCTTATCCGGATTATGAATATCGATTTTTACCAAACGCTTATTGGAGGCTCCATCATTTGTCAATACCAATAATTGGTCGCCTTCATTATCTACTACATTGTAATCAAAGCTAAATCCATCACATAGCAGGGTGAGTTTTGAATCGGGCTCAGTCATCTTCTTATACCATAAAGAATTGCCGGAAGTGCCTTCTGAAATACTGAGAAATAAAAAGCGCTCATCATCACTTACAGAAGGGCCATAGTATCGCTTGGGGTGTTCATCGTCGCGATAGATAACCGAATCTGCACTTTGAGGTGTTCCAAGTTTGTGATAATATACTACCTGCCCTGTGCTGGCATTGCTATACATTTTCTTTACATCGGGTTTTGGGTAGCCACTATAAAAAACTCCATCCTTGTAGAAGCTTCCTCCTCCAAATTTTATCCATCGAATGGTATCGGGGAGCACTCTGCCTGTGGCTACATCTTTAAAATACATGGTTTGCCAATCGCTGCCGGCCGCTGCCAGGGTATAGCTCAGCAGTTTATTATCAGTAGAAAAGGTATTGCTTACCAACGCTACTGTTCCATCTTTGGAGAAGTTATTTGGATCGATGAACACGGTTGGCTGAGCATCGGCTCCATGCTGCTTATACATGACACTTTGATTTTGCAGGCCATCGTTTTTAAAGAAAAACAGATTGTCCCCCTTTTTAAAGGGTGAACTGTATTTGGCATAATTGCTTATTTCCTGCAATCGGGCATGTATTTTTGCCTTATAAGGAATAGCAGTAAGGTAAGTTTGAGTCAAAGCATTCTGGGCGTTGACCCATGCTTTTACATTTCGGGCAGTGTCATCTTCGAGCCAACGATAAGGGTCGGCTATCTTAGTTCCAAAATAGTCATCCACCTGATTTACTTTAGGGGTAACCGGATACGTTAACTTACCTTGAGGCTTAGTACCGTCAATAGTTTGAAATGCTACTAATCCTATTACGATGACCGGGAGAATTAAGCTTTTGTACATAACAAATTGATTTAATTAATAAGTAAATGTAAAAATAATACGGAGGTATTCAGACTTATCTTTGCTGAGGTTAGTGGGTACACGAACCACGGCGAATGAGGTACTAAGACTTAGCTATTGGCGAACATCCACAGAGAAAAAATGTTAAAATATTAATTGGAAGTAGACTAATTAGTATTTATATCTTAGCCCCTGTAATGGACAATTTTGTAGTAAGTGCACGTAAATACCGCCCGTCGCGATTTGGCAATGTGGTAGGGCAAGAGCATATTACGGCTACCCTAAAGAATGCATTAACACAAAACCAGCTGGCTCACGCCTTTCTGTTCACAGGCCCACGGGGGGTAGGTAAAACCACCACCGCCCGAATATTGGCTAAGGTGATTAATTGTGAAAACTTGAAAGATGGCGAAGCTTGCAATGACTGCAATAGTTGCAAATCATTTAGCACCAGCAGCTCATTCAATATTTTTGAACTAGATGCCGCTAGCAATAATAGTGTAGATGATATACGTGAACTAATTCAGCAGGTTCGCATTCCACCTCAAGGGGCTCGATACAAGGTTTATATTATTGATGAGGTTCATATGTTGAGTTCGCAGGCTTTTAATGCTTTTTTAAAAACGCTTGAAGAACCCCCTGCTTATGCCATATTTATATTAGCCACTACCGAGAAGCATAAGATTTTACCTACCATACTTTCCCGATGCCAAACCTTCGATTTTAAACGAATTACCGTGGCTCAGATGGTACAGCAGCTAAAAGATATTGCTGTGGATTTGAATGTAACTTTTGAGGTGGAAGCCTTGCATCAAATAGCTTATAAGGCTGATGGAGGGATGAGAGATGCTCTGAGCCTGTTTGATAAAATGTGCAGTTTCTGCAATGGGCATATCACACTTGATGCTGTGCTAGAGCAGCTGAATATACTGGATGCCAACAGCTATTTCCAATTTACCGAATACATGCTGAGTGCGGATGTGATGGGAAGCCTGACCTTGCTCCACCAAATTACCCAATTAGGTTTTGAAGGTGATTTAATAATGAGTGGCATGGCCGGACATTTGCGTAATTTGCTCATTTGCAAAACACCCCAGAGTGTTGGGCTATTAGAGGTGAGTGAGCAAATGCTCGAACAGTACAAAAAGCACGGCGCTTTGGTGCCTTCGGCTTTCATTTTATCTGCATTGAATATATTGGCCGAAAGCGATAGCAACTATCGCATGAGTAAAAATAAGCGATTACATACCGAGATGGCCTTTATTAAGCTTAGCTACCTGATGCCGGCTTTGCAACAATCTGCTGGTGGTAATCAGGTGCAGCTCCCGGCTGACACTGTTAAAAAAAAAACTGAACTACTAACTGAGCCGAGCTCGGTTGCCAAGGTTCCGAAGCAAATAAAGCCTGAACAGGTAGAGGAGCCTTTGCCACCACCAACTGTTGTTGCCCCTAAAGAAACCCCTGCATTAATTGTTGAAACTGAACCGCTCCCAAAACCTGAGCCGGAAAAAAACAAGGTGCAAGTAGAAAAGGAAAGTACGCCTGCTAAAATCACCAAGTCAGGCTCACAAGCTGCGCCCATTACGGGTATAAAAAACTTAAAGGCTCAGGCTTTGCAAAATGCTGTCAAAGCTAAAAACATGCCCATTCAACAGGAACTTTTAACACCCGAGATTGCTGAAGATGAAAAAAAACAGGCTGATGAAAGCGACCCGAAAGAAGAACTTCCCAAAACTCTTTATACACCAATTGAAAAATTCAATGCATTAGCCAAAATAAATCCTAAGATAATCGATTTGATGCGTCAATTGGATCTAGAGGCTGACTTCTAGTAGCTAGCAAGAAAATTGCAAGAGTAGGATTATTTAAAATGCATTACAACCCACACATATCCTCGGGCTTCACCCATTCATCAAATTCTTCGGCGGTGAGGTAGCCTAATTTTATGGCAGTCTCTTTTAATGTGCTGCCATTCTTGTGAGCAGTTTGTGCAATTTCGGCGGCTTTGTAGTAGCCTATTTTGGTATTTAAAGCGGTAACCAACATCAACGAATTGTTTACATGCTTAGCAATATTATCGGTCAATGGGGATAATCCTACAGCACATTTATCATTAAATGAAACGCAACCTTCGCCTATCAATCGAGCGCTGTGTAGGAAGTTGTAAATCATTACCGGCTTGAATACATTCAATTCAAAATGCCCATTCATGCCACCAATGTTTATGGCTACATCATTGCCCATTACTTGCGCAGCTATCATAGTCAATGCTTCACATTGCGTTGGGTTTACTTTGCCGGGCATAATAGATGAGCCGGGTTCATTATCCGGAATAAATATTTCACCAATACCACTTCGTGGACCACTTGAAAGCATGCGAACATCATTGGCAATTTTCATCAAGGAAGCGGCTACAGTTTTCAAAGCACCATGAGCTTCAACAATGGCATCGTGTGCTGCTAATGCTTCAAATTTGTTTTCGGCTGTTACAAATGGCAAACCTGAAAGTTGGGCTATATGCTTAGCTACATTTTCTGAATAATTTTTGGGTGTGTTGATCCCTGTGCCTACCGCTGTACCACCCAATGCCAACTCACTTAAATGTGCCAGTGTGTTTTTGATAGCTTTCAAACCATGATTTAATTGCGATACATAACCGCTGAACTCTTGTCCAACGGTTAAAGGTGTAGCATCCATAAAATGTGTACGGCCAATTTTCACCACTTGCATAAACTCTTTTGCTTTAGCATCCAGTGTATCACGAAGTTTTTCTATGCCAGGTATGGTAGTTTCCATCAGCATTTGATAAGCTGCTATGTGCATGGCTGTCGGGAATGTATCGTTGCTCGATTGCGATTTATTTACATCATCATTGGGGTGAAGAAACTTTTTTTCATCCATCAAACTACCACCTTGCAGCACATGCCCACGATAAGCTATCACCTCATTGCAATTCATATTACTCTGTGTGCCGCTGCCTGTTTGCCACACCACCAAAGGGAATTGATCCGCCCATTTCCCCTGTAATATTTCGTCACAAACGCGACCTATCAGTTCGCATTTATCTTTTGGCAAAACACCAGCGTCAAAATTTGTGAGGGCAGCGGCTTTTTTCAAAATGGCGAATGCACGAATGATTTCTTTTGGCATTCGATTAATATCCTGTGCTATTTTAAAATTTTCGATACTTCGCTGTGTTTGAGCTCCCCAGTAGGCCTCAGCTGGCACATTAACCACACCCATGGTGTCTTTTTCTTGTCGATAATTCATATTGACATTAATATTTTATGATTGTGCAAATGTAAGGTCTGTAAGTGAAATGGATGAATGAGAAGTGCGATTACGTAATATTTTTTTTTGGGGGGTATTACTGCAAAAAAGCAAAACGTAATTTTTACCAAGAAAATACGTGTATGCACTTACTTAACACAGCTACTCAGTTGTTTGCTTTGTATATCAGAATAAATTAAAGTGAAGCAGTTGAAGTTGCACTATCTATCTGGCTTATTTGTAACGTTCTTTTGGAGTTGTGTTCTTTTTTCCTTGTTATGCAAAACGGAAAATTAACCAACCACTTCAATCATATGCTAATTATTACATCGAAACAATTAAAGAAAAGTCATTTTTTGACTTTCGCATTTATTTTATTTTCCCTTCTATGTGTTCGACCAGGTTACTCGTCGGCAAAATCATCAATAAACTATCAAAACAACAGCTATGGTAGTGATACAGCTACCGCTATTTTTCAAGGACCGCATTCTTTGCTACTAGATAGTACGACGGCTTTGGTACACAACTATGTTGCTAATATGTCCAGTCTTAATTTCAGCACAGCGGCTGATGCTGAAATATTTTTTAATCAAAAGACTGATAACCTTCTTTCCTACCAATACAACTTTGTAAGCGGCGAAGTGGTTGTTCAACTCCACTTACAGTTTGCTAATCCAGGATGGACGGTCGCCAACTGGAATCAATATATTTATTCTAAACTGAACCCATAAAACTTAAGGAGTACTTATGAAAGGAATACTACACCAAGGTTTTTTAGCAGCCCTGCTTATTATTGGCACCACCTTGAGCAGTGCCGCTCAGATCATATCTGGAAATGCGTTTCTACAAAGCAATTATTTAGAATTAGGTATTGGTCCTTGTGGTTCATTTGGAACAACGGTAGACGCACCATCGGGATATCATCCTCGAAACAGCAGCACTTTAGCAACTCCTTCTAAACTAGGTTTTGTGGCAGACATTGGTAAAGATGGTTGGGCCGTGGGTAATCCGAATTTTATTGGAGATTACTTCTTGCCTGGAATTCCAGAAGAAGGTTGGGGCATTTCTGTGAATGGCGTTAATTATAACAATAATTTGCTTTGTTCTACCAATGATATTCCAGGGTCACTCACTTCCTATACCTCGAACTCCAATGAGGTTAAAGCCGTTTGGCAAGGTTCAATTGCCGGACTTGACATAACAGCCACTACCTCGATACCTGCCGGTTCGCTTTATTTTATAACATCGGTAACCATTACCAATACCACATCTGCCACCCTGAATAATGTGTATTACATGAGAAATGTTGATGCAGATCAGGGAGTTTGGACACCTGGAGGTGGAAGTACTTTTAATACCACCAATTCCATAGTTTTTCAAAATCCAAATGCTTGCAATACTGCTTTAGTAACTTCCGTAACCAATCTGGGAGGTTATTATCTTGGCCTTGGAGCTGTGGATGCACGAGCTAGAGTAACACATGGTGGTTTTACAAATAGATCGGCTCATAATGTTTGGAATGCTATTGGCCTAAATAATTCAGGCAGTGTAACAGCTGATGCGGCCATTTCTATTGCTTTCAATTTAGGTAATATTGCTCCAAACAGCTCTCAAACTTTTAGTTATTCCTACATTCTTAACCCAGCAGATTTGAATGCTGGTTTATCAGCTACCAATCTTCAATTAATGGTAAACAATGTTAATTATGCTAATTCTGCTACTGCGAACGTCTGCAGTGGTGGCCCAACGGTGTTACATATTAATGGTTCGAATAGTTCGACAACATGGAGCTGGTCGCCTGCTATTGGATTAAGCAGTAGTGCTGGCGAAACAGTTATTGCAAACGTAACTGTACCCATTACCTATGTAGGCACTGGTACGGGATTGTGCAATGCTTCAAGTTTCTCTATCACTCTTAACCCAATTGCCGGAAGCAGCATTATTGGAACTACTGGGACAATCACCGGGCCTTCACAAATATTATATAATCAAAGTAATGTGAGTTACTCGATTGCACCTGTTACGGGAGCCACCACTTATGTTTGGAGTTTACCTCCCGGTGCCACCAATATTAACGGGCAACTCAGTAACACTGTCACATTTGATGCACCAACTTCCTATTGGTGCGGAAACATTGATGTTACTCCAATCAATTCATGCACTTCTGCCAATACAGTTACTTTGCCAGTGTGTGCCGTTGCCCCTATCCATATCACTAATTTTCCGAGTTTTGTTTGCCCTGGTGATTCATTTCAAGTGCCTTATTCAAGCTCACTTTCGTTTGGTGTTGCAAATACTTTTAACTTGATGCTTTCTGATTCTAGTGGTGATTTTTCATCTCCAAATTTGATTGGAAGCCTAACTGGCAGCAACTCTTCGGGTTACATTAGTTGCCAAATTCCATACTATCTTCCAGAAGGTAGTCAGTATCAAGTGCGAATTCAATCAACATCACCCTCCAATATTGGGGTTACTTATCCTATAGGAATAAGTGTTGGAAGTTTACCCATTATTAGTACTCCAGGAACTTTATATGCCTTTACCGATTCGGCTGCTTGTGGTGCTTATGTCAATTTTAGTGCAACTGTTTCAGGCAGCGGAAGCTCCATTTCTTACTCTAACCTGCCCGGAAGTTGGTTTACCACCGGTACCACATCGGTAACTGTGACTGCAACTAATAGTTGCGGTGTAAGTACTGCTAGCTTTGATGTAGTGGTTATTGATAATGAGATCCCTAAGTTTGTTTGCCCACATGATACCATAGTTAGTAATGATTCATCCGTTTGTGGCGCCTATTTAAGTTTGCCAACCCCAACCGCCACCGATAATTGTGGTATTCAGAGTGTTATCAATTTATATACTTATTCAAACAATGCCTCGGCTTTATATTCGGTGGGCACTACCACTATTTCCTGGTTAGTGACTGATATCAACGGAAATAGTAATTTTTGCCAGCAACACATCACTGTGCTCGACACAGAGGCTCCAACTTTTGATTGCCCACAATCTACTGTTCTCTCTGCTGATGCTGGACTTTGCTCCGGTATGGTAAATTTATTTGCCCCTCTTGCGTTTGATAATTGCGGAGTTGATTCCATTTATAACACGATTAATCACACCGGTATTTTAAACACATCGCTTCCGGTAGGTACTCACATCATTAATTGGATAGCGAAAGATGTTGCCGGCAATTCAACCACCTGTAGTCAACAAATTACTATTCTAGATAATGAAACCCCGGTAATCCTTTGCGGTGGAAATGTGTCAGCATTTAGCGGAACCAACTGTCAAGCTGCTCTTCAAATTTTGCCTCCAACAGTAAGCGACAATTGTGGAATTGCATCGTTAGTTAACTCATTTAATTATTCGAATAATGCAAGCGGAAACTATCCAATTGGCAACACACAGGTATTGTGGACCGTTACCGATATTCATGGTAATCAATCCACATGTTCGCAAAACATATCGGTTACTGATAATATCGCACCTTCGATAAGTTGTGCAAATAATGTAACTGCATATATTAGTCCAGGTAGCTGTCTGGCTGCAATAAGTATTGCGCCGCCGATAGTTAGCGATAATTGTGGAATTGCCTCAATAGTAAATGATTACAACAATACCGCGAATGCGTCAGGCAACTATCCAACGGGTAGTACAACTGTAAATTGGTTAGTGACTGATGTTAATGGCAACACTAACTCGTGCACACAGTATGTAACTGTTGCCGATAATCAGCTTCCAACCATTAATTGTGGTGCTTCTGTTTCGCAGGTGGTTAGCTCGAATACTGCTACCTATTTAAACGTTCTACCGTCGGTGGCTAACGACAATTGTGGTATAGCGTCCGTTGCTAATTCATTGAATGGTACTGGTAATGCTTCAGGTTATTTCAATTTAGGCGTAACCAATATTGTATGGACTGCAACTGATGTGAATGGCAATTCCAAAACCTGTACCCAAACTGTTAACGTTTCGTTGGTTGTACCAACTCAAAGTGTGTTAGCCAATTGTAAACCTTACACTTTAATTTTAAATAATGGGGTAGGAACCTTGACAGTTGCTAATATCAATAATGGTAGCTCTGCATCAGCCGGAATAGCTAGTATGAGTTTATCTAAAACGAACTTTACTTGTGCTGATATCGGAGTGAAGTCGGTTACGCTTACTATTACTGATGTTTTAGGGCATGTTGCCACGTGCACATCACAGGTTACTGTGGTTGCCAATTCAACAGGTGCAAGTATAACGGTAACCCCAACCAACAATACCTACACCGGAGGAGTTCCAACAACCATTTATCTAGGCTATGGCCCTCAGTCGGCCAACCTATGTGCTAACTGGAGTGGAGCCTCAGGGGTTACTTATAATTGGTCACCTGCCAATTACCTAAGTTGTACCAATTGTAAATCGCCCGTGTTTACTCCAACATCGGCAGGTAGTTATACGTTTACCGTTACCATGACTAAAAGCGGTGGTTGCTCTGTTACTAAGAGTGTGAGTTTTTGTGTTTTCGAAGTAAGGGTGAATCCATCCAATTCTAACTCTAACATTTATTTATGCCACAAGACGAGTAGCTGCACCGGCAATACTTCAAACTTACTATCTGTTTCCAAATCGGCAGTTAGTGCACACCTTAATCACCCTGGAGATCATCTTGGCAACTGCAGTATGGTTTGCAGCACATGTGCTCGACTAAGTGAAGCTGCAGTTGAAGAAATCGAATTGGATGAGACAGCTACTGAGCCTGCGTTTGAAGAGGACCTCAAAGTATATCCTAATCCAAGTTTAAATGATTTTAGGTTTAAAACCAGTGAATTGGAAAATAGTGTTAAATCTATTGAAGTATTCAGCGCTTCCGGTAGTTTAGTATGGAAACAAGAAAACCTTGCTCCTAATTATGAATATAATTTTGGAGCCGACTTAGTTCCAGGGGTTTATCTCCTTCAACTGGAGACGAAGAGTGGAAGTAAAATTTTTAAGCTTGTAAAAATTGCACCCTGACCAGTAGTAAGTCTCAACTAAAGCCTCGTACACAAATTATGAACGATGCTTTTAAGTTTAATACGCTCCAAATTGATTTAGAAAAAATGAATAGACAGGTTTAGGCTTTCTTATTTTTTCATTAGGTCTAAAAAGATACATACTACCGTCAGGTTGTAGCATGGGAAAATGAGGATTATGCTTATTACTAAACTGTTTAGGTAAGAAATAAACATCATGCGCCACTTTGTTTTGCACCCAATGACGAACCTGCTCAGCATCAACGCCTGCGCAAATCTTTATACTTTGATTATACTTTAGCAATTGAACCAAATAAACCTCAGCAATACCATTTGAACAATTACCACCAAAAACATTTCTCATATCTCGATACCCTTGCCTCGATGGATAAGCAGTACCTCGAATGGGGGGGCCGGCGGCACCGGTCCAATTAATATTTTCAATTCCAAATTGCCTACTGCTGTCCTGATACTGGACTGCCAGCCCACCTGTTCGGAAACGGTCTGTAGCCGGTGCAGCCAAAATGTCGTCATCCAGAATTAATTTAATGTGGTTGTATTGAAAAGCCACAGAGCCTGTCACCTGCGAAGTACCAATATCATTCAACCAAAAATAATAACCATATCCAATGCTTTTGGAGTAACTGGTTTGATTAGAAACAGGATCGATTATTGAATTTACATACGAGCTGGTTTTACCAAATCCATAGACCAAACCACAACATACTCTGGCTTCCCAATATCTACCGGATGGACCTATGCTTTTGAAATTATAATAGGTAGCAAATGATGGATTGATTTGTAAATGATTCATTACCATGGCTTCTTGCCAATAGAATCCTAATCGTTGAAAATGGGAACCCCATGCAGCATACAATCCAAAATGACTGTTAACAGCTTGCCCATAGGACAATACATTTAATCCGAAAAGAAATAAGATGATCAGAATTTTCTTTTTCACCGGTTGAAGATCCAGCAATTTCACAAGTAACCCAGTGGCCAAATTTGCTCCAATCAAAAAAAGCTAGCGTTGAGAAATAACATGATAAATAATTCTTACCTGTGCTGTTTTAAAAAACTAATAAAGCGGAAACTGAAGCCACACTTACTATTTGCCTGTAAAATTGGCTTTCCTTTTTTCATTGAAAGCCTGAGTGCCTTCTTTAAAGTCAGAGGTATTCATGCATTCGGCAAAGGAATTAATTTCATATTGAAATGCTCCATGCTGAGGTTCGAAGTGAGCATTGACACATTCTATTACTTTGGCTATGGCAACAGGTCCTTTTTGGAATATCTTATTTAAAATTTCTGTGGCTTTATTTATTAATTCTTCTTGAGGTACAACATGATTCACCAAACCTAGAGTATGGGCTTCTTGCGCATTGATCATGTCAGTAGTCATCATGAGCTCCAAGGCTTTTCCTTTGCCCACATATTGAATAAATCGTTGGGTACCACCATACCCTGGAATTATACCAAGATTAACCTCGGGTTGGCCAAATTTTGCATTATCACTTGCTATTCTCAAATGACAGGCCATTGCCAGTTCGCACCCACCACCCAACGCAAAGCCATTTACGGCAGCAATCACCGGCTTGTTACAATTTTCAATCATATTAAATACTGCATGCCCATTGGTAGCCATCAACTTTCCTTGAGCTGCGGTATAATTGGCAAACTCTGAAATATCGGCACCGGCCACAAAGGCTTTGGCTCCGGCACCGGTAATGATTATTCCCTTAATGTCATCATTATCATACACATGTTGGATGGCTGAGCGCAAGTCTGAAATTACATCAGCATTCAACGCATTCATCTTATCAGCCCTATTAATGGTGATGGTAAAAATGTGATTGCTCACACTGGTCAAAATGGTTTTGTATTCCATGAGTGATTTTTTTTCAAAGATAAGATTTGGTTTGTTAACTAACTTTGTGAAATTCAAAATATTCCATGCTCTACCTTATTCCCACCCATTTAGGCAATACTGATAATAATTTGCTGGCACCACAAATTAAAGCCACGATTGAGTCATGTGATATCCTATTGGCCGAAAATTTAAAAACTGCTCGACATTTTTTGAAGAGTTTGGGTGTGGCAAAAAAAATAGACGATTACCAATGGCTGGAGCTTACAAAAGATACCGCAAGCGATGTGTTGACTCAATACATGAAGTTGATCAATAATAAAAGGGCTGGTATCATAAGCGAAGCAGGTGTGCCTGCAGTGGCCGATCCGGGTGCGGCCTTAGTAAGTTTGGCGCAATTAGCACAAATTCAAGTGGTTCCTATTTCAGGTCCTAGTAGCATTTTATTGGCGCTTATGGCTAGTGGATTTAACGGTCAGCAATTTACCTTCAATGGATACCTGCCAATACAATCGGCTGACAGAATAAAAAAAATAGCGAAACTGGAACAGTTGGCTACACAGGGTATTACCCAAATTTTTATTGAAACTCCTTATCGAAATAATTCTTTATTAAAAGAAATATTACAGCACGGTCAGGCCGATACTAAGCTCTGCATTGCTACCGACATTACACTACCAACCGAATTTATTGTTACAAAAGCAATCAGCCATTGGAAGAAAAACATACCCGACCTCAACAAAAGGCCAACTGTTTTTCTGATGGGGTAACGTATTCAACTTTTATTCTATCTAAAAATTATTAAGTAATTACAATTAACTATTTTCGCCATCATGGAAACTGTAGTAAGCGGAATTCGCAGCACGGGTGCTTTGCATCTGGGAAATTATTTTGGGGCGGTAGCCAATTTTTTAAAAATGCAGGATGATGCCAATTATCACTGTTACTTTTTTATTGCCGATTTTCATTCTTTAACCACACATCCTAAACCAGCCGATTTTAAAAAGAATACGCAGGATGTATTGATTGATTATCTGGCTTGCGGTCTCGATCCTGAAAAAGTGGTGCTTTACGCTCAAAGTGATATACCTGAAATTCCTGAGTTATACTTGCTATTAAACATGTTGGCCTACAAAGGTGAACTTGAACGGGTAGCGTCTTTTAAAGATAAAGTGCGCTCCCAGGAAGAGAACGTAAATGCCGGGTTGCTTACTTATCCGGTACTGATGGCTGCCGATATATTGATTCACCGAGCGCATAAGGTGCCGGTTGGCAAAGACCAAGTGCAGCATCTTGAAATGTGCAGAAATTTCGGCAACCGATTTAACCATTTGTACGGTTCTGAGTTTTTTCCGGAACCTCATCCTTTCACCTTTACGGGCAGCCCTATCACCGTGCCTGGTTTAGATGGAAAAGGAAAAATGGGCAAAAGCGATGGCAATGGAATTTACCTTCGCGATGAACCGGAGCAAATCCGAAAAAAAGTAATGAAGGCTGTTACTGATACTGGACCTACTGCACCCAACTCTGAAAAACCGGATTCAATAAAAAATATTTTTCAATTAATGTCGTTGGTTTCTGAGAGTTCAACAATAGCTCATTTTGAAGAAGCTTATCACAAATGTACTATACGCTATGGCGATTTGAAAAAACAGTTGGCTGAAGACATCATACAATTTACTAGTCCCATTAAAAATCGAATTGATGATTTAATAAAAGATGAAGCCTATCAGAAAAAGGTTTTGAAGGAAGGTGCCGAAAAAGCAAGGCAAAGCTCAACAGCCACTCTTCAAGAAGTTCGAAAAATTATTGGTATTGATTGAGTTTAAAAGTTCCTTTTAATTTCAATCATTTGCAAGGCAGAGATAGCGCATTCTTCGCCTTTTTTACCTACCACCCCATTTACTCGTTCAATAGCCTGCTGTTTATTCTCGGTAGTCAGCACCCCTAAAATGATAGGCGATTCTTGACTCATTGAAAGTTGCACCAATGCATCGGTAACAGCCTGCCCCAATATTTTATCGTGATTGGTTTCACCCTTAATAATGCAACCGAAACAAATGATAGCTGAATATGGAATCTCTGACAGGCTCATTTCGTTAGCCACAAAAGGAATTTCAAAACTTCCTGGAACCTGAACTAGCTTGATAGCCGATTCTGGTATTTGATAGTGGCTTAGTACCTCCAAGCATTGCTTAATCATTGGCTCCACTACATCAGCATTCCAACTGGCTGCCACTATTCCAATTCTGCAATTCTTGTAATCTCCTTGTAATTTAATGTTTTGAATACCAATTGGCTGGCTCATTTGATTATTATTTTAATTCAATTTATTGTAGTGCATCCTTTAACCCAATGAGAAACTTTCTGATTTTCTGAAGTGATTCGAGGGTTTGAAAATTTTCCTTCACATTTTTGTTGTCCTTCAAATGCTTTCTGGCCCCTTCGATAGTCAGTCCTTTTTCTTTTAGCAGATGATGAATAACCCTTATTTGCTCTATATCTGCTTTTGTATAGAGGCGGTCGCCTTTACGACTTTTTTTAGGTTGCAGATGGGTGAATTCACTTTCCCAATAGCGCAGCATGGATGGGTTAATGCCAAACTGGGCAGCCACTTCACCAATGGTGAAATACACTTTTTCAATTTGTATTTCTTTATAGGGC
>DAIMNW010000162.1:0-5339 GCA_036719905.1 Chitinophagales bacterium
GCTTGTTCAGCAATAAATATTTTACGATCATGCTCACTTCCATCCAAAAAACTTGCAGTCTGTAAGAAGAGACCAGGTTTATAGCTTATGTCTAATCGATCATCGAGTGGAACATTTTCTATGGCTAAACTGCCTGTTTTTTGGACATGCAATTTTTCCATAGGTCGAAGATGAATGCGGTGATTGGCTGTCATCAATTCTATGTTCCAACGGCCTGGAGATTGCCAGTTAGCACAATAACTGAATATCACATTTTTGTCGGTAACCCCTGCTCCGGCAAACATGGAGGCCTTTGAATGCCAGTGTAAACTGCCGGCTGTATAAGTCTTCCAATTCGTTGGTTTGCCGCCAATAAAAAAAGCCAAATCGGCCACATGGGTACTATTGCCTAAAAACCAATTTTCTTTCACCACAGCTGGACGCTCAATGGCTTCAATCTGATGATTCCACTCTGTAAATTCAAAATGCATGCTTAGCAGCCCTCCATCTTCTTCAATCAATTTTTGAGCAGCCATAACGCTGCTGTAAAAATGCCGATTATATCCTATCATCACTTCGGCTTGATGCGTCTTAGCTAGTTCAGCCAAATGAGCTAACTCGTCGGAATTTAATGCGCCTGGCTTTTCAACTAAAATCTTTTTGCACCCGGCTTTTATTAGGTCGGCTGTAACTGTGTAAAGCTGATCAATATTTACCGCAACTATGGCTTCGGTATATTTGCCACTACTCCACATATCTTGTGCTGGAGAGTGCTGTACAGGTAATCCTGTTTTCTCCGTAAAGTTTTTCGAAGAGTGATCGCCACGACCGATGATGGAGAAGGATAAAGAAGGAAATTTATCTGGCTGTTCTTGTGGCAATGCCGTTAATACCTTGGCGTATTCTAAACCCATATAGCCGGCGCCAATCAATAGGACATTATGGTTCATGTGATTGGGCATGCGTCGTCGGTAATAGGGAATTGTAATTTAAAAAGAAAGCGAAGGTAAGAATTGATAATGGATTGATGTAGTTTAGACGAAATAGGAAATGGGGTTAGTTTGCAACTTTGAGTCAAAAGTAAATCATCTAGAAATCTATTGGCACACATACTTAGAGCCGGCGCATCATAGCTTACATTTTCAATACCACTCAGGCTGCCGCTAGTTTCATTGATTAAAATGGTTGAATTGTTGTTGTATATTTTAACGCAAAGCGGATTTCCTTCTTCGGCTAATGATGTTGCTTTGAATGAATAAGCAGGGTTGGAAGTAGATAGGAGAGTGCCCGTAAATTCAATGTACCCCTTCCTTTTAGAAGCAATGATTTGTTCATCCAACAATTCAGTACTAAAATCAAAATCTATTTGATTGCTCAAAAAATTAAATAAATCCAGAAAATGGATGGTATTGCAGGCAAGTCCCCAGTTGCTTCCACTTACTTCCATGTGTAGCGATTCAGCAGCTTGCAGCATGGACCTTAACTGCTGATAATGGCCATAGTAGCGACGTGTGCAATTAACATAAGCTGGCACTCCATATTGCGTAAGCAGGCTAAAGGCCATCTCATACTCCGAAATTTTTTGAAACAAAACTTTTTCCAGTATGAGAAAACGGGGAGGATTTCGGTGCAGCACATCCTGAATTATTTGTAATCGAGGTGGAGCTGAAGTAGCTATTATAACAACTTCCTGCGTATCGGTTATTTCTGCGTATTTGGTATGAAACGAAACCAGTTGGTGGGTAATTCCAACATCTTCTATTGCTTTCAGTGCCAAGGGCCACATAGCTTTATCATTCTCCACCACATGAATATGTAGTTGAAATTGACTTTTAAGAATTCCCTGCAAATGTCGTCGGCCTATATTGCCGCACCCGATTAATGTAATTTGTCTCATCCTATTCGTTTTGCCGGGTTACCTGCTACTACAGTACCATCGTTAACATTTTCCAGTACCACACTACCGGCGCCAATGGTGCAGTTTTTTCCAATTTTTACGCCCTGTTTTACTACTGCATTGGCTCCAACAAACGAACCCTCTCCAACCCACACATTGCCACACAAAACAGCGCCGGGTGCAATATGAACGTAGCTGCCGAGTACACACTCATGCTCAACAATAGCCCCTGTATTAATAATGTTTCCTCGACCTATTGAAGCAAGTGGATTAATGATAGCTCCAGCGGCAATCATCGATCCTGCGCCTATTTCCACTTTTCGAGCAATCATGGATTTGGGGTGTATGGCATTGGTAAACTGTACGTTTCGGCTAGTTAATGTTTCTTGAATTTTCTTACGAATAAGATTATCGCCAATGGCTACAAATGCTAAATGTTCACTCAATAAGCCAACATTTCTTTCATCATTTTCGCGACCCAAAAAATGGATATTAAACGGATTGACAGCGTTTATTTTATCCTCAAAATAGCCTCTAATTTCAACATTCATTTCCTGAAATATGCCGCACACCGTGTATGAATGACCGGAGTAGCCAATGAGTAGGATAGGAGAGGCTGGAAGCATTAGTTTATTTTAAATCGTAGAAATCTTTAATGTATTGTAATTGTGGCACTTCTTTTTTTAGCAAGTCCAATATTTTTTTTGCGGTATTTCTATTTCCATAAGGGCTCTTTACATTCTTTATCTTTTTGATGAATGAAGGGGAGAGCGCTTTCTCAATGGCCAAGCGAATATCGTTCGCTGCGCACTCACAGTGAATCACCGACATGGCTGCCATTCTGCCTCTTTGCCGGTTGCCAATATCAATAGTAGGTTTTTTGAAGTAAGGCATTTCAATGATTCCGGAAGATGAATTGCCAATCATGAAACTAACGTGCCGAAGCGAATTTAAAAAGTTGACTGTACCTAGCGACTGCACCAATTTGGCGTTAGGTCTTTTGGAAACAAACTGAGCAATACGCTCGTTAATTTCTTGCCCACCTTGGTCTGCATTGGCAGCGGTAAAAAGCAAATTCAACTTTGGAAAACTAGAAAGTGCATTTAATAAATTATCTATCTGTGAAAGGGGCGATTCGCTTTCTAATGTTGCCGGATGAAAATTAACCAATGCGGTAGGTTCATCGTATGAAAACCCAACTCGTTTAGAAAGCTCGGCTTTGTTATACTTCATAACCGATTTGATGGTATCAACCCCGGGTGCGCCAACATTAAAAACTCGTTTTGGGTTTTCACCCAGTTGAATAACACGATGCCGATATTCTGATGTGGCTGTCAGTTGTAAGGAAGCCATTTTGGTAATACTGTGCCTAAAAGCTTCATCCATGGCGCCTGCAGTGGTTTCGCCTCCATGAATGTGGGCTATGGGTATTCGCGAAATATAAGCACTAGTGGCTACGGCAAAAGCTTCAAATCTATCACCCAAAATCACCAACACATCCGGTTTATCACGAGTGAGCACCTTAGTAAAAGCAACCACACAGTGGCCCATCGTTTTGGCCATATTTATCAGGCTATTCTGTGGAAATGGGAATTTTATTTTCTCCTTAATCACAAACTTGTCGGCTAAAATATCTTTCAAGGTGTAGCCAAACTTTTTTTCTAAATGGGTTCCGGTTACATAAAGGCACAGCTCACATCCTGCATCAGAATTAATCAGATCCATGAGCGGTTTCAGCAGACCATACTCGGCTCGGGTACTGGTAATTACAGCTATCTTCAATTTTTTGGGTTTACTCATTTAGATAGTAATCAATTCGTCTTTTTTGTAGTTGCGTTTTGCTTTGGTCGCCAGCACCTCATCCCATCTTCGGGGATTAATACCTGTACCCGGCCGCTTTACGGTCAAATTCTTTTCAGAAAATGCTTCTCCTTTTTTAATGGCTGCTTTGGCCACTATACTTTTCTTGGCCACCGACTTATTCTTGGTTGCCGAAATAGTGATTAGCTTTTTTCTATCGCCCAATGCCAGGCTGGTATGCCTGATGGCTTTTACCATGGCTGTCAATTCTGCTTGTTCAAGCGAAACTATATGGTCAGGGCCGGGCATATTTCTGTCAATAGTTATATGCTTTTCGATAATGCAGGCGCCTAAAGCAACAGCTGCCACAGCAATTTCAATTCCCAAGGTATGGTCAGAATAACCCACCTCAACACCCAAATTTTCTTTGATGGTAAGCATAGCATTTAGGTGCACCTGCTCGTATGGAGTAGGGTACTCGGTATTGCAATGCAGCACTACCAACTGATTCTTTTTTACGCCATGCGCCAGCAATTCATTCACCGCCCATGCAGTTTCCTCCATATCGCTCATGCCTGTAGAAATAATGTATTGCTTAAACTTACCTGCCAAATGACGCAGGTAAGGAGTATTATTGATTTCGCCCGAAGGAATTTTTACTCGTTTTATTTTAAGCGATGCTAACAGGTCGATACTGGGAATATCGAACGGAGTAGATAGAAATTCAATCTTCTTTCGTTTACAATGCGCTATCAAAACTTTATGCTGGGCTGCACTCAGTTCTAGTTTTTTTAATAATTCAAATTGCGAAATGTTTTTTCCGGTGTTCTTTTTCTGATAATCGGCCATTTTAGCCGATGGGCTCACCAATTCTTCTGTCTTGTATGTTTGAAACTTCACTATATCGCAACCGGCTTTGGCTGCCATATCAATTAGCTGCAAGGCTAATTTCATATCCCCATTATGATTTACCCCAGCTTCGGCAATTACGGTTACCTTAGTTTTCATGCCCATAAATTTATGAACTTTAGGTAATATTGTTCTCATTGTTATTCACACTCAACCACTTGACTAATGGAATTAGCTATCACAACCGTAGAATTAAAAAAAAAACGTCTTACCTTCCCATGAGTAAAACCATTTTGGAAACCGAACGCCTCCTTCTACGCGAATTTACACCTGATGATGCTTTAGATGTTTTTAATCTGAATGACGACTACGAAGTAATTCGCTATACCGGCGATGTAGGTTTCAAAAGTGTGGAAGCGGCCCGAACGTTTTTAATCAACTACAATCATTATCAATTATATGGCTTTGGTCGCTGGGCTTGTATTCTAAAATCGGATAAGCAGGTCTTGGGCTGGTGTGGGCTCAAGTTTATGCCCGAAAAGGGAGAGTATGATTTGGGCTATCGATTTTCTAAAAAATACTGGGGCCATGGCTATGCCACCGAAGCCGCTCGGGCTAGCTTGCACTATGGCTTTACCACCTTAGGTTTGCTGGAGATAGTGGGTCGTGCTGCCAAAGCAAATCTGGCTTCTATTCGGGTATTGGAAAAATTAGGGATGAAATACCACCAAGATATTTTATGTGGCGACCAAGATGGGGTTTGCCTAAAACTTGATAAGCCAACGTATCTCTCTCAAAAAGGGGAGCCTAATGA
>DAIMNW010000322.1:0-1388 GCA_036719905.1 Chitinophagales bacterium
CTCTATGGTAGTTACACCAGCTGTGCATGCAATTATAGGAACCCGGTTTTTAGGCGAAGGGTAGTTGTTTCGAATATAAAAAGTAGTTTGATAACCATCCATTTCAGGCATATGAACATCCATAAGCACCACATCATAGGAGTGGGTGTCATAGAGGGCAATGGCTTCTTTTCCATTAGCCGCTATGTCAAGATTTGCCAGTGGGAAGTGCTTTTTAAGAATGGTTTTTAGTAAGGTTTGGTTGAAGTGATTGTCTTCAACAATCAAAAAATTTAGATCCTGGTAAATGATACGGTCAGTACCAGAAGCTGAATCACTCTCTAACGGTTCCGTGATTCTTCTGTCAATATAGCTAGTTTCGAAGCGGACGGTAAACGTGCTACCCTCATTGAGTTGACTATCCACGTAAATGGTTCCATTGTGTAACTCCACCAGCTGCTTCGTAATGGTAAGTCCTAAACCTGTGCCTCCATATAATCGCGTATTGGATGAAGAAACCTGAGAAAAACTATCAAAAATGGCAGTCAGTTTTTCTGACGGAATGCCTATCCCGGTATCTTTTACCGATAGCTCGAGTGTAACCGTTTTTTCATTTTTAGCCAGCAATTTAATTCTTACACTCACCACTCCTTTAGGAGTAAACTTAATAGCATTGCCTATCAGATTAGCCAGTATTTGAGTAATACGAACTTTATCGCCAATAATGGTTTGGGGTACATTCTCATCTACATTAGCTACTAGCGAAATGTTTTTTTCTTTGGCTTTAATGATAAACATATTTCGAAGCTCCTCCACTGTTTTATCTAAACGGAAGGGATGTTTCTCCAATTCAATTTTGCCGGCCTCGATTTTTGAATAATCCAGTATATCGTTAATAATTACTAAGAGATTGGTGGCTGAGCTCTTAATAGCATTGGTGTATTCAAACTGCTCTTTGCTTAAGTTTGATTTAGAAAGCAAGTCTGTAAACCCTACAACAGCATTCATCGGTGTTCTAATCTCATGGCTCATGTTGGCCAAAAACTGCTGTTTATGTTTATTCATTTTTTCACTCAACTCCAGCTTTTTTCGATCGTGCAAAATTTTAAATCGGAAATAGATGACTAGCAATGAAATGCCAATCAAACCCAAAACTGTGAGGGTATAGAACCAATTGGTTTTCCAGAATGGCGCTGGAATGATAATGGTCAAGGTTCTTATCTGTTCGGGCAGGCGGCTGTCCTGATTGAGCGCTTTCACCTTTAGCGAATAGGTGCCGGGTGGAATATTGGTAAATACAGTGAAGTGTCTGTTTCCGGTGCTTATCCATTCTTTATCAAACCCCTCCAGCATGTAAGCATAGGTGGTTTTGTTGGGGAATACAAAGTTGATGGCCGAGAAATCGATGG
>DAIMNW010000323.1:0-1384 GCA_036719905.1 Chitinophagales bacterium
ACCTCAGATTTCATGCCATTAAAAACATTAATCAACCCATCGAGGTAAATCCTTCATTGGGAACTAGAGTTTCTGCCTATTATGGCGAAAATGTATTTAACGACGATGCTATGCGCCAGTTTTTGCCTGGCGACGTTTATAAGAGCGTAAAAGCAGCCATCAACAACGGAACTAAGATAGACCGCAAAATAGCTGACGAAGTGGCTAACGGCATGAAAGCCTGGTCAATTGAGAAATCGGTAACCCACTATACGCATTGGTTTCAGCCTTTGACTGGCACCACTGCCGAAAAACACGATGCTTTTTTTAAGCCAACAGGTACCGGCAAAGGAATTGAAGCTTTTGACGGTGATGCTCTGATACAACAAGAACCCGATGCTTCGTCGTTTCCAAATGGAGGCATTCGTAGCACCTTTGAAGCCAGAGGCTATACCGCCTGGGACCCATCGTCACCGGCCTTTATAATGGAAGTGGGAAATGGCCGTACGCTCTGTATTCCCACCATATTTGTAGCTTATAGTGGTGAGGCCCTTGACTATAAAGCTCCTCTACTTAAATCGCTTCATTTTTTAGAAACAGCCGCCTTGCCAGTTGTAAACTATTTTGATAAAGCTGCCACTAAAGTTTACGCAACCTTAGGCTGGGAACAGGAATATTTTTTAATTGATGAAGAAATGTTTAATGCCCGGCCCGATTTAATGATGACCGGCCGCACTATCTTCGGTCATGCGCCTGCCAAGGGACAGCAATTGGAAGACCATTACTTTGGAACCATTCCTGAAAGAGCTTTTGGTTATATGATGGATTTTGAAAAAGAATGTTACAAGTTGGGCATTCCGATTAAAACCCGTCATAACGAAGTAGCTCCAGCACAGTTTGAAGTGGCTCCGGTATTTGAAGAAGTGAACATTGCTGTAGACCACAATCAGCTTTTGATGGATATAATGGAACGTGTAGCCAGAAGGCATCGCTTAAAAGTATTGCTTCACGAAAAGCCGTTTGCCGGCGTAAATGGAAGCGGTAAACACAACAATTGGAGCATGGGTACTGATACCGGCACTAATCTTTTGGCTCCGGGCAAAACGCCTAAAACTAATCTTCAATTTTTAACATTTTTCATTAATACCATAAAAGCGGTACATGATTATGCCGACTTGCTACGAGCCAGCATAGCCAGCGCCGGAAACGATCACAGACTAGGATCCAACGAAGCCCCCCCGGCCATTATCAGTGTTTTTGCAGGTACTTATTTAAGTGAAATTCTTCGCGAAATTGAAAGCCGGGTTACCGAAGGAAAGAAAATTGACGATGCAGATAAGACATTGATGAAAATGGATATTCACAACAAAATTCCTGATTTGTTATTGGATAATACCGACAGAAA
>DAIMNW010000163.1:0-3939 GCA_036719905.1 Chitinophagales bacterium
CTTTTTATTTGTTTGGCGTAGTAATTCATTTGTGCAGACCATCCACCGGTTAGGTAATGATTAAGGCCAAATGGAGTAAGCAGTGTTAAATCACGGGGTTGCAAACGGATTTGTTCGGATTCTAATTGCATTGAAAATCCTTGGAACATAAAATTAAAATCGGCACCATACACATACTTTTCGCCATCAATTGTTTTAATTAAATCGGTACCGGAAAACGATTGTTTATTGCTGTAGCGGCCGTTCAAACCCACCATTAATTGTGGTACCGGAGTATGTACCATGTCAATAAATCGCCAACGATATTTCGATGGATAGGAATAATCAATACGGGCCATGTACTCCAGTTTGCCGCTGGCATCGTTTCCCAATATGGATTGTTCACCCATTCCCGTAAATGTTCCAGCATAAATATTCAGTGTTTGGTTTAAGAAATCGCGAAAAAATAAAACGCCTACATCTCTACGGGCAAATATATCGCCACGGCTGATTTCCGAACGGTGCGAAAATGGCGAATGGGCTTCGCTTGTCATAGAATTAAAACTATATGGCAATTTTTGATACCCCACTTTTACATTAAAATACTTTATTTGTTTAAAAGTGATATTAGCATTTACCAATGGCGTGGCAGTTATGTCTTTTACCGCAGCATCAATACTGGCTATGTTTAATTCCAACTGATATTCCATTTGATTTTTTTTAAACCCGGTAAAAGAAATTCGTGCGTTATCAATCGAAAAAGCATCTTTTTTGTGATTAGTATTGGTGAGTGGATAAAATCGCTTTGTGTACGACGAGGTTATCCAACCTCCTATTTCGAGTGCATTATTTCCTCCTACAAAAGTAAACTGAGCATGCAGCGAAGGCGAACTTATCATGAAGATTAATAAGACAAGGATACGTTGTTGTAATTTATTCATGGCAGTTATTAAAACGTTGGGAAGGTGTATAAGGTTTGGCGATCATCAGAAACAATTAGCAGCTTCCCGTTTTTATCAAATGCCAAACCTTCAGGATTTAAGATGGGAACTTTAAATGTTTTCAGTTTACTATAGTTGTTACTGTCTACCTCATAAATTTCTTCCTCTTCATCACTTAGCAGAAATAGTTTATTATTTGCCCAGGTGGCTGATGAAAGTTCTTTAAACTGTGGGGCTAAGTTGTCGGAGATGATTTGCAAATCTTCATTAAGCTCTATAATACGTACCGGTTTTTCGGTTATTAAAATAATTTTGTGCTGTGTCGGCAAGTAGGTTATACCTTCAAAAGATTGATTTCGGGCTCCTCCGTCTTGCAGCAAGACACTTTTTTCTTTAAGAAAATTTGTGGGGTTGTACACATCGATTCTGCGATAACTTTCATCAACCACCAAGAGTTTATCCTTAAAGAGAGCAACTGCTTCATAATCACTCCCATCGCTGGTTTTTTTCATTAACACCTTTCCTGTGCTATCCATTTGAATTATGCCTCCTCGATTGCCTACCACAAAATAGGATTGTAGGTCAGAGCTAAGGCATATATCAGAAGGCTCTTCCACTTTTAAGCGAAGGTGTTTAGTTGCTTTTAGCTTAACAGGCTTAGCTATGGAGTTTGTGTAAATAAAAACAGCTAAAAAGGGCACTAGTAAATATCTCATCAAGCGGTGGTTTTAAAGTAAAATTCTAATTATTGCTTACGCCAGGAGTTGGTGTTGTAAATTTTTTCCAAGTTGCCGACCCGTCGGGCCAGCGACCTTGGCTTGCACCTGCATAGGTGCTCTGATCAGGATAAGCAAAACCATCCAATTGGTTAAAGGCGCCGGTTGAGGTTTTCTTATATATTCCAATAAAACTGCCGGCAGCAGTTAGTTTAAAACTAGAATGGATTTGTACCGGGGTGGTTTTGTTTAAGGCATCGCACCAGATCAACAAAAAACCGTGAGGAGAAATGGTTTGTTGCACAAGTGCAAATTTGTCTTTCGCTGTAGAATCATTGGTAATAAATACACTGTCTGCAGGAATGGTGTATGGCGTTTCGTTCGGATTGTATATTTCCATCCAATCACTACTTGTACCATATTCATTAGTTTGCAATGAACCACTTGATACGTATTCATTCACTACTAATGTAGCAACACTGGTTGGACTTGGTGGCGGAGTGGGCAGGTTCTTAATATCTTTAGTGCAGCCGAGTAAAAATGTCAGCCCCACCAATCCTATCACTGTTAATTTGTTTATCATTTCGGCTATTGTTTACTAAATTTGGTGACAATGTGGTTGCCACTAATTATTGTTGAAGCTAAGTATATACCTGTGGTTAATTGATCAACAGCTATGATGTTATCGCCTGGAGTTAATGGCATTGTATTTATTACACTTCCGCTTATATTATAAATAGTCACCTTCGCTTCAAATGGGACATTACACACCAATAATTTATTGTTTACAAAGGTTTGTATTATTGAAAAACCATTAGAAGGAGTTAAAACTGGTACGTCACTAAACTGTGTATTCGCGGCCACTAAATTAATATCGTCCATTCTGTAAGAGCCCTGAGTACTATTGACAATGTTCACTGTCCAGCGGATGCGAAGATCCGTCTGTCCGGCGGCATTGCTTGGCAACATTACCCAGTTGTTGTTGTTTACTAATCCCCAAGTACTGTTAGAGGCATTTTCGATATATGCCACACCTGTCCAGGAAGTTCCCCCGTCGATGCTATATTCAAGCAAGGGTGTTGTACTACCAGAAGTTGTATAGTTTGAAGAGTTTCGTGAAGCCCAAGTAAGTCCAATATAGGCAAAGGATGTGGTCGATATGGGTGGGGTTTGAATACTATAACTTCCGGAGGCTACGGTGTTTCGTATCACTAAGTTCTTCATTCCGCTTGCGTTTGAATAGCCGCTGGAAAAATTTGAACTGTCGGCATACCAACCACCGCTACCTGTTGTGCCCCATCCTATTGGTGTTGAATTGGTTGGCGTACTGTCAAAACTCTCTGTCAATAAATTTGTTTGAGAAAAAGCATCTAGCTCCAAAAGACAACAAAAAAATAAAAAGGCAAATCGGATCATAGTTTTGTTATTTTTAAGTTGGTTAAGGATCCATCAATCTGTTTAAGTTGAATCAAATATATTCCACTTGAATAGTTTTGTAAGTCAACGATATGTTGCTTTGTAGGTAAAACATTTTTTTCTTCCAAAACCTGACCGGTCATATCGACTATCTTGATGCTGCATAATTCAGCCCCATTGCTCACAATGTTTAGCTTATTTGAAGTAGGATTAGGAAATGAAGTAATTTGGTTCAGGGTTTTGCTTATCGCTATTCCAACATTTGGACCAAGGGTAACACATTGGCTAGAATCGGAACAGCCATTTAGTGTGATAATGCACCTATAACTTCCAACAGAAGTGGGTATAAAAGTAGCGCCATTAGCTCCAGAGATGGCTTGACGGGTAGAACATTCAATCCAACTATATTGAGCTCCGGTTTGATTGGCAGTTGCGGATGCGCCGCCGTTATTTATCGTGAGTATGGTATTAATACTAATAACCGATAATATCAGACCGGCTATACTATCACAACCTTTTGTATTGGTAAGATGAGCAATATAACTTCCTCCTTGATGATATGAGGTTCCATTAAATAGGAACGAATCGCCTTGGCAAATAGTGAATGAAGTATTAGATGTACTAGGTTGGTTTATGGTTAAATGTAGGGTGGCTATACTATCGCAGCCAGCGGCATTCACTAGTTGGGCAATGTAAGTTCCTGCTAGACTGTAATGATGATTTGCAAACAGGACGCTGTCCCCCTGACAAATAGAAGTAAAGAGGCTCGAAGTTGTTGGTGAATGCAAGATTATCTTTAAGACGTTGCTGTTGGCAGGGTTCGTGCCTGGATTAACACATGTTAAACTACTTGTAAACACACAGAAAACACTGTCACCTGTTTGTGG
>DAIMNW010000163.1:3949-5254 GCA_036719905.1 Chitinophagales bacterium
ATTTAAGTACCATTGATAAGTGGGATTACTTCCTCCGTTAATTCCTTGGGCAGTAAAAGATGCGATGTTTCCGGCACAAAAAACTGGACTACCGGATTGAATGCTAACGACCGGGGTAAAGCCGCTACTTACTGATAATTGCAAAAGAGCAGCACTGTCACAACCAAATTGATTTGCTAGATGAATGGTATAACTACCACTAGTGTTGTACGAGTTACCGTTGAATATATATGAACTACCGCTACATACACTAGCAACAGTGGTGCTGTTGGTGGCAGGCCATGCCGTTAAATTTAAATTAGCTGCACTATCACAACCCAAGCTATTTAATAAATGTGCTGTGTAATAACCTCCACTTGTGTAAGTAGTACCATTAAAGTTATAGCTGTTACCAGGGCAGAAACCTGCTTGGGTGGTTGATGAGCTGCTTGATCTTACAAACAAATTCAAAACTGCAGCACTATCACAACCCAAAGTATTCATAGAATGAATTGTATATGTACCCGTGCTATCGTACAAGTTACCCCCAAATGAGTATTGCATCCCCTGACAGATTGAATCGTTAGTAACAGAACCATTGTTGCTACAAGCGGTTCCGATTAAATCCACATCATCTATCCGATACGTGCCATTAGAAGCACTATCGATATGTACAGTCCACTTCAAAAGTAGAGATGGCTTATTATAAGTCGCAGAAGGAAGGCTAATTGGATTTCCTGAATTAACAATGGCCCAGGTGCTATTGGCAGCATTATCTGTATATGCTATCTGCAACCAAGTATTTCCTGTATCAATTGAAAAATACAAACTAGGGGTTGTGGATCCTGATGCCGAATAATTGTTCGACACTCGAGAAGCAAACTTGAACTGTAAATTACCATACCCTAATGTTGATATACTCGAAGTAATCAAGCTATAGTATCCGGTTGAATTATCAACGTTTTTTATAACTGCATTTTTTAATCCTGTTGCACCCAAATAACCACTTGAAGATGCGGAAGAATCAATTACCCAGCCCGGGCTCATTGGATTTGCAGCTATAATGCCTTGCCAACCTGATGGAAGAAGTGATCCCGGATTGTCGAAAGATTGCGAACTAATAGATATTTGAGCACTTGCTTCGCCAAAAAACAGATAAACTGTTGAAGCTAGGAGGAGGAGGAAAAAAGATTTCATTTTTAAACACATTTAACAAAGTGTAAAAAAAAGTATCGAATGTTATCAATTTATTATGGCACTACTATTAAAATGTATTATTAAAATTATTTAAATCTTGTTGCATTTCCTGAAGAACAGTATCCAAGT
>DAIMNW010000164.1:0-5207 GCA_036719905.1 Chitinophagales bacterium
GTTAAGCAACAAGGGTTCGGTTCTCTTGTTCGCTGCTTAGACAAATGAAATCAAATTTTGGGAATAAAAAAAACAGGAAAGCAATTTGGCGATAAAAGTTTGTTAGCATGTGCTAATAGCCTATGCTATCTATTATGACAATTCGATACATGGTTCTAGGATAATATGATTTTTAGGAAGCACTTTGATACTCCCAAAGCAAAAAACCTTTCAAAATGGAAACCCTTACTATTGTATGCTAGGCCGCTCCTTCATTTCATCCTCATTTAGTTTCTGTTGGCGGTGGGCTATAAAAAGTAAAATGGCCATAACGGCTATTGATATGAGAGAAGAATTTAATGTACCGAGATGCAAACCACCTTTTTCGAGCGGCTTAGTAAGTAAGTCGCCAAAGGTGGCGCCAAACGGTCGGGTGAAAATAAAGGCTATCCAGAACAGAATGCTGTGATTTATTTTTGTCATGGAGTGAAGCAATACTACAAGCAAAATTACTCCTCCTGTTACACAGGCACCTTGCAGATAGCTTAAACCAAAATAGTCGCCAAGAAAATCTCCGAAGGCCGTTCCAAGACTGTTAGAAAACAGAATGGCTATCCAATAAAAAAATTCTTTCTGTTTGTCAACTATCGGATAAACCTCCAGATTGCGGTATTTGGAAAACCAGACTAATAGAGTGAGTAGCAAGCCAGCTACCAGTATAAAGGTGCCTATTGTATAACCAAGGTGTAAGGTTCTATCTATGTAGTCCGAAATTTCAGTTCCAAGAGTTGTAGTACCAATAATCACCATCCAGTAGACCATCGGAACGTATTTTTTCACTACTAACTGGCTAAGCAAAGTAGCTGCAAAAAATGTAAAAGTAATAGCTATGCCAACAGTGTATCCCAAGTTCAGTGTCATAGAAATAAAGTCGCCAAGAGTTTCACCCAAGGTGGTGGCAACAATCTTCATTAACCAAAAAATCAGAGTGATTTGGGCAACCTTATTTAACTGAGCAGTGGGCATGTGGTTCTCGTTTACTTAATTGGCGAACCATCTTCTTTATAAGCGACTTCTTTCTTTTTCAAACCATTTACAATGTCGGCTTCAAACACCTTTCCATATTTTGCACTTTCAATTTTGTCACCTCCGGTTATTTTACAGCCAGGATTGGCTTGTTTAATCGCAGTTAGTATTTTTTCCGGAATTTCGACTACCGGAATTTCAATTTCTGTTTCCAACCACTCTCCGGTTGGGCTGAAGTTGGCTGCTGTATTAACGTTGGCCAGTACAAACTCGGCTTCCCACTCCTTTGTGTTTTCTTTGCCCCATCTTACTTGTGTGGCTGACGGAAATTTTTGGTTGAATGCTCGAATCACTGCTTCGGGCGGTTTGCCAGCAAAAGCATAAGTTGTAATAATCAAGATGCTTGCAGTTAGAATTGTCTTTTTCATATTGTTTGGTCAGTTTTTTTATTAAACGAAGCTAGGAGAACTAAATTACATTCTGGGATCTTTATTTCTAGGTTGGTATAAGGAATCTACTTATAGAAATTCTCAATTAATCCTTTATCAGTCGCAAAAAATAAAAATAGCTTGACAGTTTATTGTGCATTAACGTGCTGATGATTAATTCTTAAATAAGATATAACCATTCAAAGAAGTTGCAATAATTAGCCAAATTAAATAAGGTGCTATAAAAAGCGATTTAATCTTTAAGGATGGCCAATAGAAGTAAAAAAAGAAAGCGATTAGAAGGGTTAATGCTGATATAATACAAAGGGCTGCTAACACTTTGTTATAGTAAAAGAAGGTTGGGTTCCAGCCTACATTTAAAATCCACTGAATGGCAAATAAAATCACCAGCAGTTTTTTATCCTCAACAGCCGACCAAGCAAAAGCCATATAGAAACTAAAGCAGATCATGATAGTGGTCCAGGCAGCACCAAAAACCCAACCCGGAGGTGTCCACGGTGCTTTGTTTAGATTCATGTACCAATCAGAAGGAACTCCTTTACCAGTATACAAGCCCCCAACCGCAAGTGCAGCAAAATTGAGCAATAGGAAAATGATAAGTTTAATAGTCATCTTGATTTTGTTTTTTTGTTAAGATTAATTTGAGACTGATTAACACTACATTTTATTTGCCCATCATTTTGCTTTGATTGATTGGGCAACAAAATAAAATAGTAGAATAAATATAAAACCCAGAGTTAAAGGCAAAAACCAATTACCCCAATGACCAGTTCCCCCTTCAGCAAGTCGAATTGTTTGTATTGCAATCCAACCAAAAATAATCACTTCAATCAGTTTAATTTATCTTATCAGCCGGGTAGCATTTCTATATTGACGAAAGGCATTTTCTTCAGTAATGCTAGTTGGGTAGTTGAAAATGTTTGGATACAGATTTAGAATTGTCAGCCCTACAAATAATACTGTAGCCATCGAAGGCAGCAATAAAATGTTGATTTTGCTACCGAAGCTATCTGCCATACCCATAAAATTAAAATGAGTTGCAATGGTAGCTGGCAATTTAGCGTAGGAAGCTATTGTGATACTCCAAGTTGCAACTAGCATCGCCCAGCCCAATGCCTCTAATGCCTTGTCGTAAGCTGTGAGCTTTAATTTTAGTTTTGGTCTGTTTGCCATGTACTAAATTATTCGTCTTGAAGAAAACAAGTAGACGTTTGTGCCGTATTCCATCCTGAACTGCGATTTCTCTCCTCTCTTATGATCCGAACGAAGTTAAGGTGTTTAGTCCAATTCTTTCTCGAGTAAAGATTTCAGGTTTTACTATCAATAATTGAACAGAGTCAGCTCTTATCAGTTATGCACTAAACAGCAATAATCACTTTTGAAAGTTGCAGAGTTAGTTACCTGTTTGGTTATAGGTTTTATCTGTCGCTCACCTTCTCCTGCACTAAAAATTCTTTAACAGTAGTCCATTTTATTTCAGGGTATCGCTCGTTGTCATATTTGTAAAAAATAATTCGCCCTTCCATCATATCTCTCATGTATTGCATGCCTTACCAAGCAGGATAAAGTTCATTTTTGCCCGGTGAAAAAAAACGGGTCATAGCAATCATGAAGTTTAAAAGTCCAATACCTCCTGGCTTCAGTAGTTTGTACTTTTTACCTGTTAATTCGGTGAGTAATTTTACAAAATCATTGCAAGAAAGTCTGTCGCCTGCAATTCTTAAATATCTTGGGGTGCTCTCATCTAATGCCACCTGAGCGGTAAATTCAGCCATATTATAAGTGGTTGTAAATTCTATAATTTGATTCCGGTTTCCCCAACATAAAATTCGATTTATGTTAAAAAGTATAAGCGGCATATCGGTGGTCAAAAGCTCCATAAAGGGCCCGTTGAAAATGGTGGTAGGCTTTATGGGTTGCTTGTCCAGATAGCGGTGAAATTCCCTGCGCCAATCCAAATTTCTGTTTTGGCCATCAATCAGGTTAGTAAAATCGCTGGAGTAATCACTTGGAATAAATCGTTCAACATTCGCTAGGATGGCAGCATCTAAAAATACTTTTTGTGCATCTATTATGGTTTCTCGTAAACCAGCCAAAGCCGAAACGATGCAATGAACTCCAAGGCAATGCTTTGCTATTTCAGTTGGCTTAGTGGTATCAACCTGAAATACTTTAACTCCTTTTTCTTCTAGCGCTTTTATTTTCTTAGCATCTGTCTCTAATCGAACAATGGCTCTCACCTCGGCTCCTTTGGCCAGTAAGGCATTTACTATTTTGCCGCCTAGGTTTCCGGTAGCACCTGCTACTACAACTATTTTCTTCATTTCGTATAGCTAAGATTAGTCTTTGTTTTTGTGAGAAACGAGGTCTGTCTACATGGGCCGTAAACCGGTAAATTTGAAAAAATGGTGTTCTTCAAACTTTCTTCTCTATCGATACCCACAAACGTAAAAGTAAACTGTGTGGTGGCAAATGCTCTACTAGTTTTTCAGAAACGAGTAAAAAATTTAATCATACGGTTTTACCTTATCCACAAAATCAAATTTGGTGGTATCAATTATTAAAATGTTATTTGCACAAATTTTTTTGTAACCACAGACAGTTAAACGGGCAACCGAGTAATCGGGAAGAAGCCATAAAAACGAAGTATGTCAAAGAATTTGTTGATTGTAGAGTCGCCGGCTAAGGCCAAAACTATTGAGAAGTATCTGGGCGAAGATTACACCGTAAAAAGCAGCTATGGTCATATACGAGACTTAGCCAAAGGCGATAAAGCCATTGATATTAAAAACAATTTTACGCCTACTTATATAATAAGTGAGGATAAGGAAGATGTTGTAAAGGAGCTCAAGAAGCTAGCTAAAAAAGCCGAAGAGGTGTGGTTGGCAACGGATGAAGACCGTGAAGGAGAAGCCATCAGCTGGCACTTATGTGAAGCCTTAGGGCTCGATGTGACTAAAACAAAGCGAATTGTTTTTCATGAAATCACCAAGCCTGCCATCCTAGAAGCCATTAAGCATCCACGTAAAGTAGATTTAAATTTAGTAGATGCTCAGCAAGCTCGTAGGGTTCTTGACCGAATAGTTGGTTTTGAATTATCGCCTATTCTATGGAGAAAATTATCTGCCGGTTCGGGTTTAAGTGCCGGTCGTGTACAATCGGTTGCAGTTCGCTTGATTGTAGAAAAAGAGAGAGACATACAGGGGCATCAAATAAATTCTTTCTATAAAGTAGTGGCCTACTTACTGGCCGAACGGGATGGAAAATTGGTTGGCTTTAAAGCCGATTTGCCTAAAAAATTTGAACAGCAAGGCGATGCCGAAAAATTTCTGGGGAGTTGCAAGGGCGCAAAATATACTGTGGCAAGTGTTGATGTGAAGCCGGGTAAACGCACACCATCGGCCCCATTCACTACCTCTACCTTACAGCAGGAAGCCAGCCGAAAATTATATATGAATGTGTCGCGTACCATGATGTTGGCACAACGCTTATACGAAGCCGGGCACATTACTTATATGCGTACCGATTCGGTGAACTTGAGTGATCAGGCTTTGAATGCTGCCGAAAAACAAATCGGGAAAATGTATGGCCCTCAATTTCATCAGCGAAGAGTATACAAAGGCAAAAGTGCCAATGCACAGGAGGCTCACGAAGCTATACGCCCTACCTACTTTGAAAATATTGATATTGATGTAGATGCCGACCAATTGCGTTTATACCAATTGATTTGGCGCCATACGGTGGCCTCACAAA
>DAIMNW010000024.1:0-19020 GCA_036719905.1 Chitinophagales bacterium
TTGGAGTTGAGCAAGATGTAGACCGAGCCTTAGCCATTGCCAAGTCGTCACCGGTTACTGAGTACATGATTAGGAAATACAATCTGGGAATGCATTATAAAATTGATAGCACTCGGAAATACAATAAGACAAAAGTTAGAGAAGAATTTAAAGACAATTCGAACATTATTAGAACTGAACTGGGCGCCGTGCAAGTTACCATTTGGGATACTGATAATAAATTGGCTGCTCAAATGGCCAATGATATAGCACGTGTAACCGACTCCACCATGAAGGCCTATTTTTCTGTAACCAATCACAAAATTTTAACCATGCTCGAGAAGAAGGCGATTGATAAACAGAAGGATATTGTTGAATTAAGTGATAGTTTGGTTAAATTGAAACCTTTGAATAGAGCTGACACTTCAGAGCAATATAGCACACTAAAATCATTAAAACGGGCTGCCGTTAGCGACTTGAACAAGTTGGAGCAATTGAAGGAGCAGTATCAAGGTTCGCTTCAAAATGATTATTCCACCATAAACGTGATTGAAAAAGCATATCCTGATGAAAAGAAAGACAAACCCATTCGATGGATGATAGTGGTGGCTACTTTGTTATGTACTTTTGTATTCGCTGTTATTTTTCTACTCGTGATTGATAAATATGAGAAGGTGAAGCACCTCATCATTGGGAAATAGGTTCGATACAAGCTGACCCAATTTGAATTCCATTTATTAATTACAACTAAGTAGTCAACAGATTGTTCTCCATACTTGCCAAAGTAAACGCTAAGCAACTATTTGTCGTTTCCACGATAGGTATGCTTCTATGTTTTCTGGTGGGAATTGTTTTGAAAAACTATATACTATGTGCATTACCGTTTTTGATTCTATTTACAGCCTTATTGATATTTGATTATAAATGGCTGTATTGGGCAATCCTAATCAGTTTGCCATTATCACACGAATGGAATCTCACCGACTCCCTGACGCTCGATTTTCCGGCTGAACCTTTGATGATTATCTTAACCGGAATCTGGCTTATCAAGTTCTTAAAAGACCCTTGGGCAACAGTACCAAAAGATTTTTTTAAGCATAGTCTAATTCAACTGGTTTTACTTAGTTTTCTGTGGATGTTGATTGTGGCTATTTTCTCAACAACTCCTGTTGTCTCCGTTAAATATTTATTAGCTAAGGTTTGGTATATCGTTCCTTTTTTATTTCTAACCCCCCAATTAATAAAATCAAAAGAAGATCAACGTAAGTTGTTTTGGTTCATTTCGTTGCCCATGCTGTTTACCATTCTGTGGACCTTGATTCGTTTTTCCACTTACAATTTTGAATTTGATCATGTAAATGATCCTCTCATTCCATTCTATCATAATCATGTTGACTATGCATCACTTTTATCTATCATGCTTCCCATGTTTTTTGTTGCTTGGTATTGGTATAAACCATATAGTGTAAAGCGAATCTTCCTCTTTTTTAGTATTCCTGTCGTTCTTTTCGCCATTGGCATGTCATTTACACGTACATGTTGGTTGGCTGTAATGGTAGCCGCAATGGTTTTTTTTGCTTTAAAGCTAAAGCATCTGCAAACTGGTGTGCAAATTACATTGGCTATTTTAGTTTTGGCGGTTGGGTATATTACCTACGAGAACAGGTTCATGCGTTTTGCGCCTGAATATAGTAAAACCATTTACCATCATAATTTAAGTGATCATTTGGCGGCAACCGGTGAACTTCATGATGTTAGCAGTGCAGAACGATTATACAGATGGGTAGCAGCTTGGGAAATGTTTCGAGAAAGACCGCTTGTGGGATTTGGACAGGGAGGATTTGTAAAAAACTACAAAAATTACTCGGTATCGTTGTTTACAACTTGGGTAAGTAGCAATCATGAACAGAGTACCTGTCACAATTATTTATTGTTTGTCCTTGTAGAGCAAGGGATTCCAGGACTGTTATTATTTTTAATTGTGGTTTATCTAGCGCTGGTTGAAGGACAGCGGATTTATATTCAAACCGAAGAAACTCTACAGAAAAAATGGGTACTAGCATTAGTGGTTATGTTCGCTGTTGTAGTTTTTGATAATATGCTAAGCGACATGATCGAAAATATAAAAGTAGGGCCTTTCTTTTTTATGCTAATAGCACTTCTGGTGATTCAGGACTTGAAAAATAAAAAAGTCATCTCTGAATCATAAAATAGGTACTATTTAGCCGTTATCTATATCTACTGACCATCTAAATATTTTATACTTTTGGTTAATAACCAAAACTTCACATACAGAGTTTATTGGCTGATGAAGCTTGCTTGATTTGATAACCGTGGACTACTGAACTATCTATGTTGTATAAATACAATCTGAATAAAACTATTGCTGCCTTAGCAACGCCTCCTGGTATCGGGGGCATTGGTATCATAAGAGTAGCAGGCGAAAAAGCTGTAGAGATTGTTAATCCATTATTCACAGGAAAGGATTTAAGCAAACAGCAAGGCAATACCATTCATTTTGGAAAAATTGTTTCGGGCGACAAGATACTAGATGAAGTTTTGGTAAGTATTTTTAAGGCTCCTCATAGTTATACAGGCGATGATATCGTTGAAATTTCGTGTCATGGTTCTTCTTTTATACAGGAAACTATTTTGAAAACGCTCTTAGATGCCGGATGTGCCTTAGCCAGACCAGGAGAATTTACCCAACGTGCCTTTCTCAATGGAAAAATGGATTTGGCCCAAGCAGAAGCAGTTGCAGATTTGATTGCAGCTAATTCTTCGGCATCACATCAATTAGCCTTGCAACAGATGAGGGGTGGGTTTAGTAGTGAAATTATGCAGCTTCGTGAGCGTTTGATTTGGTTTGCTTCTTTAATTGAACTGGAATTGGATTTCTCACAAGAAGATGTTGAGTTTGCTGACCGTACCAAACTACAGCAGCTGTTGGCCGAAATGCAATTAAAGATAGGTTCACTTTTAAAATCATTCCAACTAGGAAATGCCATCAAAGAAGGAGTGCCAGTAGCTATTGTAGGCAAACCGAATAGTGGCAAATCGACATTGCTAAATACATTAGTCAATGAAGAAAGAGCAATAGTTAGTGATATAGCCGGTACTACTCGTGACACAATTGAAGAAATTCTAAATATCAACGGTATTCTATTCCGATTGATTGATACAGCAGGAATTAGGCAAACAGATAATGTGATTGAACAAATAGGCGTAGAAAAAGCATTAGAAAAAATTGAACAAGCACAGTTGGTGATTTATGTTTTTGATTCAAGTGTTACAGAAGAGGAGGAGTTGAAAGTTGAAGTCGAAAATTTAAAAATTCAGCCTGAAAAGCTAATACTCGTAGCCAATAAAATTGATTTAGATTCTGAAGATGCAAATCTAACTATAAAGAATTTACATATGTTGAAGATAAGCGCCCTAAAAAAAAGCGGAGTGAATGAACTCAAGGAGTTCTTATATACAAGTGTTACAAAGGATAAATTAGGCAACGAAAGTTCGGTCGTTAGTAATCAACGGCATTACCAGAACCTAAAAACTACATCTAATATCTTGGCGAATGTACAAGTAGGAATTGAACACAATTTGCAGAGTGATCTTTTGGCTGCCAATATTCGTTATGCTCTTCAATCTTTAGGTGAGATAACAGGGCAAATTACAAATGAGGATTTGCTGGATACTATTTTTTCTAAATTTTGTATCGGAAAGTAGAATTTGAATATTATCTGGCCACGTGGAAAGCAATTCCTTTCTCTTTACCAACTTTAATACAATACACTCCACTACTTAGTGAGCTTAAATCGATTTGATTATATCCGTTATTTATTTGGCCAATCCTTATCAACTTTCCAATTGCGTTATATAGCTGAAAAGGCTCAGGGTTTATAAATGAACTCATAAACGATAAACTGTTGGATTGATTTGTACTTACTATCGAAATTTTGTTTGGGTTTACTGCCCCTTCTATATTAGTGGTTGTGGCTGTTAAGCTAAAATTATCCAGACCAACTGTACCGGTAGAGCCTGCTATCCCTACATTAACAGAAAGAAATTTGGCTGCTATCGGTGCTTGAAAAACGTATGTTTCTGAGGTCCAACTGTTAGTAGCTGGGGCTGAAAAAGTATGTATGGGCATTCCCATCAATGAACTATCATTTGAAAGTCCAACATCAATAGGTGAACTATTAGGTCCGCAAAAACGTTTGTCAAATGTGAGGGTATATTGTGCTCCTATAGAAAGGGGTACTGCTAATTCTAAACTGAAAGCCAAATAAGGCCATGTTCCACCTATTGGCGAACATGTAACAAACCAATTTCCATTCGAAGCTACTCCACAATTATTGGAAGTAATCAAATCCATTGAACCTCCATCCACCTCAAAGGAAGAGGCTACTGTTGAAGCCCAATTAGAAGTAAGATTCAAAGTGTTTCCAGTTGCAGTGTTGGTTTCAAAACTCCCATTCAAGATAAGGTTTTGTGAGTGAACAGCAGAACACAGCACAATGTTCGATAGGAGAATCGATATAAAAAGTTTCATAAAAAAACGTTCCAATTTTTATGGGTAAATGAAATAAATCGCTGTTTAGCGCAGTAGTGTAACATCTCCTTTTTTCTCCATTCGCTTACCACCACCGCATTCATACAGAATATAGTAAACGTAAGTTCCTACCTCGGCATCAATTCCATTGTACCTGCCATCCCAACCTTTGGCATTTTTGTCTACTGTACCATAGATTAGGTTTCCCCATCTATCATAAACTTCCAAACGCAATAATTTATAAATGGCTTTGGGGTTAGCTATCATAAAATAATCATCAGCACCATCGGCATTAGGAGTAAATGCATTGGGGATAAATAGCTCTTCACACTCCAGAGTAGCTACTACTATGGTGTCGGTTGAAAAACAGCCTGTCAAACTATTACTGTATCGGAGAGTAAAAGTGGTGGTTTGTGCAGGAAGAGCGTAAGGGGTGGGAGAAGTTGAATCGCTTAACAAGTTGGTAGGCGTCCAATAAAAAACATCTCCTCCTTTACTCCCATATCCATTCAGTGTAACCGAGTTGCCACTATAAGTTGTTTGATTGGGTCCTGCATCAGCAAGGGGTTTAGGATAAAGATATACAGTTGATGATTTGGTAACCATACAGTTGTTCGAATTGTACGCTTCTACAAAGTAGGTTCCTTCTTCAAATATCTTCGTAGAATCAAGGGTTACTCCATTTGACCATTCATATCGCGTAAAACCGGGAGTGGCTTTTAAGGTGATTGAATCACCGTAGCAAAAATCATGTGCCCCGGTAATGTTGAGATAGGGGCTAGGATCTACAATTAGCGTATCGGTAAATAGATTGCTATAGCATCCGTCCTGATAAACAGCAAGGGTTGGGTAAAGAGTATGTGAACTAGAAGTATGATTTTGGTAAGTCACTTCAACAGGTCCAGGTGTAGATCCAGCTACATTCGGATTTCCCCCATTATAATTCCAAATAAAAAGGGGGGCTCCTCCAAAAGTGTTGTAGGTACCATTATAAATAAATTCAGTTACATTCTCACTACAAATATGATTTGGATTCAAACTGAAAGATGCCGTAGGACGTGGATATACAAATACGGAATCATAAATCATCTGGCTACTGCAATTGTCTTGACTAATTTGCAATGTGATAAACTTTAATTCTTTAACTCCTGTGGTATTGCTCCAGCTTACATGATAAACCCCAGCTGGATTAATTGGTGGTACATAATTACCGCCGGTAAACCACCAATTGTATGTAACAGGCCCTCCGTTAGAATTCAAGGTGCTACTTAAGGCATGAATCATAATACTATCGCCTGGACATGTCGTATGAGGCGAAACTAACAACAAAGGTTTAGTTACAGGATGCACATTTATCTGTTGTGTGTTTAGTGTTGAAGCACATCCGTATTGAATTACCTGAAGTGAAACATACTGCACTAAAGTTTGAGAGGTAGTATTATTCCATTTGACGTGATACGTTTCGAAAAGTAGAGTGTCTTTGAATACAATGGCATTGCCACCCCATTGCCAGTTAAAAATTGGAAGAATGTTAGAGAGAGTATCATAGCTACCCACATACGTGATAGTAATTGGATTGCCAGCACAAACATCAGTATCTTGAAATAAAATATTGGACGTTGGAACATTCACTACTCTAACCGAATCACGAGCCATGTTAGAGTAACAGCCATTTATCTCCTGTTGCACATTCACATAGACCATACCTTGGTGATTACAATTCATAAAAATTGAATTGGTTCCTAGGCCGGTAGTAACAGATGCATTTGAAACTGACCAAATATAATTTGAATTAGGCACCATAGGTCCTGAAACAACAGCATGAGCAGTGGCACCAACGCATACAATCGAGTTTGGTGATAAGGCTACACTAGCACTTAGAGCTGGTGAAAGCAAAAGCGAATCTTTAAAGAGAGGTGAGGTGCATCCTCCTTGAGACATAGAAAGGCTAATGTCCTTCATACCTGGGCTTGCCCAATGAACCTTGTATGGCCCCATGGGTGTACTGCCTAAATTGGTAGCTGTACCACCATTAAAGTTCCAATTGTAAGTAACCGGTCCACCATTAAGATCATACTGACCATTAAAAATAATGGTAGCAGAATCGCCCCAGCATAAGGTGTCTTTTGTAAAAAAGAAGGATGAAATGGGAGATTCTAAAATCGTTATTGGATGAGTTGTAGTAGGAGAGATGCATCCAAACAAATTGACGGAGAGTGTTAGGTTGAAGTTTCCTCCGGCAGCAGGATAAATTACATACAAACTATCAAAACCATTGCCTCCGGCAGGCGAAGCAGGAGAATAATTCCAAATAAGATTACCTATGGCTGGGGAAGTTCCGGTATAGATTAAAAGCACAGAATCTAAGCCACAAATATTATTATCATAAAGAAATGAAGAAGTCAACGAATCAAGCACCCAAACAGTGTCTGTTCTAATGTTGGAGCAAGGTCCTAAAGTGGTAGTCAACGTTACAGTTTTTGGACCGGAAGAGTTCCACATCACTTGATAAGGTCCGGCACCTGATCCTGAAATCACTGTACCGCCATTAAAGTTCCAATTGTAAACAGTACCGGGAAGAGTGGTTCCTGCAAAACTGATTAAAGATGGATGGCTTTTACAAACAGGTGTTTGCAAAGTAAAAGTATCATCAGGCACAGGCAAAGCGGTTACTGCCACGGTATCAAATCCTGCACAAGCAGCATAACCGCATGTGACAAAAAATGTATCGCTAACCCATGGTGTAGCTAATGGTGATGAGCAGGCTGAACAGGAGAGTGCACTGCCCTGAGCTGATGTCCAATGATAGGTTAAACTGCCACCACCTATTACATCCAGCTGGGCCTGGGTTCCGCGGCATACACTCGTATCATTACTCGAAATAAGTACAGGAGGTGGCTGATAGGTTACTGTTACGGTGTCAAAAACGGGGCAAGGTAAATATCCTTGAAGTTGCATAAGAAAATCGGTAGTGGTAGTTACCTGCACCATGGGGGTGGTGGTATTTGCACCTGAAAGAATTTGGCCAGCGGCAGTATTTAGCGAAGTCCAATAGATGTTAAAAGTTGTTGTGTCAGCGGTACAAAAATCAAACTGCACATTGGGCCGTAAATACCCTGCAATAGAGTTTAGTGACCCCGGTGTATTCATTAACATGTTGCATCCGGCATAACCGCCATTATTGGCTGTCCACATTATCGAAGGTTGATTGGTGAATGATTTTTCAACAATATCACTTGCGCCTTGAGTGGCGTTATCGTAACATATTTCTACCACCAAATCACTTAACCCATCCCAGTTAAAAGGAACATTAAGTGGATAGGTGTTCCATCCTAGATTAGTGTAAACTAGGTTGGGTCCATAAACCGGAGTAAGATTGGTTGGAAATAATCCGGGTAAACTGGAATTAGGGTTTTTGCAACCCATACTGATTGTAAAATTGGAGAAAGGTTGTGAGGTATATTTTTGCACCACTTTAAAGGCTATCGAGCTAATGGTTCCGGCTGCTGTTTGACCTGCCGCAGCCAATTCTGTTCGAGTAAACGACATTAACATTCTGCCATCCTCAAAAGTCAAATAAGGAGTAGGATAAAGCGTACTATCAGCCGATGTGCCAACCGATACAGTATGAACATTGTTACATGGGCTTATAGCCGGACCGCAATTTAACGGGCTAGGTGGTAACAAACCTGTAACAGCCCCATGTAATTGGATAGGTACATGATCACAAACTATGGTATCGTGTCCTGCATAAACTGTGTTTGGTGCTACAGTAGTTACGGTGAAAGTATCCGCTGTAACACAGCCATTTAACGAAACAATACACTGATAGGAAGTGGTATTAGCCGGATTAACAGTAACACATTGATTTAAATTGGACCATAGGCCGGGAGGTACGGTGGTCCAGGTATAGATAGCATTGCTTGGTAGATTAGCTGGGCAAAAACCAAAACGAACGGTAGGTCTTAAGTAACTTATTGTAGGGTTGGGTGAGGTCATCGTGCATCCAAAATCATTGTCTTTATTCAAGAAAAGACATTGCGCTGTTGGGGTGAACATTTGTGCTACATAATCGTTCGAAGTTGGGGCTAATCCATCAAAACATACTTCCAGCAGAATAGAAGAGCTTCCATCCCAATTATATGGGGTAATGAAATTATAGGTGTTATAGCCAACCGTGGTGAGTAAAAGCGGATTTTGATAAACCAAAGTAAGGGGGGTAAGTGCATCAAAAATATTTCCAACTGATAAGTATGAAACACAACCAATCTTAATACTAAAATCATGAAACGTGGTGGTGGAATACTTGTTGGTTACAAAAAATGCAAGTGACGATATTTTGCCAGGAGCTAGTCCGGCGGCAAGCAGTTCGCTGGCTCTAAAAACCATTTGCATTCGACCATCTGAATGAAGACCAATATATGGCGATGGGGCTCCTAAATTGTTTGAAATTCCGGTTCCTACATCAACTTGGGTTAAGGTAGTACAAGCTGTGTAATTTGGATTGCAATATTTTGGGGATGCAATTGGGCAAATGGTGGTAGGCTGATGAGGGCAAATAGAATCGGCGCCAATCAGATTAAAATCAGGTGGCTTGGGGCTTACCACAAAACTTAGCAAACTTAAAGCCTGACAAACCGAACTCCCTCCAGGTGGCGTAACAATTAAGGTGACATTTTTTGTGCCGGCATTGTTCCAAATTACATTTGCATTTACAGCTCCTAAACCAGGAATTCCATTTGGGTTGCCACCCGAAGTAAGCATTCCTCCATTCAAACCCCAAACAAAAGAGTATCCAGGCAAAGGATTACCTCCTGTCCAATGCAAGGTTATCACCGACCCTGCACATTTGGTTGGTGGGCTGGCCGTGATAGGTAAACTAGGAATGGGTTGAGTTATATGAATGGTTTTGAAAATGGTATCCGCTTTACAACCCATGCTGGTAGTAACAATCAGACTGACGACATAAGACCCAAAGGCCGTATAGTAGTGGGTTGGATTTTGTAACGACGAGGTATCTGGATTTAACAAATTGGCGTTCGGATCGCCGAAGTTCCATTTCCAGGTAGCTATACCTACACCCAACTGATTACTCAGGGAACTATCGGTAAATGGGACTACGCTTTGAATGCAATAATTATCTGGAAATCCAAAGTTGGCGGTTGGCAAAGGGGCTGGTAAAATGATAGATTGAAGAGTATCCGGGCAGCCAAAGCCGGGAAAGGGAGTCATTACAAGATAACAGGTATCTGGACCGGCAGGAGCTGGAATGGTGATGGTATCATTAGTTCCTAGCAAACCGGTATAGTTGGGATTGGAATACCAGTTATATCCTAAATAACCACTTGGTGCTACAAGGGTAGCGGTAGATGAATTAGGGCAGTAACCATTGAGAATGGTGAAATTTCCGCATGCAAAATCAACATAAGCGTATCCAAAGTGACCTCCTAGCGCACAATCACCTACCGAAACATCTATATCAATGGTATCGCCCAGATAAGCAGAAAGGTCAAAGGATGCAATTGCCCAATTCTTGCACCAAGCATCTAGGGCAAGTGGCGATTGGTAAAAACCAGGCAATCCAGCCCCATAAATAACATCAAACTGAGCACATGGAACCGTGCTGCTTGGAAATCCATTGGTTATTTTAAAAATATTAACATTAAAACGGGCTTGTTGGGCATTGGTATGGCTGCTACCACCAGTTTGCAATACCAGTGCATAATACATTTCCAACGTGTAATGAATGATATTAGTTGGAACCACGAACCGAAATGTAGCTCTGTCGGCCTCCGACTGCACATAGTCGTTGCCTATCATCAATGAGTGGGTTCCTTGCCCAACCATTGGAAAACCTCCATAAGGATCAAAACTTCCCAACGATGTTACTTGAACTCTGGTTGGTATTAGCCCGGCATTATTGGTTACTATTGGGCAGCACCCACCTGGCACATTGCCAATGAAATTATGTGCAGAGTCGGGTGCGCCATTATAAAATTGCCATCCATTGGTTGTTCCCGATTCAAAATCAATGTTATATGGACATTGCACAATTTGACAATAGCATTTTACACCAAGGCAAATGAGCACTAGCAATATGAAAGAAAGTTTATTCAACAATCTAATTTGTGATTTCTAAAGTGACGATAGTAAGACCCTAACTTAACCCATAAAGTTACGTTTTTAAGCAAAAATTGTTAGTATTTTTTACCCAATCTATCATAGAAAAAGGCGACCTAAAATAGGTCGCCTTCTTAGATAATTTGTAGGTAAAAAAGGTGATTTATCTAATCAAGCTAACATCGCCTTTCAACTGTACATTTTGCTTTCCACCGCAATCGGCTATGATGCTATACATATAGGTACCCACTTCTTGTGGTACACCCTTATATTTACCGTCCCAGCCCTTTGAGTTCTTATCGTTGGTAGAGTATAATATTTCACCCCAACGGTTATATACTTCCAATCTCACCAATCGATAAAATGCATTAGGATTCAAAATCATGAAATAATCGTCCACCTGATCACCGTTCGGTGTGAAGGCATTTGGAACAAATATTTCTTCACACTCTCTCACACTTACAATTACGGTATCTGTACTTGAACATCCGGTGAGGTCATTTGTATAAGTAAGCACAAATGGCGTTGTTTTAGGTGGAGTAGCATATGGAATAGCCGAAGTAGTTTGATCTACATATTCTTTAGGCATCCAGATATAAGCATTACCACCATAACTCTTGGTTCCGTTAAGCATAGTTGAGTTGCCTCTGAAAATTTCCACATCAGTACCGGCATTAGCTATAGGAATTGGGTTCGAGTAAACTGTTTTTGAATTGGTAGATGTACAACCATTGGCATCAACAATGTTCACCGTATAAGTTCCACTGGTATTTACATTGATGGAATGGGTACTGGCACCGGTAGTCCAAAGGTACGTTGCAAAACCAACGCCTGCATCCAAAGTGATTACTTCTCCATCGCAGAATTGTGATGGGCCCGATATTTGGAAATTAGGAATTGGGAAAATAGAAACAGGGGCTATAAATGGAGCACTGTTACAACCATCCTGTGACACTATTAACGATGGATTGTATGTGGCAGTTGAATTACTTGTATTTGGCCACAGTACACTAATTGGGCCGCCTACATTCGGATTTCCGCTACTTACAGCACCTCCATCCAAATTCCAAGTAAAGCCAACCACACCTCCATTCACACAAGTAATACCATTAAAGGTAAGTACAGGCGTAGTGCCTACGCAAACAGGTGAAGGCGCAAGAGAGAAGGAAGCTGTTGGGATAGATTTGACTGTAACTTGCAATGAATCCATGTTTTTAGAAGCACATCCATCTTGGCTGATGGTTAAATAAACCATCTGATTTTCGGCACATGGCAACGGATTGTTCCAAGTAAAGTTTTGTGGACCGGCACCCGGTATGGCACCTCCTGGAGCGTTACTGAAACTCCAATTGTAAGTGACTACACCCCCATTAGTAGAATTGGTAATACTTGTATTGGTTCCTACCACAATTGGGCTACCGGAACAAGCCGAAGGATCAGCACTGCTCAAGCCGGCAATTGGATAAGGGTGAATAACTAATGGCAATACAAATGTGTTCGATGTACATCCATCCTGTGTGATTGTAAGCGAAACGTTCTCGGTAGGCGCAGAACTACCCGGATTTACAACCCAAGATATGGTGTGCGGTCCGGCGCTATTACCTCCGGGGCTAACCGTACCACCTTGAAAATTCCAAGTATAAGTAGGCGCTCCTGCACTTGGGCCATTATTTACAGTACCATTAAAGGTAAGTGTGAGAGGCACAGCCGAACAAGCAGCTCCACTGGTACTCGTGAATGAAGCTTGAGGTATTGGATTAATTTTTATGCTATCGGTAGTTATTGGAGATTGACAACCATTAATGGAAGCTTGCATTTGAATGAGTAACGTTCCTGCATTGGGACAATTAATTTGTGCAGAAGTAGTCCCCTGACCAGAAGTAATATTAGCAATCGGTGAAGCACCAAGTGTCCAAGTATAAGCAACTCCTGCATTTTGAGTACCGGTAAATGTTGTAGTAACATTGCTTCCGGCACAAATTGCCGGGTAAGGCGCAATTGTAAACGGACTTGTCAAAAGCGGATTTACTAATACCGAATCAAAACTCATGGTTGAAGAGCAACCATCTTGTGTAATAGTTAGTGATAGATGTTTAACACCAGAAGTGTTCCATTCTAATTCAAATGGACCTGCGCTATTTGGGTTGGCTGCATTTTGAATTATACCACCATTAAAATTCCAAGTGTAAGTAGGAGCAGTAGCAACCGGATTATTATTCACAGTTCCTGTGAAAGTTACGATTGCACTATCTAACCAGCAGGCGTTTGCCATAGCACCCACCGTTGAGGTTGAGGTAATGGTGAAAGGCGATAATGGAGTTGGAGCTACATAAACCGAATCCGAAGTTACCGGCGATGTACATCCATTAGCCGTTACATCAAGGGTAATTACCTGCCAACCGCTTGTTGCCCAATTCACTGAATGAGGCCCTTGACTGTTAGTAGGAGCCGGAGCACCTGTACCCCAGTTCCAGTTGTAAGTGGCTGCAGCATTACCTGTTCCGGTGTAGGTTAGGGTAGTATTTGCACCTATACAAACTGGCGTTATCTTAGTGAAGGTAGAAGTTGGGTAAGGGTTTACTTTAATCACAAATGAATCGGTTACTATACAGCCAGTGCCATAGTTGTAAACCGCAATCACGGTATCATATACTCCCGGATTTACCGTCACTGTAGGATTGAGGCAGTTTACACAACTCAATGCACTACCATTAACTGTTGACCAAGTGATACCGGCAGCATTGGTGGCATTGGTGGCAAAGCAGGTTCGAACTACTGGCACATTTGAACAAGCAACTGTGTCCGTATTAACGATAATCGGAGTACCCGGCATATAATGAACCGTTACCTGATCTGTAACAGGGCATTGAGTAGTTCCCATCAAGAGTACTTGATAAGTTGTGGTAGCGTTTTCATTTACTGTGGTGGTGTCGTTAGTTGGACTGGTAATGGTACCTGGACCAGAAACAACTGTCCACTGATAGTTGAATACACCCACATTTGCGGCGCAGGCTGTAAATCTACAATTAGGTCGCAATGCGGAGACGTTAGTGGTGGTAGCTGTTAAGAAACTTAGTGTACAACCGCTACCAGTTGGGCTGTTTACATAGGCTACCATGGCAGTATTATTTAAGCCAGTATTCGTTTTTTCGTAAACATCGGCTAGGTTACCAGCCTGCAGAATTACATTGTTGTAACAAATTTCAATGGCTATATCACTGTTACCATTCCAATCATACACGGATGAAAGATTGAAGGCATTCCAACCAACTACCGGTGTGAATGTAGCCGGACCATAAACCGTTGTTAATGTTCCTGATGGATAAAAATCTGCAGGAAGTGCGGTGTTCAAAGGCACACAACCCATCTTAATGGTGAAATTAGCAAAGTTACCTGTGGTGTTTTTTGTCAAAATATTGAAGGCAAGTTGAGAGATAGTACTAGCCACAGTAATACCGCCGGCTGTAGCGGCAATAATATCCGCTTTGCGATAAATGAAAAGCATGCGTCCGTCGGTATTGCTTGTTGTAATAGTATTCACGTTTGTATTATCTGTACCCAGACCCACTACGTGTGCAATTGCAGGTGTACCGCAAATGGTATTATTGGCACCACATGTAAGAGGTGATGGAGGCAGTGGACCGGTAGCAGTAGCTACTAGGGTTACCGGTGAATTGGAACAAATGGTATCGTCCAAGCCTGCACTCACTGTGTTCACAGTTAATACATTCACAGCAAAATCTTTATAGTTCGGGCAGCCATTATCGCTGATTGTACAACGATAAACCGTACTTACAGCAGGTGAAACTGTAATGGATGTTCCGGTACCAATGCTGGTAGTTGAAGGTGGAATGGTCCAATTGATAGTAGCTCCGGCAGGTATATATCCGCCACAAGCTCTGAATCGTGTGTCGGGGCGAATGGTCGATGTAAGTGGAGTGGTAAGGGCATTACATCCACTAGTAGTCGACAAGTCAGCATAGTCGTAAGCCACACGAGCAGGTACCAAAGTAGTGGTCTTCACATAGTCCCAACCTGTCCAGGATGAATTGTCGAAACAAACATCTACTAGCAAATTAGATACCCCATCCCAATCATATGGAGTGTTTAAAATAAAGTTGTTCATACCAGTAGTGGTACTATACGCAACTGGTCCATAGACTACAGAAGTTGCTGTGGTGGCATCGAATGCAGCAGTGTTAAATACAGAATTAGGACTGCAACCCATACTAATGGTAAAGCTATTGTAAGGTATGGTGCTTGCTTTGCTAATCACTTCCCATGCTATCTCTGTTATCGGTCCGCCGCTTGTCATACCTGCGGCTATTAACTCTGCCGGGGTAAAATACATTTGAATTCGCCCATCCATATACCAGCCTAGGAATGGGGTAGGTAAATTGTTTGTGGTACTAGTGAATGCACCCACATTGTGATAGGCACCATTAGTACATGGAATTATACTTGCGCCACAGTTTTGTGGACTACCATAAGCCGTTATCGTGGTGTTCTGATTCAAGCAAATGGAATCATTGCCATCTAAGTAGAAAGTAGGTGCCAATCCCTGTACAAACACATTGACCGACGTTACACTCTGACAACCTTGAGCACTAGGCACTATAGGATTGGCAGTAATGGTGGCGGTGTGCATACCCGGCGATGTCCACGAACACGTTATGGAATCTACCCAGAAAAAGTTACCGGCTAATGAATCGCCTCCATTGATATTCCAAGCATACTGATAACCGGCCTGCGCCGAACCGCCCCAATGTAGTACCGTTGGTTGATTACCACAAATGGTATCGGGCGAAGCCGTTAGCGGATAGACCGGAGGCACATTGGTGATGTGAACAATCGTATCGAGCGTATCGGTACAACCTGAGAATGATAAAACAATCAACTGCACGTTATAGGTGCCAAGTTGCGAATAAACGTGCACGGGATTTTGTAGGGTGCTCACATTTTGTGCCGCCGGGCAATTTGGGTCGCCAAAATTCCATTGGTACCCCACAAGAAACGAGCCTGCTCCACCGGCTGTAGAAGAATCCCAAAACTGAAGAGGGGTGTTAATACAATAACTATCTATAAATGCCGTGAGCGCCTGCGGTCCGGGAGACAAGGTAATTGGTAAAACCAAAGTATCAGGGCAGCCATATCCTCCAAAAGGAGTAATGGCCAAATTTACTGTTAAGGTTCCTGTAGTAGGAAGAGAGCCAACCGGCAAAATTAGAGTATCATTAGTTCCCAATATGGTTGTCATGGCTGAGTCCATCCAGGTATAAGTGGCAAATCCACCCGGACCTGTGAAGGTGGCCGTAGAGGAGCCGGGACAATAGCCCGATACGATGGCATTGTTGCTACAAAGCGATAGGAAGTCAAAGTAGCCATAGCCATCATGTCCACCAAATCCACAGTCGGCGGCAACAGCTTCAATCAAAATAGAATGTCCGGGAATACCAGAAAGTCTTATGAGGCCTGAAGACCAAGGTTTGTACTGCCAGGTACGTCCGCAAGCGTTAGCGGCTGTGAAGCCTGGAAGGGTGCTGTTACAAGGGTTAAATGGCAAACTATCGCATGAAATAACTGCACCGGTTGTTAAATCTTTGGCTCGAATTACAAACCAAGGCGTTGCCGCATTGTTGTTTGCTGTATGGGAAGCGTCACACGGATTTTCTAATACCACTGCGTACAAAAATGTCAGATAGAAATTGTTCATACCTGCCGGAACCATGAATGTATAGGTCAATTTCTCCTCTTTGTAATTACCACCTGATCCGGTGCAAATATTTTCACTACCAAGAATACAAGAAAAATTTCCTCCAAGCGGAGCCACTACAGGGAAGTTTCCAACCGGGTCCATACCTGCTACACCGTTGTAGTTAGTAGGTGTGATAGCATGCCGTTGTGGAATCACAAAACCCGGAATGGTGGTCGATGTGTAAATACCGCTAACACCGGTTCCGGGATTAGCGCCTGTAAAACCACTCCAGCCAATGAATCCACCTGATTCAAAATCTAGATTGGGTGGACATTGCGCCATGGATGAAAGATACGACAGGCATAGTGTGAGGAAAAGAAAAAGTAATTTTTTCATTTGTTGTTGAGGATAGAAATGAGTGAATTATAATTTATAGCAATGAGATAATTAATAAATTTTGCGTTTGGGTAAAAATATCAATTTTTAGCCGATTTTTTCAGATTATTTTTAAGGATTAAATCAGCAAAAAATGGGGGTAGTATGATCAAACAACTTACCGTATTTTTAAAACAATTTTAAAGCGGTTTTCGTTGCATCATTTTTAGAAAAAACGGCCTTCTTTTTTAAACAAAAGCGTTGTTTCAACAGGCACTTCAATGGCATAAAGGCTTGCCTAATTGGCATGAAACCAAATTTGTACTAAGGATCGTTCATCCGTAAGGCCTAAATCGTCAGCCGCACGGCTCGATAATTTTATCATACTGTTCTGATTTCCAAGTATATCGGGGATTTTTCCTAAAATTTTAACGTATACAATATTACCGTTCATCATAAACTTTACTTTCACTATGCTCCCAATTGGTAGCCTATTGTGCAAGGCATAGTAACCTTGAGGCATATTGCTCCCATCTGTCGCGTTAAATTTAAGTGCTGGTCCCTGGGTCGAATCCTCTGGCATGGCTGCTTTCTGTATATAAAGCATGTAAAAAGGGGATCGAGAAGGGTCAACTTGGGTTACGGCATCTGCCTCAGTTTGATATTGGGTTGAGTCCCGGTTGGTTGCCGTTTCAACTTTCAACTTGATGGGGTTCACATCTTCACCTCCTTTTTTAACTTCTTGTATTTCAGGGCTATGCAAAGGGTTTATACTCACAGGGTCCACCCCGGTGGATACTGGCAACTCCTTTTCCCTAGCTTGACTAAGGGAGGTTTTGATGGCTGGATCCTTGCCAGGAATAACATAGGGTATGGTTAAGAGCCATCCTACCTTTAGGGTTTGTCCGGCGGTGAGCAGCGGCGATTTAAGTTTGTTCAGCTTTACCAGCACAGCAGCCGGAACATCAAAAAAGTGGGCAGATACCTGCGACATCTTTTCACCTTTTCTTACAGTGTAATAAACAGGGCTTACCTCTGCAGCCGATCCTGTTGCCACCACATCGTATGTAAAATTGGAAGTAGTAAGTGGAATGCTAATTTTTCTACTCACTTTAAGGGTATCACTTAAGCCCGAGTTTATTCTCTTGATTTCTGAAGATACCACCTGGTAATGCTTGGCAATCCGGAATAAATTCTGCTTGGTAGTAATGCTATGGTGTATGCAAGGCTGCCCATTTTCGATGAAAGCAAAGAGGGTATCATTGGCTGCATAGCAGAATGCCGGCAGCAGGCTTAGAAGAAAAAATAAACGCCTCATTTCTGTAGTTTAATATCGATAAAGGTAATTTTTATTGATTCTACCGACCAAAAAAAATTGTTAAAAATCATACATCATTTTTCTATCCCTATATCAGCAAAACAAATAGCTTTTGCCCACGTTATAGGCCTTGATTTAGTATAAAATGTAAGTGCAAGCATATCTATTCTTATATTTGCCCAATGAATGAATTTAGCAGCAGCCAGCCTGCCCGTATGCGACGACGATGGCGCAAAGCCATTTTCCGGTTGCGTAATTTACCCGGCGGACTCAATTTTTTTCGTTACACAAGTAATAAAGCTTATTCTCAGCTTTTGCGCTGGGGGGGCAGTACTCGAATAGCTCATCCTTCCTCTATCATGATTGAGGTGACCAATCATTGCAATCTCCGATGTATCACTTGCCCACGAGAGTATGAGTATGGTGATAAAATGGATAAAGGATTTATCGAAATTGACCAGTTGAAAAAAATAGTGGATCAAGCTTATCCCTATGTCGATTCTATTGGTCTTACAGGCTTGGGCGAAACCTTGATGTACAAACAGTTGGAAGAAAGTGTTGATTATATTCGTTCAAAAAGCGACGGAATTATTATTGCCATTTCTATCAATGCCCATCTACCAAAAAGCGTAGAAATTGCTACGCGGTTAGCTGAAAAAATTGATACCATTCAAATTTCCATTGATGGTATGAATGAAGTATACGATACCATTCGGCTGCAAGGCGACTATTCTTTTTTTATTAAAAATGTGAGAGAAATTGCTGCGGCTTCAAAAAATAAAAGGGCCGACATTATGTTTAATATGGTCGTGCTAAAGCAGAATTTTATGCAGATGGCTGACATTGTGAGATTGGCCAAAGATTGTGGGGTTCGCTATGTCAATTTTCAAACCATGAATCTGGCTTCGGTGACTAATTGGGACATGGAATTGTATAATTTTTATGGTACACGTGAATTTAAGCTAGCCCTTAAAGCAGCAA
>DAIMNW010000324.1:0-1328 GCA_036719905.1 Chitinophagales bacterium
CTTGGCAAATTTTTTAAGCTCATCTACGGCTTTTTCGTATTCATCGGCGGTTTTAAGCTTATCAATGTACTTGTAAAACCAGGCCGGGTCGTCACTGGCGTCAAAAGCCTTCTTATACCATTCTGCCGCCTCTTTGTTTTTGTTCGAATAATCGTAACACCGGGCTATTTGCAGCGTTTTTTTTGCTCGGTCTTCCTTACCTGCTGTGGTTTTTAATTCCTCCTGTAACAGTTTTGCAGCAGTTTGATATTCTTTCTGTTCGTAAGCTCGGTCGCCGGTTAGTTCTACTTTTCGGGAAGCACTACAACTAACCAATATGCAGCCAAACACCACTAAAGTATAACCAATTATGGAGTATGATTTTAACATGCCAATTTGTAAATTATTTCGGATACCAAAGTAACGATAAGAGCCTCAATAATAGTATGAATTTATTAAAGTTGAATAGGTATTATCTTCATGTCTGAGAGGCGGTGGTTCTGCTATAAGTTTTAATCAAATACCTATCAAACTGATCACGATTGTTAGCTTTCAATTAATCTTCCAAGCCTTTTCCCCGAAGGATTTTTTCAATATACTTTTCAATTCTTGCCTCCCGTGTTTTCGATTGCTTGGCCGATGAGAAATAAAGGAGATAGCCTCTTTGACGACCAGGCGTAAGGGCATAAAATGCCTTTTTCAGTTCGGGCATATCTGCCAGCACAGCTTGAAATTCGTCAGGCATTTCGTACTCTGTGCTTTTCTTCAATTCTACTTTGAGTCCTGCTTTTTCAATAGCGATAGCTTCCTTCAAGTACACTTTGATAGTAGATGCGCTTTTCTCTATTTCTTGTAAAGTAGTGAAGCGAATCTGCCGGGCAGCTTGTACATTTTTGGTTTGTTGAATTAAAATTCGTTTAGAATCTTTGAGCAAGACACCTTTCATAAACAATACTGCACAATACTCTTTAAAGCCATGCATGAGTACCACATTATTCCCCTTATAACTATAGCAGGGGCATCCCCATTTCAATTCTTCATGGAGCCCACAGGCCAGAATAATTTTCCTTAATTCTGCGTACTCGTTTTGCCATTTAGTTTTTTTATCAAAAAACCAGTCTACTTTAGGATTCATCATATCGGCTTTGGATGTACAATTGGTTATTGAAATAAGAAGTGTTCATTATTGGGCAATAAAGATATTCATCTGCATACTACTTACAAGGGGGCTTGTGTTTAAAATAAATAAGGTAAAAGTTTATTTAATTATGCCGGATGTATCACGAATTGAATTTTGAAGCATCCCATTCAACACCTGGTGGAAATAATTGCGAATAGCGCTTCTTCAT
>DAIMNW010000325.1:0-1327 GCA_036719905.1 Chitinophagales bacterium
TGATAATTGAGCACCAACAATTTTCCTTTTTCAGTATACAGTTCCTTTGTTCGCTTGGCATCCACCGATGGCAATTTAATGGTGAATCCTTTCAAAAATTTTGTGTCGTAACCTTTTCGGTTATCATACTTTTCGTCAAAATGGAGAGCAGTCTCCAAAGAATTCTGTCCGGTGGCAGCAGTTTCAATATTAATGGCAGGTGTGCCGTTATTGCCTGTACCGTTAACGTTGATGTGAGCATTGCCATAAACATTTAAAATGATAGGAGCTTGTTGAGGCGTTTGGTTTTCCATAGGGGGTGGTGGGGGTTGAATGGTTTCTGGTTTGGTATCAATAGTAGAAGTTAGAACGGGGTCAAGTGTATGTGTAAGTAATTCGTTTAGCAATTTGGCTTGTGTAGCATCTGTCAAATTTTGTTTTTCAAGATGTGCAACTATTCGGCTAATACTGATTCCTTCATTAGCCACCCATTGCACATCGTCTTCTGTTTCGCCATCCCAAGGTTGGCCATGCACATCCAGTATTTTTCCATTCTGTACAAAGGGTACCCCACAATGGTGAAGCGCCGAAACTTCATAGTCGTTATTAAATGCAGGGGAGCCGGATGAGGCAGCTAATGTATCAGTGGTATACTGTATACGGCCGGTATCTTCTAATATCTGCTTTACCACATTATTGGTGTAGGCATAGGTTTTAGGTTGCCCAAGCGGATATTGGATAATATTAATAGCTGAGCCTTCTATCACTTTACCGGGCGTATTAATCAGCGGCAAAAATTTGATATCACTCAGTTTGCTTTTTCCATCGGTGGTGATAGGTTCTACAAATAGCAAGGCAAAATCAAGCGATTCATCATTCATAAAAAATTTATCAGGTCGCAGCCTGAACTCAATGCCCAATTGTTTACTGCCCTCTGCTGTATATTCATAAAAGAAATTAGCGGCGCAATTGTCAGCATCTTTTTTTTGTGGAAACACGTGGCAGTTGGTAATCATTAAATTGGGTGAAACCATAAAACCACTGCCGCAGCCTTGGGGCTCAATGCCGGGTTGAGGGATGGTATAAATTCGAACCACCGGCCTACCGGCATCACGAGCCATAGCAGAAGGAGGAAACTTATCGAAATCTAGGGTGTCACCAATTTTTTTCTCAAAAATTTTTAGTGAATCAACTCCTGCGCCCATTAAAAAATTACTTTTAGCAGTTTGGCTATCCGCCCGACAGGTTTCGCGGAGCACAAAGTTTTCCAGCCGCAGTTGATGTGCCGCCGAAACCGGTGTCGAAGCCTTGGCCTGTATGCCGGCACCACGTTTCTGCTGCTCTTGCC
>DAIMNW010000326.1:0-1325 GCA_036719905.1 Chitinophagales bacterium
TGCACCACCTCCACATTGTATGGGTAACCTGCACCTGATGCGGCACTCCATTCAAGGCTTCGGGTCACATTGCCACCAGCGCTGTAGTAAAGTATCGAATTAGTAGCATAGCTAGGAGGATTGGTATTTACCGAACCACCAGCTTTCAAATTCATAGAACCAACAATGGTGGAAGCCGAACCAAAATCAACCGGGCCATTTAATTCAACTACAGGGAAATGAACAGTGCCACTCACCGTGCCTGCGTTGGCAAAAATTACTTTGCCTATGCTGCCGCTAAAATCGCCTCCTGTTGCAGTTACATTGCCTGTATTGCTAATGGTAACAAAGTTTGAGGAAGCACCAAATGCCATGTTGCCCGATGTTAACTTGATTGATGGCGTAGTAAAACCGCTGCTAGCTGCACCATTATAGGTGAGGGTATTGCCATTTCCTACAGCACATTCCAGCGAAGCTACGGCATTGGCCGTAGGCGTAGTAGCGGTAAAGAAATTGCCGGTAGATTGGCTGGCCCCTCCATTATAAATATAATTAGCTCCACTGCTGTAAGTACGAGTGCTGGTTTGCACATTGCCCGAGGCGGTAGCTGCAGCGGTTAAACCTGCAGGTGAGCCTATGCCAATGGTAGAACCCGATTGCGCATTAAACACACCCGTGCCAGTAAGTAATGCAGCAGCGCCCATATTGAATTTGCCTGTACTGCTCACCGTTAATGAACCTGTTCCTGTAATAGTGGTAGTATAACCATTATTTGTACAAGTACCATTTATTGTCAACGTTTTACCCGTTGGAATGGTGAGATTAGAAACCAGATTGCAAGTACGTCCGGCAGCTATGTTCATGCTGGTATTGGTTATTGTGCCTGTGGTAGTAATATTGATATCGCCGGCACCCGGGTTAACAAAATTTAGTGTACTGGCAGTACCTGGAGCAAATGCCCCTGTTCCACTAACTGTTAAGCCACCGGTGATGTTTGCATTTACAGTTCCGGTACTGGTAGTAAATCTGATTTGTCCTGTTCCGCTTTGATTGACTGAACCACCAATATTCAGATTGGTAACCACCGTGGTTCCTGAATTGAATTCAATAATGCCACCACTGCAATTCACACTACCGCCAATGTTGATTGTAGGAATGGTGCCGGCTGAGGTTGTAAATCGCAAAGCCCGTTGGGTGGTGGTTCCAAATTGCAACACAGTAAGATTTCCTTGAATGTTGGTTATCGCTCCTCCCATCTGCCAGCTACCACTGTATGCAGTGGTTAAATTGAGAGTAAGGTTACCCATATTATTAGGCAGTAGGCTACTACCTGGGTTCGAAGTTCC
>DAIMNW010000165.1:0-5096 GCA_036719905.1 Chitinophagales bacterium
GGCTTGGGGCTTTCAGTTGCTTTTGGCATAATTAAAAACCACCAGGGTAGCATTGAAGTAAAATCCAAAATAAATTTGGGAAGTGAGTTTGTATTAAAACTACCGTACTAGCCGAAGTTAATCAACGACTACAAATTCGTTGCCCTTTCCAATTTTCTTTTTATTAATCAGTTCATTTATCTCACCACCACTACCCCATCAAACACATCAACCAATAAAGGTTTCGATTTATCTAAATTTCCTTCTAGCAATTTCTTACTGAGGGCATTGGTGATTTCTTTTTGAATCAAACGTTTCAACGGTCGGGCACCATATTGTGGCTCAAAACCTTGTTCGGCCAAGAAGTCAACAGCATATGGAGTAAGTTCCAGATCATAGCCTTGCAAGGTCAGTTTGTCTTTAAGGTCTTTGAGTTGCAACTCCACTATCTGATGAATTTCCGTTTTTAATAATGGCTTGAACATTAATATTTCATCAATACGATTCAAAATCTCAGGTCGAAGGGTTTTCTTCAACAACTCCATTACCTCTACTTTAGTTTTTTGATAAACTTTTTCAACATCTTCATCTTTTATTTTATCAAAATTATCGCTGATGATATGGCTACCTAAATTGCTCGTCATGATGATGATGGTGTTTTTAAAATTCACAACACGTCCTTTGTTATCGGTTAATCGGCCATCATCCAGCACTTGCAACAATACATTGAACACATCAGGATGCGCTTTTTCAATTTCATCTAGCAAAACAACGCTATAAGGTTTTCTGCGAACGGCCTCAGTTAATTGCCCACCTTCATCATAACCCACATATCCTGGAGGGGCACCTATCAGGCGGCTCACTGTATGCTTTTCTTGATATTCACTCATATCAATTCGGGTCATCATGGTTTCATCGTCAAACAAATACTCGGCTAAGGCTTTGGCTAGTTCTGTTTTACCCACTCCTGTAGTTCCCAAAAAGATGAACGAACCGATTGGTCGTTTTAAATCACTTAGCCCTGCCCTGCTCCTACGTATGGCATCGCTCACCGCCACAATGGCTTCCTCTTGGCCTTTCACTCGTTTGTGCAATTCATCTTCCAGATGCAACAGTTTTTCCTTTTCGCTCTGCATCATTTTAGTCACCGGAATGCCGGTGGTTTTGGCTATACATTCAGCTATATCTTCAGCATCCACCTCCTCTTTCAAAAGTCGCTTACCGCTATCGGTTAATTTCAAAAGTTCAGCATGTAGTTTTATTTGATCAGCTTCTGCCTCCTTTATTTTGCCATATCGCAATTCGGCCACCTTGCCATAGTCGCCACTACGTTCGGCTTGTTCGGCCTGTAACTTAAATTCTTCAATACTTTTTTTGTTTTGCTGAATGGCATCTACGGCCTTCTTTTCGTTTTGCCATTTGGCTTTAAACGAATCTCTTTCTTCTGAAAGATTGGCTATCTCTTCCGACAACTCCGCCACTTTTTTGTCATCATTTTCCCTTTTAATGGCTTCGCGTTCAATTTCCAGCTGACGAATTCTTCTGTCTAATTCGTCCAGTTCTTCGGGCAGTGAATCCATCTCTAATCGCAGTTTGGCAGCGCTTTCATCCATTAAGTCAATGGCTTTATCAGGCAGAAATCGATCGCTAATATATCGGCTCGATAACTCGACAGCTGCAATGATGGCTTCATCTTTAATACGCACCTTATGGTGGGTCTCATATCTTTCTTTCAACCCACGAAGAATAGAAATAGCATCGTCGACAGTTGGCTCGTCAATCATTACTTTCTGAAATCGACGTTCCAGAGCTTTGTCTTTTTCAAAATATTTTTGGTACTCATTTAAAGTGGTTGCACCAATGGCTCTCAATTCGCCACGTGCCAAAGCTGGTTTTAATATATTGGCTGCATCCATAGCCCCTTCGGTGGCGCCTGCACCTACTAGGGTATGAATTTCGTCGATGAACAAAATAATGCCTCCATTGCTCTCCGTAACTTCTTTAATAACAGCTTTTAATCGCTCTTCAAATTCGCCACGAAACTTGGCGCCGGCCATCAAAGCGCCCATATCTAGTGCGTAAATAATTTTATTTTTCAAATTTTCAGGTACATCGCCATTCATTATTCGATGTGCAATGCCTTCGGCTATGGCGGTTTTACTCAAACCCCGCTCCCCACCTAAAATTGGATTGTTCTTTGTTCTTCGAGAAAGAATGTGCAGCGTTCTTCTGATTTCATCATCACGACCTATTACCGGGTCAAGTTTGCCGGCAGCAGCCATTTCATTTAAGTTCTTGGCGTATTTCTCTAATGAATTGTATTGCGCATCAGCATTTTGAGAATTCACAGTTGAACCTTTTCGTAAATCGAGGATTGCTGCCTTCAGATTTTTATCGGTCAACCCTTCTTCCTTTAACATTTTACCAACCACATCAATCCCAGTCACTAAGGCTAGCAGCAAGTGTTCAGCGCTCACAAATTCATCTTTAAAATCTTTTAAAAATGATTGTGCCTTTAAAACGGTTGTATTCAACTCTCTGGATAACACCTGACCGGCATCGCCTGCTGTAGTGGGTAAGGCTTTAAGTATTGCCTCGTTACGTTTCTGAATGGCGTTGGCACTGGCATTATTTTTTTTGAGTAAATAATCCATGGTATCCTCTGTTTCAGAAAGCAATGACGATAGCAAGTGAGCATTTTCAATCTGTTGATTTTTTTGATTGAAGGCTAATTGCTGTGCAGCCTGTACCACCTCCTGGGCTTTTATGGTAAAATTATTTAAGTTCATATGGCTAGGTTATTTTGGTTCATTGATTTCCCGATAGGTATCAATTTGTAATCCATAGCCTCTAATCTGTAAGTATGACATGAAGTGCCTACCGAAGATGTAAGTTAGTCAGTATAAAGCAGTTAAACAAGAAAGAATGTCAGCAAGAGTGGCTAAAGTTTCACTCTCATTGGCCGCAAAACCAGTTCGCTCGGAAGCAGGTTTTCAGGAGATTGTAGAAGGTGTAAAATTGAGCTGGCTACATCTTCGGCGCTCATCATATCGCTGTTGGCTGCATTATTTTCTTGATTGATGAAGAAATTGGTGTTCGTACTACCGGGATAAACGCAACAAACTTTTATACCATAAGGCCGAAGCTCCTTAAAGAGTGATTCCGATAATCCTCTGACAGCAAATTTGGTAGCGCAATAAGCACTGGCTTCGGGTATGCCCATTAATCCTACGACTGAAGAAATATTAATAATGGTTCCAAATTTTTGCGATTTGAGCAAGGGTACCACCGTTTTGGTTACATTAAACACGCCTTTAATATTGGTGTCGAGCATGGCTTCTAGTTGCTCGTTTTCGAGTTCATCTATTTTTGCAAAAAAACCAAGACCGGCATTGTTAATAAGAAAGGTGATAGGCCCAAAATGGTCCTTGGTTTTTTTAAAAGCCAATTCCACCTGCTGATAATTTCTAACATCGGCAGGGCAAAAAAGGAAATTCGGATCTTTAATGTCCGGCGCATTACGCCCCCACCCTGCCACAGCTATATTATTTTGTAACAATAATTTGGCTAGGGCCAATCCAATGCCTGAACTTACGCCAGTGATGATGGCAGTGGTTTTACTATCGAGCTGCTTATCCATTCAAAATTGATTAAATGCGACTGCTAATTTCCGCTTGCAGCTGATTGATCAATTCGTCAACGCCAATTACTCCTACATCGCCTTTACCCTTTTTTCGTACAGCCACTGAGTTGGCATTCATTTCTTTTTCGCCTATGACGAGCATATACGGTATACGTTTCAATTCAGCATCGCGTATTTTCTTGCCTATTTTTTCGTGACTATCATCCAGTTCAACACGGATACCGGCGCTTCGCATTTTTGCAAGAACGCTTGAAGCATAGTCGTTAAACTTATCGCTGATTGGCAGAATGGCAACCTGCTGTGGCGCTAACCATGTTGGAAAATTACCGGCATAGTGCTCTATCAAAAATCCGATAAAGCGCTCGTGAGTACCCAACGGTGCACGATGGATAATGAGAGGCGTATCAGTACTATTGTTAGGTGTATTGTAGTCTAGATTAAAGCTGCGCCCTTGAGCAAAGTCAACCTGATTGGTGGCCAAAGTGAACTCACGACCAATGGCACTCCAAATTTGAACATCGATTTTAGGGCCATAGAAGGCAGCCTCATCAGGCACTTCTATAAACGGAATGTTTGAACTTATCAATACCTCTCTGACCATGTTTTCGGTTTCAATCCAAAGTTCCGACTCGTTTACATATTTCTGCCCCAGTTTACTTGGCTCGTGTTTACTAAACCGCATTACGTATTTATCTATGCCAAATATTTTAAAATATTTGAGATACATATCATTCACTGCTCTAAACTCCTGTTCAAATTGTTCTCGGGTGCAATAGATATGAGCATCGTTCATGTGCAGGCAGCGTACTCTCATCAATCCAAATAATTCGCCGCTTTGCTCATAACGATAACAAGTTCCATACTCGGCCAGTCGCAAGGGTAAATCGCGATAACTGCGCTGCTCAGCTTTGAAAATTTTATGGTGATGAGGGCAGTTCATGGGTTTGAGATAATATTTCTCATTATCTATTTCCATAGGAGGAAACATGCTATCGGCATAGTAAGGTAGGTGACCACTGGTTAGATACATGTTTTCTTTGGCCAAATGCGGTGTTACCACACGTTTATACCCTGCAGCCTCTTCGGTTTCTTTAGCCAATTTTTCCAACTCTTCTATAATGATTGTACCGTTAGGCATCCAAAGTATAAGTCCTTGACCCACATCATCGTCCATAGTGTAGATGCTCATCTCCTTACCAATTTTACGGTGGTCGCGTTTTTTAGCTTCTTCTACTAAAGTCAAATAATCGTCTAGCTCCTTTTGTGTAGGGAAAGTGATACCATAAATTCGAGTAAGCTGCTTATTTTTTTCATTTCCTCTCCAATAGGCGCCGGCAATGGTGGTTAGCTTAATGGCTTTAATAAAGCCGGTATGAGGAATATGTGGACCGCGGCACAAATCAGTAAAATTACCTTGGGTGTAGAAGGAAATAGATCCATCTTCCAAATCTTGCAATAATTCCAGCTTGTATTG
>DAIMNW010000166.1:0-5080 GCA_036719905.1 Chitinophagales bacterium
GTTCAAATATACTACAGTTTAGCCAAAATAGTTGTGTTGCCCTGCACCATTTCATTTAAGGAAACGTTAATCGGGGTGCCTAAAGGGAGAAAAACATCTACCCGGGAGCCAAATTTAATGAACCCAAAATCGGCGCCGCGTTCTACTTTGTCGCCGGGTTTTACATAATTCACTATTCTTCGAGCCAGCGCACCGGCTATTTGCCTGCAAAGTACTTCCTGCTTTCCGGTATTGAAAACCACCGTATTACGTTCATTCTCGGTGGATGATTTAGGGTGCCAGGCCACCAGATATTTGCCGGGGTGATATTTAGTATAACTCACCGTTCCGCTTACCGGATTTCGGTTTACATGCACATTGGCCGGCGACATAAAAATGCTTACCTGCAACCTTCGGTCTTTAAAATATTCGGTTTCTTCGGTTTCCTCTATCACTACTATTTTGCCATCGGCCGGGGCCACTACACAATTGTTATCACCGGCCGGCACTCGTTTGGGATTTCGAAAAAAGGAAATGATAAACCCCCAAAAGCCTGCAGCAAGAAGGCAGAGTGCTATTTTTAACCATTCATTTCCCGATCCGGCTAAGTAGAAAACAAGCCAAAGTATCAGCAGCAGCACCCCGGCCGTCAGGAGTATGGTTTGTTTTCCTTCTTTATGTATGTACATCGCAAGTCGGTTGTTTAAATGAATGTAAATGTAAGTGGCAGGCACCATAAAATACAAGCCCACATTATTTTAAAACTAAACCCCTATGGGTAATTGCAGTCTATAATGCACACTTTATAAGGCAATTATTGCAGTCTCATTTTTTCACTATTAATTATTCAAATAGCCGTTATATTTAGCCCTCTATAGTATGAAATATATTTTCTGTTTAGTCGGCCTGTTTGTTTCGCTAGGCGCTTTTGCACAGTCCATTACTATAACCGGAAAAATGACAGATGCTCATACCGAAGAGCCTATTCCGTTCGGTAGTGTGTATGTTCCCGGCAGCACCATAGGTACCACCAGCGATATGGATGGCAACTATAAACTTACGCTACAAAACAGACCAGACACCCTGGTAGGTTCATGTATTGGCTACGAGAAAGTTAAAATATCTCCTTCATCGGCACCCAATCAAACCATTAATTTTCAGCTAGACAGAAAAGCTTCGCTGAAGGAGGTGGTTATTCATGCCGGCGAAAATCCGGCCCTGATTGTGTTGCGAAGAGTTCAGCGAAATAAAATTTCGAACAATAAGGATAAGTTAAGTTCATACAGTTACGAGGTATATAATAAGCTGGAAGTTGATTTAAATAAAATCAACAATAAAATGGAGAACAATAAAATTCTGAAGCCTTTCAATTTTGTGTACAATTATATTGATAGTACGAGCGAAGACAAACCGTACCTGCCCATGTACTTAACCGAGTCGTTGAGTGACTATTATTATCGAAAAAATCCAAAAGCCACCAAGGAAGTAATCAAGGCCAGCCGATTGGCAGGTGGCGAAAATGAAAGTATCAGTCAGTTTCTGGGCACTATGTATCAGGATGTAAATATTTATGACAGTCGAATGAATTTGATGGGAGTAGATTTTATAAGTCCGATTGCCAATAGCGGTACACTGTTCTATCGCTATGAGATGATTGATACAAATTATATTGACGGTCGGCTGTGTTATCAAATTTCTTTTTCGCCCAAACGTGCCGGTGAAAACACTTTTGTCGGCGATATGTGGATTAATGATACTTCGTGGGCAGTTAAGCGCATAAGCATGACCGTGGCAAAAGGGGCCAATGTAAATTTTGTAAGCCGGGTGAGCATCTATCAGGATTATATACCTGTCAATGATTCTATCTGGTTAAGTAAAAAGGAAAAATTTATTGTTGATTTTATTTCAGCTAAAAAAGATGCTCCCGGTTTAACTGGTCGAAAAACCACCTCATTTAAAAACTATAAAGTAAATGTAGCTTCCATTGATACCGTCTTTAAAGACAAATTGGATATTGTTCTGCAGGATAATTCGGGTAAACGAAATGAAGAATACTGGAACACCGTACGTCACGATTCGTTAAGCCGAAATGAAAAAAATATTTATAAGCTGGTAGATACTATTCAAAAAGTTCCTGCTTTTAAACATTATAGCCAACTGTTTACCACACTGGGTACAGGTTATTATGTAAAAAACTATTTTGAATACGGACCCTACTATGATATCTATGCTAGAAACCATGTGGAAGGACACCGCCTTGGTTTTGGTGGTCGAACCAGCAATCTGTTCTCGACCAAGTTGATGCTCTCGGCTTTTGTGGCTTATGGTATTGCTGATAAAAAATTATTTAAAGATAGTCTCGATGGGGCAGCTACCAACAAATTGAAGTATGACATTTCGGCGCTCTATGTATTTAATAAATTGCCTCGATGTGAAGCCAAGTTGAGGTATTTAAATGATGTAGTAACCTATAACCAACTTGATGAAGAACTAGGTGAAAATAATTTGTTCAGTGCTTTTGCTCGTCGGGTTCCATCACCATCTAAACTAGTTGGCAATGAAGAAACCACCCTTTATTTTTTAAAAGAATGGAAACTGGGTATTGGTGAAAAAATAAGTTATCGTCAAAGTTTTCTACATCCATACTTTTACAATCCTTTTGTAAATCCACAACCGGGTCAGCGAATACTATTTAATCCCACGCCGTATTTTGTTAACTCAGAAGTTTCTCTTACAACGAGATTTGCCTGGCATGAGAAATTTATTGCTGGTGAATTTTTACGAAGTAGCATTGGTAGCGATTACCCAATAGTATCGCTTGAGCTTCGACAAGGATTAAAAGGTGTGCTCAACAGTCAGTTTAGCTACACTAAAGCACGATTACAGTTGGATGATAATTTCCGTACCGGTGTTATTGGCGATTGCTATTATTCTTTGGTGGCCGAAAAAACCTGGGGAACATTGCCGGTAGTTCTGCTTGGCGTACTTCCCGGTAATGATACTTATTACTACGATAAATATGCTTTCAACAATATGAACCGTTACGAGTTTGTGGCTGATGAGTACGTGACTCTTCGGGTGAATCAATATTTCGGTGGATTTCCTTTCAGCCTAATTCCGTTGATGAAAAAATTAAAGTGGCGGTCGTTTGTTGGTGGTCGTGCGGCTATTGGCAATATGAGCGAAGCTAATCGTAAGGCCAATCTATACTATGCTGCCGGTCCTACACCTTGGTTCGGTATTCCAAACAAAGGGCCATATACGGAGTTGAGTTGCGGAATAGAAAATATTTTCAAAGTGCTTCGCTTAGATTTTGTTTGGCGTTTGAATTATCTAAACAAAACTTTGTACCCGTTGTCGTCGCCGCTGGGATTGAAATTTAGTTTCCAGGTAGAGTTCTAAATTGGGGGGGCCTGACACTCACTTAAATAAAAAAAGCCGCTTGACGAATGCGGCTTTTTTATTTTCTTGAATCGCTAGCTACTGATTAAATCAACTAATCACTTAATAAAATTTATCCTTCCAATGCTGCAGCGCCGCTCACAATCTCGGTAAGTTCGGTTGTAATAGCTGCCTGACGGGCTCGGTTATAACTGATGCGTAATTCTTTGAGCAGTTCATTGGCATTTTCGCTGGCTTTGTCCATGGCTGTCATTCGGGCTCCATGTTCGCTAGCATTGGTATCTAACATACATTTGAAAAATTGCGTTTTCAAAATTTTAGGAACCAACTCGTTGATTAAAGTAACTTTTGAAGGTTGGAAAATAAAGTCAGTATTCATCTTCTTAGCAGAGGTGGATACTTTATTTGTGTTTTTAGGCACAGGTAAAAATGGTTCCACAATGAATTCCTGGTTGGCGGCATTTTTAAATTGACTGTAAACAATGTCAATCTTGTCGTACTTCCCATCTACAAAACCGTTCATTATTTTTTCTGCAGCATTTGCGCTGTTCTCAAAATTAAGTGTGCCAAGCAAGCCTACATTTTCTGAATTTACTTTGTAGGCCTTTTTGAAAAAATCATTTCCTTTTTTACCAACACACATTATCTCTACATTGCCTTTCTTTTGCTGCTCTGAATATTTTTCATGAATCAGATTTCTGCATGTTTTAATCAAGTTAGCGTTAAATCCGCCGCATAATCCCCGATCGCTAGTCATAATTACTACCAATACTTTTTCAACCGGACGAACTGCCGCTAATTTTATTTCGACATCACTTTCACCACTCACTATATTTTGCAACATCTCACTTAGTTTTCGGCTATAAGGGCGTATCTGAATTATTCGCTCTGTAGCACGACGCAACTTAGCAGCGCTTACCATTTTCATTGCTTTGGTAATTTGCTGTGTGCTCATCACCGATTTTATTCGGGTGCGTACTTCTTTTAATTGACCTGCCATTTTTTTAATTTGAAAATTAAATAATTTGAAAATTTGAAAATGTTACCGTCTTTACTTGAAAAGAAATGTTATTTCAATTTCAAATTAGCTCATTTTCAAATTTTCAAATTGTTATTACTTGTATCTCACCATTAAATCTTTAGCTACTTGCTCCAACACTTTAGTTTCAGCATCGCTATAGTTTCCTTTTGCTAATGATGCTAAGGTGTCTTTATGGGAAGCTTCCAAATGACTTAAAAATTCTTCTTCAAATTCTTTTACACGATTAACAGCCACACCACCTAACAACCCATTAGTTCCTAGATAAATAATGGCGGTTTGTTTTTCAACTGTGAGCGGAGAGAACTGCTTTTGTTTCAAAATTTCCACGTTTCGGGCACCTTTATCTAACACAGCTTTAGTGGCTGCATCCAAATCAGAACCAAACTTTGAGAAGGCTTCCAGTTCACGATACTGCGCCTGATCTAATTTCAAAGTACCGGATACTTTTTTCATGGATTTAATCTGTGCATTACCACCCACACGACTAACGGATATACCCACGTTAATGGCCGGACGAATTCCTGAGTTAAACAGATTTGACTCTAGGAATATCTGACCATCTGTAATAGAGATTACGTTGGTAGGAATATAGGCCGAAACGTCGCCGGCTTGTGTTTCAATAATTGGTAACGCTGTTAATGAACCGCCGCCTTTTAC
>DAIMNW010000167.1:0-5077 GCA_036719905.1 Chitinophagales bacterium
AGTATGGAGGGAGATCTAAGGCCTAGAACTTCAATTTCCAAAGAATAAGTTAGCATTCATTACTTTTGCATTCGTTATAAAAAATTCCACATGCACCCACTCAGCGAACAAGAACTACTCCGCCGCGAAACCTTACAAAAATTAATTAACAAGGGCATTAACCCCTATCCGGCCGAAACATGGGAAATGACTTTTTCATCCAAAGAAATTATTGAAAAATTTGAAGCCAATGCCGAAGATGAAGCTTTGAGGGAAATTTCTTTTGCTGGCCGCTTAATGAGCAAGCGTATAATGGGAAAGGCCGCCTTTGCTGTATTACAAGATATGGTGGGCAAAATTCAGTTTTATGTAAAAGGCGAAGAAATATGCCCCGGCGACGATAAAAGCATGTACGAAGAAGTGTTTAAGCATTGGTTTGATTTGGGTGATATTATTGGCGTTAAGGGTTATGTGTTTCGTACCAAAACCGGTGAAATTTCAATTCATTGTAAAGAAATAAAATTGCTAAGCAAAGCTTTAAAACCTCTACCGGTAGTAAAAACGGACGAAGCCGGTAATGTGCATGATGCATTTACCAACCCAGAGCAACGCTACCGCATGCGCTATGTTGATTTAATTGTAAACCCCCAAGTAAAAGAGATTTTTATCAAGCGCACCAAATTAGTAAACAGCATGAGAGAATACTTGAATGCTAAAACATATATGGAGGTAGAAACCCCCATACTACAACCGCTGTATGGCGGTGCTGCTGCAAGGCCATTTAAAACCCATCACAACACATTAGATATGACCTTGTACATGCGTATTGCCAACGAGTTGTATTTAAAACGATTAATAGTGGGCGGCTTTGATGGGGTATATGAGTTTAGTAAAGATTTTAGAAACGAGGGTATGAGCCGTTTTCACAACCCCGAGTTTACACAAATGGAATTGTATGTGGCGTACAAAGATTACAATTGGATGATGGATTTGGTAGAAGAAATGGTTGAGAAAGTGGCCATCGATGTAACAGGTTCGACCAAAGTTCAAGTAGGCGAAAACTTAATTGATTTTAAACGCCCATGGAAACGATATACCATGTTCGAAGCCATTAAAGAATTTACGGGAATTGATATTAATGGAATGGATGAAACACAATTAAGGGAAGTGGCCAAAAAGCTAAACCTACATGTAGATGCTAAAATGGGCAAAGGAAAAATAATTGATGAGCTGTTTGGAGAATTTGCCGAAGCCAAATTAATACAGCCCACATTTATTACTGACTATCCTGTAGAGATGAGCCCATTGGCAAAAAGCCACCGCAGCAAACCGGGGATGGTAGAGCGTTTTGAAGCCATATGTAATGGCAAGGAATTGTGCAATTCATTCAGCGAACTCAACGACCCCATAGATCAACGCAACCGCTTTGCCGAGCAATTAGAACTAGGCAAACGCGGCGATGATGAGGCAATGGTGTTGGATGAAGATTTTCTTCGTGCACTTGAATATGGCATGCCACCTACCGCCGGCTTAGGTATAGGCATAGATAGATTGAGCATGATAATGACCAACTCCAACTCAATACAAGAAGTATTGTTTTTTCCGCAAATGCGACCAGAGGGGGGCAACGATTAAGTCCTTAACTTAATAATCAAACCATTGCGATTGTAGAATGAAAAAACATATTGCCATATTGGTGTTAGCACTAACACTTTGTTCATGTAAAAAGTATGGCAAACCGTACGAGGCGTATTTTTATGCCAATATCGATTCGGCGAAGGCGCCCTTATTTTTATTTGTAGATGGGGCAAACAAAGGACTGCTGCCTATTTTACACACTCAAGTAAGCACTACTAATGATACCATTACCAAGCAAGCGCTTAAGCTTTCGCTAAAATTAGGAGCTAGCTATAAAATAGAAGGCCGCGACGCCAATGGCATGGTGAAAAATGTTGGCACATTCCGGCATTGTAGCAGCTCCGACCACGGAAGTGGTCATTTGGGTGGGCAGGCTAGTAGCACCGGCAAAGGCATAGTGGTTTATCAACTTTCCATATAATTTGCAATTGATTCATTCCTTATTTACGGTGCATTAACATCTGTTTACAGTTCATTGTGATTTCAATAAGTGAGTAGCCTAAAGTTGTTCATAGTTTTGCTTCAACATTTAAATAAATAAAACATGAAAAAAATTATCATTGCTGTTGTTGCACTACTATGTGTAAGCACTGCTAGCCTGTATGCCCAGGACAAAAAAGCAACATCGGCCAAAGCCGACAAAAAAGTTGAGACTGCAGTAAAAGCAGAAAAAACAAAACCAGCCGCCTCAACCGCTAAAGCCACCAAGTCAGATGTTCCTTTAAAAAAGGATGGCACTCCCGACAAGCGTTATAGTGGCAAAAGTAAATCAGCAACCGGTCCAATGAAAAAAGACGGCACACCCGACATGCGATACAATGCCAATCAGAAGAAATAGATTTTTGGTTGAATCAAAGCCGCACGTCAATTTTTGACTGCGGCTTTTTTTGGCCCATTTTCGTTGTTTATTGGTCTCAACCAATTTCTTAAAAATTAATTTATCCAATTAACCTTTTACAAAAACAAATAAACATGAAAAAAATCATCTTGGCAGCCGCTACAATTTTATGTTTCGGCTCTTCTAAACTGATGGCCCAAGAAGCATCACCTGTAAAAAAAGTTGACAATGAAACTAGAGAAGTAAAATCTGCCCCTAAAGCTCAAATGGGTCAGGTAAAATCTGATCAGGTAAGAAAAGACAAAAACTTAAAAGAAGTGAAAATGAATGAGGGCAAGCATGAGGGACAAATGAAACCCCATCACAATGAGGGCAAACCCGATGGTGAAATGAAAGAACATCGTGGCGATGGTAAGGAACACCACGAAGGTAACGGACACGGACATCACGAGGGAGGAGAGCATCATGAAGGCCATGATCATGATTGGAAAGATCATAAAGGAAACCCAGACATGAAAGAGAAGCATGAAGAAATTAAAAAAGTAAAAGACAACGAGTAAAACATTGCATTCTCATCCAAATAAAAAACCCTTTCTGAATTTCAGAAAGGGTTTTTTATTTGGAGCAATTTGAAAAGAAGCTTAAGCTAGTTTTCGCTTAACTTCTACTTCTTCGTACCCTTCAATAATATCTCCAACTTTGATGTCGTTAAAGTTTTTAATGTTCAGTCCACAGTCCATTCCTACGGTTACCTCTTTTACATCATCTTTAAATCGCTTCAAGGAAGCTAATTCGCCACTGTAAACCACAATACCTTCCCGTATTACACGAACTCGGGTGTTGCGAAGAATTTTGCCTTCGGTAACGAAACAGCCGGCAACGGTGCCCACCTTAGTAATTTTAAACACCTCACGAATTTCTAAATTGGCAACTATCTTCTCTTCCATTTTAGGCTCGAGCATGCCTTCCATTGCTGCTTTAAGATCGTTAATGGCATCATAAATAATGCTATAATGCTTTATCTCAATTTTTTCATTTTCGGCTAGGCGACGAGCTTGGGCGCTGGGTCGAACATTGAATCCAATAATGATAGCATCAGAGGCTGAGGCAAGCAACACATCACTTTCTGAAATCTGACCAACGGCTTTCAATACCACATTAACTTGTATCTCTTCATTGGAAAGTTTAATCAGGGAATCACTAAGCGCCTCTACCGAACCATCCACATCGGCTTTCACAAGAATATTTAATTGTTGGAAATTGCCCAAAGCCAAACGGCGACCAATTTCATCAAGAGTAATATGTTTTTTCGTTCTGTAACCCTGTTCACGAATTACTTGTTGACGTTTGGTGGCTAGTTCTTTTGCAGAAGCCTCGTCGGTAAATACTTTAAATTTTTCACCGGCTTGTGGAGCACCATCTAAACCAAGAATTTGAACCGGAGCCGAAGGACCAGCTTCATCTCTACGCTGTCCTCGTTCATTGTACATGGCTTTTATTCTTCCGAATTGAGCACCGGCAACCAACATGTCACCCACTTTTAGGGTGCCATCTTGAACTAATATAGTGGCCACGTAACCTCTTCCTTTATCAAGGGTGGCTTCAATTACACTTCCAGAGGCAGGCTTTTGAGCATTGGCTTTGAGCTCAAGCATTTCGGCTTGTAAAACTATTTTCTCTAATAGCAAATCAATATTCAATCCTTTCTTGGCTGAAATTTCCTGGCTTTGAATGGTACCTCCCCACTCTTCCACCAAAAGATTCATACCGGCAAGTTGTTGTTTAATGTTCTCTGGATTGGCGCCGTCTTTATCAATTTTATTAATGGCAAAAATGATAGGTACTTCAGCAGCTTGCGCATGACTAATGGCTTCTTTGGTTTGTGGCATCACTGAGTCGTCAGCCGATACAACAATCACTGCCACATCGGTAATTTTGGCTCCACGAGCCCTCATGGCGGTAAACGCTTCGTGACCGGGCGTATCAAGGAAAGTAATTTGTTTTCCATTTTCCAATGACACTTCATAGGCTCCTATATGCTGCGTAATTCCACCAGCCTCTCCAGCTACAACATTCGCATTACGTATATAATCTAATAGTGAAGTTTTACCATGATCAACGTGCCCCATGATGGTCACAATGGGTGCCCGTGGTTTTAAATCTTCTGGTTTGTCAGCATCGTCTTCAAAGTCGTACTCTTCTTCTACCGAAATAAATTTTGTTTTAAAGCCAAATTCGCTGGCTACGATTTCGATAATTTCTGCATCGAGTCGTTGATTAATAGAAACCACCAATCCCAAACTCATACAAGACATGATTACATCGGTGGCTGACTTACCCATTAGGGAAGCCAATTCGCTAACCGAAATAAATTCGGTAACATCAAGAACCATGTTTTGCGAAGCGGCGTCAGACTCCGCAGCGGCTATCTCGGCATGTGCTTGTCTTTTTTCTCTACGATATTTCGATTTGTTGCTCTTGCCCGAGCCGGCGCTCAACTGTGCAAGGGTGTTTTTAATTTTTTCCTGTATTTCCTTTTCCGAAGCCTGTGGGGTAGCGTCACGTCGCCGCTGTGGAGCGCCTCGTCGTCGGTCGTCGGTTGATCCCGGTGCACCACTATGA
>DAIMNW010000168.1:0-5072 GCA_036719905.1 Chitinophagales bacterium
TGTCAGTAGTGGTTCCACAAGAATTCGAAACTGATAAATAAATTGGAAAATAACCAGCAACATTAAAGAGCACGGCCCCTGGGTTGGCTACTGTAGCCGATTGTGGAACAGCCCCAGAACCAAAATTCCAATTCCAGTAGGAAATGGATCCGTTACTAATATCATTAAAGCTTATCGTATTGCCAACACAAACTGTGTTTGCACTTGCCGTAAAAAAAGCTTGTGGAGGTGGATCTAAGATTGTAAAGGTTTGGGTTAATGGAGCCGAGTACCCACAAGCGTTTACAACAGTAAGGGTTACTGTTTGAAGCCCGGGATTATTAAAAACAACCTGATGAGGACCTTTTGTATTTGCCGTTGCCGGTAGGGCATTTAATCCAAAATTCCACGACCACGAATTCGGATAATTCAATGAATTATCGACAAACGTGATTGTCTGACCTGGGCAAATTGACTGAGGAGAATAATTGTAAGCTGCAGTTGGTAAACCGTTTACAACATAAATAGTATCAACATATTGAATGCCTGCACCTAAACCATTAGAACAGTCAAGAGTAACCACCACCGGCCCGGGGGTGTTGAATGTTACTGTATGTGGACCTTGTGTATTAGCGGTTGAAGGCAAACCGCTACCAAAATTCCAATTCCAGGTTAAAGGATTATTTAACGTGGCATCGTAAAAAGTAACAGTGCTGCCCAAACAAACATAGTGGGCTGTAGGAATAAAGCTAATCACAGGCTGACCGCAGAATCCGGTAACATTTATCAGCACGATGGCAGTATCGCAAGCCGGCTGAGCAGCATTGTCACAGTATTTATAAATGATGGTATCGGGGCCAGAGAAACCTAATAATGGGGTATAGGTGAGTACACCTCCCGAAATAGACGCAGTACCATGTTGTGGAAAATTAATAATCTGAGCAGTTTGAACCTGTCCGGTGTCTGGGTCCACGTCGTTGGCTACAATATTCACTGAACTTATTGTATTACAGGGCAGTGATAACAAATCGTAGTTTGCAATCGGTATGGTATTCACACAGCCGGTTACCGATATTATTAAAAAAGCCGTGTCATGTTTAATTGGGTAGGGTACATCCGTTATCACATACACTATAGTGTCTGGACCACCGTAATTTGGATTTGGGCTGTAGATAATGGTTCCGTTAACATTCGTCCCCCATCCATGATTGGCATTATCTAAAATGGTGAGTGAGAGTGGCTGTCCAATATCTAAATCAAAATCATTTAAAAGACAATTGATACTGTCTAAGCTATTGCAAGGTAGGGTTAAGTAATCATTCACGGCTACCGGGGCATGCAAATTTGTGATTGGAGTAGGGTTGATTAATTCAATATCATCGATAGCAAAAGCAGGGTCGTTGCCAGCCATTCCATTACACTCGAATACAAATTTTAAAAGGAGGTTGGGTTGATTGGAAAGATTCCCTCCACTGAGAATAGCTTGGGTCCAAGTACTTTGGGATTCTAAATCATTGCCAAGTTGTGCCCATACAGCGCCTCCCGAAAGACTGTAAAAAACACGTCCATAGGCCATCCCGGGAGCGCCATTACACAGCCACCAAAATCGAAGTTCAACCACATTTATCCCCATTGTAGAAATCGGATTAGCCAACACAATTTCTTGAGAGGTAACCTGCGCAGCGTCAAAATTGCAATTGGATGGCGGAAAAGGCATTGTGCAATTACCACTTGTTGTAGCTTTAATATGTAGATACTTACTAAACGGAGCGCCAACTATGGCAGCCGGTTGGCTATCCGTATTGGGCACGGTGAATAAGGGAAGGCCCATAAACTTGCAGGTATCTCCTTGATAAACGTTATTCCAAACCCATTGGTTGCTGCCGGTGCCTGTATTTAATACCCAATTAGAAGTATTGTTATTCAGACTATCAAAAAAGAAAGTAAACTGAGCTTCTGCTTTGTTAAGCAAAAACAACACTAAACTTATCAGTAGAATAATCTTTTTCATATTTGCCCTTAGTAGACAATTTGTCTTAACAACAAGTTGCCAGCTATAATTGACCTAACTGAGATTTGAAACAAATTTCGGTAAAAAAAGCCTATTCTGTATCATGGATGTACACAATTCTATTGTCAAGTGAAATTGGCTCTTTGTCTTGTAATTAAGTCAAAACTATCTTTCCCTGTTATTGCCTCTTATTAAATTTTTTAGAAGAATAAAATTTAAGGATATTTTGTGTCACCAACTTTAAGCTATGATTATCAGAAGTAAAGCACCTTTAAGACTTGGACTTGCCGGAGGAGGTACGGATGTAAGCCCTTACAGCGACTTGTATGGAGGAGCCATTGTCAATGCCTCCATCAATTTGTATGCTTACGCTAATCTTATACCTCGAACCGACGGTTTGATTGTTTTTCGCTCAATCGATAAAAAACAAAAAATTGAATACCAATCGCTCGATGAAATACAACTCGACGGTCAACTCGATTTGTTAAAAGGGGTGGTGCTTCATTTGGTAAAAAATGAGATCAATTTGCCCCTGCTAAAAAAAGGCTTTGAGTTAAATACTTACGTAGATGCCCCTGCCGGAAGTGGATTAGGAACATCCTCTACCTTGGTGGTGGCCATTGTTGGCGCATTTGCTTATTGGCTAAACTGGCCGCTAGGCGAATACGATATGGCTAAAACAGCTTATCAGATTGAACGCATCGAACTAGGAATGAGTGGTGGGAAACAAGACCAGTATGCAGCCACATTTGGTGGTATAAATTTTATGGAGTTTTTGGCTGACGATAAAGTAATTGTGAATCCACTAAACATTAGGCCCGAATATCTTCATGAATTGCAAAATAATCTGGTATTATATTATACGGGTACTAGTCGGCTGAGTGCATCTATTATTGATGCCCAACAAAAAAATGTGACAGCTAAAAAAGAGAAACCAGTAGATGCCATGCATAAGTTAAAAGAGCAAAGCCAAATGATGAAAGATGCGCTTCTACAAGGAAATCTGAACCAAATAGGTGAAATTCTAGACTTTGGATGGCAATTTAAGAAACAGATGGCCGATGAAATTTCTAATAGATTGATTGATGAAATTTATACGGAAGCCATGGCTAAAGGGGCTACAGGTGGCAAGATAAGTGGAGCCGGTGGGGGAGGATTTATGATTTTCTACTGCCCTCAGAATGCTAGATTTAAGGTAATGGATGCCTTGCAAAAATTTGGCGGCGAATTTCGCCGTTATGAATTTACATCTCGTGGTGTAACCAACTGGGAAGGGTAGGAGTCCATTTCATTTTTACTGGTCACTATTTTTCCAGTTCCACCATTTTAATTTTTCAGGTTCTCTCTTATCTGCAGATGTTTCGGAATAGTAAACAGCCAGCCTGAATACATACAACAAGCATCTGTCCTGCACCACACCTACAGCCTGGTTAGATTGATTATACAACGCTTCGGGAAGTTGACCTTTCAAATCGCTGATTTTATGAATTCCAATTTGCTGCAAATCGCCTGCTATCGATTTGCCAACGCTTGGAATAGTTTGAAGTTCGTGCTTCGCCATGCTAGCTTATTGAGCTCTTGTTCGTTAATGCAAAAAATATTTTAATTGGCTAGGCTTACATTTTTATTAAGGCTTATAGTATAACTTTACAGCATCGTGAAAAAATTATTCCTCACAAGTTTAAGCATTTTATTTACAACACTGCTTAGCACTGCACAGTATAAGTTTCAGCGCACCGACACAGTTGTAGTCAAAGAACAAAATCAGCCTTTATTATTTCCCTTCACAGGGGGTATCAATAATGCACAGTTATTGGCAGTTGATATTAATAATGATGGAATATTGGACCTGTTTATTTTCGACAGAACCGGTAATCGTGTTCTTACCTTCTTAAATGGCGGCACTCCCAATCAGGTCGATTACACCTATCATCCTGAGTACGAAGCCGATTTTCCGGCCGACCTACACGATTGGGCGCTATTACGCGACTATAATTGCGATGGAGTAAGCGACCTGTTTACTAGCACCCCTCAGGGCATTCGGGTATTCAAAGGTTCTCATACGGCCAATAATCATCTTCAATTTCAATTGGTGGCACCTGTGCTCGATTTCTTAAAACTTACCGGTCTTACTAATATTTTCGTTAGCCCGGTTGATATACCTGCAATTGATGATATTAATGGCGATGGCGATTTAGATATTCTAGCATTCGATGTAAATGGTGGGTACGTAAACTATTATGAAAGCCAGCAACAAGAACTGTATAATGGCTGTAACGATAGTTTGAAATACATAATGGCCGATTTTTGTTGGGGTGATTTTTTTGAAGGCCTATATCGTTCAGTGCTACTCAATCAACCTTGCCCACAAATTCATCCTGTTGTAAAGCATTCGGGAAATACCTTAGCAACTTTTGATTTGGACAATGATGGTGATAAGGAAGGTTTTATTGGCAATATTTCATTTGACCGGCTCAATATGGTTACTAATGGCGGCACTCCTGCCAATGCTTTGGGTGTAGCCCAGGATACTATTTTCCCAAATTATGATGTGCCATTTTTGGGCAAATCATTCCCATCTGCCTTTTTCTTAGATGTAAACAATGATGGATTGAAGGATATGATAGGCGCCGTTAATCAACAGAGTGGTAGCGCTAATTATCATTGTATTTCGTATTATAAAAATATTGGTACTACCGCTACCGCATCATTCAATCTTCAGGCCGATAGTTTTCTGATTGATAATACAATCGACGTAGGCGAAGGAGCCCATCCAGTTTTTGTTGATTATAATAATGATGCTTTAACCGATTTGGTAATTGGCAATTATGGCTATTTCAATAATGCCACCAATTCCTTCAAGTCAAGCATTACCTTATACAAAAACACCGGCACAGCAACCATGCCTGTGTATGAATTGATTAGCAGAAATTGGCAAAATTTGGCACAATACAACATCAACACCATCAGTCCTACTTTTGCCGATTTGGATAATGATGGTGACCTGGATTTGATAGTTGGTGCTGCTAATGGTCAGTTGTACTATTTTAAAAATACCGGCAATAGTATCAATCCTATCTAC
>DAIMNW010000327.1:0-1271 GCA_036719905.1 Chitinophagales bacterium
GGTGTACGCAAAGAGTGGTATAGAACAGAAGAAGATTTAGCCAAGCACTATGCCCGTGACCCATTTGTATTATTAAAAAAATATTTGCTGGAGAATGGTGTGGCCAAAGAAACGGAACTGGAAGAAATTTATACCGAAGCGGTGGGCATAGTGAACAGCGATTTTGAACGAGCAGTAGCCGCCCCTGAGCCTTCAGTGGACACAGCTACCCACCATATTTATGCTCCTACTCCTGTTCAGGAAGAGCAGGGTATACGTAAGCCGGAAGGAAAAGAGAAAGTGGTAATGGTAGATGCCGCTTTGTATGCTGTGAAAGAAATTCTGGAGGAAACTCCCGAGGCCATTTTCTTTGGGCAGGATGTTGGCCGGCGATTGGGCGGCGTTTTTCGTGAAGCGGCTACTTTGGCCGAGAAGTTTGGGGATGATAGAGTATTTAACACCGCCATTCAGGAAGCCTACATAATAGGAAGCACTGTGGGCCTTAGTGCAGTAGGTGTAAAGCCTATTGTGGAAGTTCAATTTGCCGATTATATATGGAGCGGTTTCAATCAATTGGTGGTGGAGTTGGCCAAGAGTTGTTATCTCACTATGGGAAAATTTCCGGTGCAGGCACTTATACGTGTACCCATAGGAGCATACGGAAGTGGTGGCCCTTATCATAGCGGAAGTATTGAAGCCACACTTTGCACCATCAAAGGCATAAAGGTGGTTTACCCAAGCAACGCCGCCGACATCAAAGGTTTGATGAAAGCAGCTTTTCTGGATCCTAATCCGGTTATCATGTTTGAACATAAAGGACTGTATTGGAGCAAAGTACCGGGCACCGATGAAGCTAAAACAGTGGAGCCCGATGAAGATTATATTATTCCACTAGGCAAAGGACGGGTGTTTCTTGAACCGGATGCCACCCACTTGGAGAATGGAAATACCATTTGCATAATAACTTATGGCATGGGTGTACATTGGTGCAATAATGCTGCTAAGAAATTTCCGGGGCAGGTAGAAATTATTGACTTGCGCTGCTTGCTACCAATGGACGAGCAATTGGTTTATGACACGGTAAAAAAACACGGTAAGGTATTACTGGTAACAGAGGAAGCCTTGCATCACTCCTATATTGAATCATTGGCCGGCAAAATAGCCCGTGATTTATTTCAACATTTAGATGCACCGGTGCAATCCATAGGTGCCCTCAACGTGCCTGCCATACCGCTAAACACCGATTTGGAAAAGGCGATATTGCCTAACGTGGAAATGGTAACCCATAAAAT
>DAIMNW010000169.1:0-4936 GCA_036719905.1 Chitinophagales bacterium
TCATTATAGTGCCATTTACCCATTACGGTTCCGTTTTTCACCACCATAATTCCAGGATTACTGCGAACCATGGTTTTCATAAATTTATCATCGCCGGCAAAGTAGAAAGGAAAACTTAAATTCATCTCATGTCTAAGGTCTTCGGTTTCGTTATATGGCGAATGAGTGATGCCAATAATTTTTACTTTCTTTTCGTCGCACTGCTTCACCAATAAATTAATCTTTGTAAAACAGCCCTTGTCAGCCTCTTTCACATCATAGATTACCACCCAAATGACAGACTCACCAACTCTCAATAGGCTATCGGTCACATTATTGCCGTGCGTATCATTGATTACAAAATCATGAATAGGTGGCTTATCGCCTTCACGAATTACTTTGTCCTTACGGTCAATGTATTCCCATTCAGCAAACGCTTTTGTATAGGTGGTCATGTCCAGTTCTTTCAACTCACCTGTCTTTTTGTTTTTACAAACGAGTACAGTTGCTATACTATCGGTTTTTGCGCCTGGGGGCAATTGCATTTGCTGTAAAATATTATTGCCTTTCTTATAAGCTAACATATCAATTAACGGTAAGTGGTTATAGGCCCACACCGGCAAGAAGAATGAAGCCAGTGTCAGCAACACAAATAGTACGGTATTCCATTTCTTGCCAAAGAGGGGTTGTATAGAATTTCTACCGAGCAATAAAACAATGCTAAGCACCAAAAGAACAATGTCCTTGTAGAAGGAAGTAAGTGGCTTTAATTTTATAAATTCACCAAAACATCCGCAATCAGTCACCTTGCCTGTAATAGCAGAATAACCGGTGAGCCAGGTAAAGAAAATGATGAGAGCTGTTAAAAACAGTGTGCTCATAATAGCAAACGAACCAAGCAAAATGGCAAAGCCAAGGGCTATTTCTAATCCGCAAAAGAATATAGATAAGTAAGGGGTAATAGGATTAATAAAATCAACGTGAAACACGGTGAAGTACTCCTGCAATTTGTAAGCTGTGCCCATGGGGTCGTTAGCCTTAATGGCGCCACTAAAAACAAACAGTGCTCCTACAATTATTCGGCAAAAATTAATGATGTATTTCATATTTAATTTAAATGATTAACGTTAAAAAAATTAGTTATCGCCTTCTTCCAATTTGATGAGAGAGAACACTGCATAATTGATAATGTCATAATACGAGGCATCAATTCCTTCACTAATCAGCGTTCGCCCGGCATGATCTTCAATTTGCCTGATTCGGAGTATTTTCATTAGAATAAGATCGGTCATACTGCTTACTCTCATGCTTCGCCAGGCTTCACCATAATCATGATTTTTATTTTGCATCAATGATTTGGCACGGTCGGCCTTCAGCCTAAACAACTTTTCGGCCTCCCCTACTCCCAGTTCCATGCGTTCATCGGTGGTCATTTCTAACTGTATAAGACCAATAATGGCATAGTTGATAATGCCAATAAATTCATTCTCGATTCCTTCATCTACCCATTGTTCTTTTTTCTCCTGAATAGTACGAATACGATTAGCCTTAATAAAAATCTGATCTGTAATACTACTGGTTCGTAATATGCGCCAGGCGGTTCCATAATCTTTAGTCTTCAATAAAAAGATATCTAGAGCCTGTTGTACAGCCTTATCGTATTGCGCAGTGGTTTTTGTTACGGTCATTCTTTCTATTGGTCAATATTTTTGGCCATTGGTTTTCCTATAAATCAAGCTTGAATTCGATTCTATGGCCACCAATGACTAATATTGCGTAAAAATACAACCTAAAAATGAATAATACGGTTGGTGTTATTTTCAAAATATGTTAAGTAATATAAAAACTATACGTTTGGGTGATTCGCTACTTAGCTTAGAAAAGCCGGCCGTGATGGGAATAGTAAACGTTACCCCTGATTCATTCTATAAACTGAGTCGTATGGCTGAAGCAAACGTGGTTGAAGCAGTGGAATCAATGTTGACGAATGGCGCCGCCATTATTGATATTGGGGCACAATCTACCAGGCCGGGCGCTACCCTGCTGTGTGCAGAGGAAGAACTAAAACGGGCGTTGCCGGTCATCAAATTGCTGGTGAACAAATTTCCAAAAGCCCATTTTTCGATTGATACTTTTTGGAGTGGGGTGGCCTGGGCCGCAGTAAACGAAGGGGTACAAATGGTAAATGATATTTCAGCCGGTAACATGGATGAACAAATGTTTCCAATTATTGCTAAAGCCAAATGCGCCTATGGATTCATGCATATGCAGGGTGTACCAGCTACTATGCAGGTGGCACCTACTTACAAAAACGTGACTCTGGAAGTGCTTGATTTTTTGAAACAAAAGTTGTTTAGGTTGCAGGAATTAGGTGTAATTGACCTTGTGATAGACCCTGGTTTCGGCTTTGGTAAAACTTTAGAAAATAATTTTTCTCTACTGAATCATCTTGAAGCCTTCCGTATTCTAGATATCCCTATGATGGTCGGATTATCCCGAAAGTCAATGATTACCAAGACCCTTGAAATCAAAGCAGAAGAGGCATTGAACGGAACCACTGCTCTACATATGGCGGCACTAATGAAAGGTGCTAAAATTTTACGCGTACATGATGTGAAAGAAGCTGTAGAAGTTTGCCAACTCTATTCGGCCATAAACCTTTCAGCATGATAACATAAAGCTCTCCTAGCGATTGTTACTTAACGCATGAGTGTTACATTTCCTTTTACTATTTTACTTTTCCCCTTCAAATTGACAGCCTGAATTACATAAGTATATACTTCGTTCTGTTGCGGCTTGCCTCCATAGTTACCGTCCCATCCATCTGTTAATTTATTTGTGCTAAAAACTTTATCGCCCCATCGGTTATAAATTTCAAATTGCTTTAACTCCTTGATGCCTTGAGCAATAATACGAAGGGTGTCATTATTTCCATCGCCATTAGGAGTAAAAGCTGAAGGTAAGAGCACGATGTCTTTGTTGACGACTTGTACATAAACACTATCTGTAGAGGTGCCACAAGAATTAGCTGCATACTGCATCAAAAGATAATAGAATCGCGACGAATCTGGAGTAACAAGAAATGAAGGAAGCTGCGAATTAGGATTGATGCAAGTGCCTCCAGCACTAACGCTCCAGCAATAATTGTCGCCCAATCCGCTGGCCTGCAGCAGGCAACTTTCACCAATAAACAGAATGGTATCGGTACCGGCATTTGCCACCGGATGAGCAAGCACATGAGCAGTAAAGGTGTCGGAAACGGAGCAATTATTTGCATCGGTGACGGTGAGTATGTACGACTGTGCCCCGGCACTAACAGGTGTAAGCAACGGATTGATACAATTACCACAACTAAGACCTGAACTTGGCGACCAAGAGAAAGAATTGGCAGTAGTAAAGGCATTTAACTGAATAGATTGGCCCAAACAGAATGTAGAATCATTGCCTAAAATGACTTGTGGTGCCGGAAAAATAGTGACAGGTAAGTTCACAGAGGCCGTGCATCCATAAACATCGGTTGAGGTAACGGTGTACTGAGCAGTGATTAAGGGTGTTGCTACCGGATTTGTACAATTGGTACAAGATAGATTATTGGGTGGAGTCCAACTGTAACCGGTAGTGCTGCCCGATGCCGTAAGATTTACCGGACTACCCGGGCAAACCCCAGAAGCAGGTGTAGCGCTGGCCGAAATTGCAAATACATTAAAGGTTGTGCTTTCAACTGGTATCAAAAGTCCTGTGAGCGTTTGACCATTGGCACCATCGGAAGCAATAACATTAGCCGCAAAGCAACTTGCATTAGCATTGGCATTGGTAGTGCTGCCATGTTGGCCGCCATTCACTGTGGTAAGCACCGAACCCGGAAGCCCTGTTGCACTCCAAATAACACCACCCCCTCCACCACCACCCGGGCCGGTGCAGGAAGTAGTTGCAAATCCATTATTACTATCACCACCTTTGCCTCCATTTGCATTCACATTTAAAATTCCAGGTGCAAAACTCAGTACGGAAATCAGCACACTCCCACCACCTCCTCCACCGCCTGCTCCATCGCCTGCTGTCACATAGGTTTGGTCCAATCCGTTGGCAATTATACTGTGTGCGTTTCCAACTACATTGTTTGCCAAAATTATTACTATGCCGCCACCAGCCATTCCTCCACTTCCTAAGTTATTGTTTTCGTGGCCGGCACCTCCGCCACCGCCCATAAATACCTGATTATTGGTATTGTTATAAGTAAGATTGTAGCCACCTAACCCTGGTTTTACGCAGGGGCACGATATATTGGCAAAGTTTAATCGTTGACCACCCATACCACCGCTACCTGCATTGCTCCCACCGCCACCTCCACCATTATGATCGTTGCCACCACCTCCACCATTGGCCACAGCTCCCATAGCGGCTTCATAATTTGTGTTGGTCACCTCATAAATTCCTTCCCCCTTATAGGCTCCATTTTCACTCACAATTGGGGAGTAATAACTAGTAAATCCACCCAGGGTATTGATGCATCCGGCTGCATTATAAAGCACTGCTCCACGAAATCCTTTACCACTTACATCTATATCAGCATTAAAAGTTAATGTGCCTGATACGCTTAAAATCAAAACGCCGCCGGTTGTTCCATTCCATGCTGTGCAGGTTAATGGGGCGGTGATAGAAGCATTCGAATAATGTGGTACTTTAATCAGTTGTACTCTTCCGTTCACATCATAGGTTCTTAGAATACGATTTTTGAGGGTAATAATATTGCCGGCAATGCTCAGTATTTGTCCCAATTCGTAATTGCCTGCCGAATTATACGATGTGATACTTCCGAATGATGTTCCATTATTTAAATCAATGGTGGCACCTTGCATTTGAATCAACAAAACAGTATCGCCTGATAAGAAACCTGTTGTGCCGGAGCATGAAATTTGATTATGGCAAATATCAACCTGAGTGACTTGGGTATAAT
>DAIMNW010000170.1:0-4916 GCA_036719905.1 Chitinophagales bacterium
AATGATGAACATCAGCCGTGGCTTGCTCGGCTTGTTTTTTCTTTTGTTTTGCTGCTATGCACTAAGCAATAATCGTAAAGCCATCAACTGGCGGCTGGTAATGGCCGGTGTGGCGCTTCAGCTCATATTTGCGCTGGGTGTTTTAAAGGTGGGCTTCATACACGACGGCTTCGATTTTCTTTCTCGTGCATTTGTCAAAATGATAAACATCAGTCATCAGGGCACTGAATTCTTATTTGGCAAACTAGCCGACCCAAGTGGCAACTGGATGTATGTATTTGCCATTCAGGTGCTGCCCAATATTGTTTTCTTCGCTGCCTTAAGCAGTGTGCTCTACTATTTGGGCGTATTGCAAAAAGTATCCTTGGCCTTTGCCTGGGTATTGAGCAAAACCATGAAACTTTCAGGTGCCGAGTCACTCTCTACCGCAGCTAACATTTTCCTGGGCCAAACCGAAGCCCCACTCATGGTAAAGCCCTACCTGATGGGCATGACCCGTAGCGAAATTCTTTGTGTCATGATTGGTGGCATGGCTAATACCGCCGGTTCCGTGTTAGCAGCTTATGTCAGTTTTCTGGGCGGCACCGACCCCGAAATGCGAAACTTCTATGCCCTGCACATGTTGTCGCAAAGTATAATGAGTGCACCGGCAGCCATTGTATGTGCCAAAATGTTATTCCCTCAAACCGAAGAAATTGAAACCGACCTCAACGTACCAAAAGAAAAGATAGGTGACAATCTGCTCGATGCCATCTCTAATGGAACCACCGACGGCTTGAAACTAGCCGTAAATGTGGGTGCCATGTTGGTGGTGTTTATTGCCATGATGGCTTTGGTAAATTACATCTTCTTCAAAGTTGGCGATTGGACCCATTTAAACGCACAAATAGATATTTTTACTAATCACCGCTATAATGGATTAACCCTTCAGTTCCTATTAGGATATGCCTTTGCACCGGTGGCCTGGCTCATAGGCGCTCCGGCAAATGATATGTTGGCACTAGGGCAGCTGCTGGGCGAAAAAACCATCATCAACGAATTTGTGGCCTATATTTCTTTAGGAAAAATGCAGGCCGAGCACATTATTACCTCTCAAAAAACCATGGTGATAGCCACTTATGCCTTATGTGGTTTTGCTAATTTCTCATCCATCGGCATTCAGATTGGAGGCATTGGAGCTTTGGCACCTAATCAGCGTAAAAACTTGAGCGAATTGGGCATCAAATCACTCATTGGAGGCACCATAGCCTGCTTAATGACGGCAGCCATTGCCGGCATGTTGCTGTAAGGCTAAACTCGTTGTTCTCATTTTAGGTTAGCAACGTTTAGGTAATAAACATATTCGGGTGGCTAAATACTGCCCAATGCCCATTTATTTTTAATAAAGTATTGAAATAGTTTATATAATTTAGGAGCCATAAATTAGCTAGCTAAATCAAATCACCACGTGCATGAATAGAGTTCTACTATCCTTTCTATTTGTTGTTTCAGTATTAATTGGCTCGGCCAAGGCTCAGGATATTCACTTTTCGCAATATTATCTTAATCCGCTTACGCTCAATCCTGCACTCACAGGCGCTATTAATGAGAAATACCGTATCAGCGGCATTTACCGTAATCAATGGTCATCTGTCTCCGACCAGCCATTTAATACTACTTCCATTGGCTTCGATATGTCAATCAAACCCGATAGAATAATTGTAAGAGGCCGTCCTGTTCCCAGGCAGAGTTATTACGGCGGTGGCATCATGATTTTGTACGATCGTTCGGGGGTAGGGAAATTGACCAATATTACCGTGATGGCTTCGGGCGCCCATCATTTGGCATTGGCAAGGCGGCATACCATCTCCTCAGGTTTTCAAATTGGGTATACCCAAAAGAAAATTGATTACAGCAAGCTTACTTTTCATAATCAATATTTCAATGGTGGTTTCGATCCTTCTATGGACTCTAAGGAGAAACTCGATCAGTCTAAAATCACCTATCCTGATTTGAACATTGGCTTAACAGATAATTTTGCTGTGAACAAAAAACTACAATTGCTCTATGGTGCCACTGTGTTTAGCCTCTTACAACCGAAAGAAACATTTTTAAAAAGTGATAATAAACTCGGCACCAGAATTCTGGGACATGCAGGTGCCAATATTGTTTTAAATCCGAAACTTTCATTGCGCCCAACTATGTTATTCATGACGCAAAGTAAGGCACAGGAATTTAACATGGGTGCACTACTCGGTTACAAACTGCAAGGCCCTTCAAAAATTATTCTCTACGGCGGTACCTACTTCCGTATGGCATTTGGCAGCAAAACATTCGATGCTACCAACCCTACCATTGGCATGAAATACAAAAGCGTACGAGTGGGATTGGCTTATGATGTAAATCTATCATCGCTACGCCCGGCAAGTAATTACAAAGGCGGACCGGAAATAGCCGTGGTGTGGCAAGATATGAAGAGCGGAAAAACAACGTACATTGATACAAAGGTTCCTTGCCTTCGATTCTGATATTCCTCCAGGATGATATCCCTACTATCATCCTAATGGCATACACAAGTGCTGTTGAATTTATTAAGAAACTATTTGGATATAAAGGCTGAATGCTTGAATAACGTATTACTTAAATTACCCAATTGAATGAAGCCATTTCTATTACTTCTGCTAACACTTTTTGTTTTGCAAACGCTGACCGTAAAGGCTCAACAACCTTCGCAGGCCGTTATATTTGTAGACGATATGAATTCGGCACCGGCCAATTTCACCTTGAGTGGAGGGGGCACGGGTACCAACAAGTGGATTATCAATAATCAGTTTACCGGCGACCCCAATTTGGGCATTTCAAATACTCCATCTCAAACCAATACACAAGGAAGCATTGGTCAAATAGGCACCCCCGATCAAAAGTACTTGCACATTTACGATGCCAACTTAGCATCGCCAAGAAATGCACATTTTGATAATCAACTTAATTCAACACAATGGGCCAAGATGAATGCCGGCATGTGCACCTATGGCTATAGCGAAATATTAATGACTTTCTGGTGGCTATGCGATGGTTCGGCCAATTCCTATGGCGAAGTATATTATAGTGTAGATGGCGGTGTTACCTGGTTGCTTACTACCAATACCGATAATAAAACTAAATACATGGGGCAAAAGATTTGGAAATACACGGTAGTGAAAGATCCCATGTTTGTGGATCAAATTGACTTACGTTTTGCATTTAAATGGACCAATAACGGAGCGGCTATCACAGATAGTTTACCCTTCTCAGTGGATGATATGTTTATCATTGGTACTACTGATTCTTTGCTATCACCTACTCTTTCAGCTAGTTTCCTGTTGCCAAATCCTATTTGTCAGGAAGATTTGCGTTCGCTCGATTTCTATTTTAATCTCTCCGACACCTTGTGTGTTGGAACTTACTCTATCGAGCTTTCCGATTCGGCCGGTAATTTTAACAACCCGTATATTTTTGGATATTTGAATAATGCCGGACCTTTCTATGGTGGTTTCTATGCAGCATCCACAGCCCCCAATCCATTCCCTATTCATACTACTTTTCCTAAAGGCAATTGTTATAAGTGGCGAATCAATAGAGTTTGGCCACCTCCACTCATTCAAGGAACAGCCAGCCAGTGTTTTCAAATAATCGACTGCCCCGATAGTATAGATGCTCCTTTCGGAATAGCGGTTTTGAGCGACCCATTAAACCCAAATCATATTTGTATAAGAAGTGTGATTGATTGTAAGTTTACCTCCCATGGTGCCTACAATCCACCCAATATCTATTACCTCGAACTGTCCGATTCATCGGGTAGTTTTGCTATACCAACAAGAATTGGCTCTCTTCCAAGCAGTGTAACCTGGGATCCGGCATTGCCACCACCCCCATTAAAACCAGGCGGCATTGGAGGGCAAATTCCTACCAAGGATTCATTAGGTCATCCCTTAGCACCGGGATGTAACTATTACTTACGAATAGTATCTAGCGACCCGGTAGTAGTCGGCAAAGTCTATGGTCCTTTTTGTATTGACCAATGCGATATAATGACTAACAATGCCATCGACATTAAGTGCTGTATAACCAACACCTTAGGTTGCTCCGATTCTATTCCGGTAACCATCAATATGTACGATAGCACTATCTATTATTCTCCGGGCAATCAGTTTCAGGTGCAAATTTGCGATGCTACCACTATGGCCGTTTTGTATCAGGGTTCGCCGTTAGGCATTTCTTACGATACATTATCGGGCAAAATGTACTTGTATATTCCCAATCTTCCGGCTTGGTTAGGATATGGATTGGCTTTGAAAATGTACTATATGCGTATTATTTCAACTGCCTCATCGGCACCTCTAAATCAACTGGGTACCATTATACATATAACGGTAAGCGGAGTTAGCGGCCTGCCACTAACCATTACCGGCCCTTCTGAAAAACTTTGTAACACCACAGCCACCTTCACGGTTTCACCTAATACTCCAACCTCCAAGTACATATGGACCTTTGCAGGATTAGGTTCTACAAGCCCCATTCCCGGACCAAGCGTCACTCTCAGTACTGGTGTGTTTAATGCCGGCGTAAATTCAGTTACCGTTACCGAAGTTTCACCCGGTGACCCTACCTGTGTTGGACAAACATCAGCGCCTTTCATTTTCACCATCATTGGTACACCCGATGCTACCATCTATGGCGACTTTAATGTGTGCGTTGGCGATACCGAAACCTACAGTTGTAATTTTAATACAGCTCTGGCTACCTATTATGAATGGCAATATTCCGGTGGCACATTAGTAGACTCGGCCAATAATCAGATTACTATTTATTGGTCAACCATTGGCAACGGAACGGTTAGCCTCTACTGTTTGAATGAGTGTGGAGTTGATTTTAATAATGCCAATATCGTTGTGTTA
>DAIMNW010000025.1:0-17745 GCA_036719905.1 Chitinophagales bacterium
CTGTAAAGCAGAGTAAAGACCTTATACGACCAGCCATGGGAAAATATACGCCGGTGGTAATGGATGTGTTCTACGATTACTTTTTAGCCCGTCACTGGATTGAATATGCCGATGTGAGCCTAATCAATTTTTCGGAATATGTCTATGAAACTCTTTTTACCCATATTGATATAATGCCTGAGCGGAACAAACATATTTTGAAATATATGTCGCAGCACAATTGGTTAGTAAGCTACTCTACTTTACCGGGCATTGGCAAAGCACTTTCCGGAATGAGCAAAAGAGTGGCGTTTGCCAATGAGATGGACAAAGCAGTAGGATGGCTGGAAAAATTTGAACAACCGCTGTATGATCATTTTCGCGATTTTTTTCCGCAAATGGAACAATCGCTGAAAAAGCAAGGCTACTGATTGGTTCGGCGGTGAGCAATAACCCATTCTGTAATGTATGAGGCTATGTCTACTGTTGGTGTTCCGGGTTGAAATAATTTACCTACCCCCATTTGACTTAAATTTTCTGCGTCATCATCAGGAATAATGCCTCCGCCTGTAAGAAGCACATCGTCCATTTCGCGTTCTTTCATTAGTGCAAGTAGCTTCGGAAAAACCGTGTTGTGCGCTCCACTCAATATACTTACCCCTATGGCATCTACATCTTCCTGAAGGGCTGCATTTACTACCATTTCGGGGGTTTGTCGCAGGCCGGTATAAATTACCTCCATGCCTGCATCGCGAAGCGCCGAAGCAATCACTTTTGCGCCACGGTCATGCCCATCAAGCCCTACTTTGGCTACTAATACGCGTATAGGTTGTTTTGCCATAATGCTAATTTAGTAATGGGGTAAAGATAATTTAAATTTAAAACACCAATTTTCAGATACCTACTTTCCCTTAATACGGCTGAGCCCCGCCTTCGCTTTTTGATCCAAGCCGCTTTTAAAATCTTCGTTTTTCATATCGATACAGCGATGATAATTTTTTCGAGCATTCATGTAATCCTTTTTGGCTTCATATATCTGCCCCAAGCTAAGCGCCGCATTGGCTGCATAATGATAGGGCAAATCACTGCCATATTTAATGGTAGCATTGTAGTAGGGTATGGCCTTATCTGGTTGACCCCATTGATCATAAATTCGGCCGGCCCGGTAGGTAAACTCTATTTGTTCATTTACCTCTTTAAAATCGTTCATGGATTTGCCCTGCAATTCGGCAATGGCTCGTTGATAATAGCCGCCGTCGCAAAGGAGTCGGGCACGTAACAGTACTGCGTTTAATTTTTCTTTAGCCAAAGCTTCTCTCTCGGCTTGCTTATCGCTATCTACTGTGGTGTTACCGTTGGTGAGTATGTTGTCTACAGCTTTATTGTATTCCGGTGTATTGCCATTTAGAAAATAGTACCATGATAATTTTTGATACGCCTCTTTTACATAGCCCTGACGGTCTTTGTCTATTAAAAATTTTTCTAACCAAATATTCGCATCCTTATCTAAACGGCGAAGCTTGCAAATGCCAATCATATAATTGAGGTATGAAAATCTGAAATACTCCGTCGATTTAGGATATTTCATCAATGTGCTAATAATCTCATCATTTTTTCCTAATGGCATGGCGGTAGACGAATAGAGAAAATAATTCATCAGATTATCGGGCGATTGGCGAAGCAGCTCGTTGGCAAAATTATAGGCGCCTTGTTGATTGTTTTTGAGATACAGCAAACCAAACACATACATAATATTGGTTTCATCTTTAAAAATGAACTGTGGGTCTTTGGCACTATAATCCACTACGGATTTGATTTCGGCCATGCCTTGGTCTACACTACCACTGAGGCCCATTATCTTGACCACCCATTGATACTGGTCTGGAATAGTTCCCACCATAGCATGTAGCACACCCAAACTTTTATAATTGGCTATAAAGGATGGATATTTTTTTTGATTTTCTTCGAGTAGTAAAAAAGCCCTCCTTACCTCCCAAGCAGCGCTGAAATATTCGCCAGTCTTGACTCTTGAAACCGCTGCCAATAGGTTCATTTCGGCAAGCAGAAAATTGTAATATGGGGTGTTTGAATTGGCGCTTTTTACTTTATCCAATCTATCATCAAAAGCATTAATAAAAGTGGTGTATTCCGGTTTTTTTTCATCAATGAAAAAAATCATAAAATCGCGATAGTGTTCCAAAAACGGAATAACCGGATTGCCAGGATTTGTCTTTTTTTCGGCATTGATTAGTTGTGTGGCTGAATTTATTTTCAGTAGATGTATCTGATGATAAGCATTTCGACAATTGGTATTGAAATCTATTACCTGACCACTAGCCTTTGATTGATAGCTAAAAAAAGTGACGGTGAGGCTGCTTAGTATGACGGGCCTAATAAAAAGAAAAATGCTCCTGATGTATACCAGAAGCATTCTTTTCCAAAACATGATTAGTTATTCTTGATACCCAACCGTTTAAGGTGTAGGCTAGTGAGTAAATTATTTATCAATGATTTCATCAACCAAAATGCGACCGCAATGTTCGCAGGCTATCACTTTCTTATGCATTCTGATTTCGAGCTGCCGCTGTGGTGGAATTACGTTATAGCACCCTCCGCAGGCTCCCCTTTGAATAGATGCCACGGCGGTGCCGTTACGGTAATTGCGACGAATTTTATCGTAAGACAACAATAAGCGCTCGTCAATGTGTTCACGAGCAGCTTTTGATTTCTTGGCAAGTACGGCTTCTTCGGCTTCTGTTTCTTCAATCACTTGATCCAGTTCGCCTTTTTTTACCTTGAGCGACTTTTCTCTTTCTTTGTATAATTCTTTGGCTTTGTCAAACGCCTCCTGTTTAGCAGCCACATCAAAAGCAGCTTCTTTGCTTCGCTTTTCAGCCAATTGAGCTTCGAGTTTTTGCAGTTCTATTTCCTTTTTCAAGGCTTCAAACTCTCGGTTGTTCTTCACATTGTCTTGCTGCTTTTCATATTTTTTCACCAAACTTTCAGCTTCTTTCTTAGCTGTTTTGTAGTTGGCAATAATTTGCTCAGCATCGGCTAATTCAGTTTCCAGATGATTCATACGAGTTTGCAATCCCACTAATTCATCTTCCAGATCGCGAACTTCCATAGGTAGTTCTCCTCTCATGGTTTTTATCTCATCTATCTTAGAATCAATTTTTTGTAATTGAAACAAGGATTTGAGTTTTTCGTCTACATTAAAGTCTTTTACGGCTGCCATAGTTTTTATAAATAATTTACCGGATTGGTAATGTTTTTTGTTTTAAGGACGGCAAATGTAGGAAACTTTTGCTTGAAAAAGTCATAAAATAAATCTATAGTAAATCGCTCGGTTTCGTAATGACCGGGATCAACAATGATGAACTGTCCATCAGCCTCGAAAAATTCGTGATATTTAAAATCGGACGATATAAATGCCTGAGCGCCAATAGCTTTGATCTTTGGCAATAGAAAACTGCCAGCTCCTCCACAAACGGCCACTTTATGAATAGTGCCAGGAGTGACGGCGGTATGTCTGATGTTAGCTACCTCTAATTTCTGTTGCACATATGCTAAAAATTGTTTGCTATCCATGGGCTCGGGCAGCCAGCCTACCATACCTGAACCCACCTTTTGGTACTGATTGCTCAACTGATAAATATCGTAGGCTACTTCTTCATAGGGGTGCGCTTTTATCAGGCTTTGAAGTATGTCGCGTTCAAAATTGGATTCAAAAATCACCTCAATCCGTGTTTCGGGTTCGTGATGCAAGTGGCCTTTAATACCTACTGTTGGATTGGCCTTGTCGTTGGCCCGAAAAGTGCCTGTGCCTTGCAGATTGAAACTGCACTGGTCGTAATTGCCAATGTTGCCGGCGCCGGCTTCAAACAAGGCATTGCGCAGTTGTTCTGCTTCATCTGTAGGACAAAAGGTCACCAGTTTCCTCAGGGTTTCATTTTTCGGGCTCATGATTTGCGTTTTTTGCAGGCCCAATTTTTCAGCCAATTTAGAATTTACGCCAGCCATTACATTATCTAAATTGGTATGGGCGGCATAAATGGCTATATCATTTTTAATGGCCAACAATACAGCCCGTTCAACATAATTTTTGCCGTTTAGTTTTTTTAATCCGGAAAAAATGATGGGATGGTGAGCAATAATAAGATTGGCACCTGAGGCAATTGCTTCATTGACAATTACTTCGGTACAATCAAGGCAAATTAATGCCTTGCTAATTTCCATATCCGGATGACCCAGCAGTAAACCTGCATTATCATACGATTCCTGATAACTCAAAGGAGCCCATTGCTCCAGAGCCGATAGTATTTGGTAAAGTTGCATAACTACGATTTAGCATTTTTCAATATGCAAAGTAAAAAAATGCGCCGTTAGTTAACTTGTATTTTAAACAATTAGGCTATCTGAGCCATATGTCGTACTAATGTCCGTTTTACAATGGGGAAAATGGTTTCCCTGTAGGGGTATGGTTTCTTGATTTCGATTACAAAAGTGGCTGGGGCCTCCTTCTTTTTTTCGATTAAATTGTACTTTATACTTTCGTACGTATTGGTCACACTCAAGCGGTGCGATTGCAAATACCAAGTGTGTATGCCTCTGTATTGGGCTGTGGCTTGCTCAAAAAGGGTACACTGATAACGATAAAGATGAATCATGCTTTTAACAAAATCGCTCACAAATAAATAGCCTTCATCCAGATATAATGGAACCACACCTACAGGAAAAACAGAGAGCTGCTGCTCTACTTCATCATATAATCCGGTACCTTCTGTAATCACATTTTCCAATTGTGGAATGGCGTATTCTATTATTTGCTCTACCTCGACCATCAATCCGTTTTGGTCAACAATGTTTTCAAATAGTAGCTGAAGGTTTTCTGAATCTACCTCTTTCAGTGTTTTTGGGAAACCACTTGCTACCTGTTTTAAATTATTTTTTAAATGGCTCAGTTGTCTATGCTGATCAATTAAATTAGCCAACGGTGGGTAGAGCTTCTTGTCTTTAATAAATTTTTTATTGTCGCGTAGATAAGCCAGCAGAATATATTTCTTATACTCAAAATCAATGGCTCCTTCTGTTACCCAGTTTTGTGAAAGATTTAACATGCTAGGTGGATTTAAAACTTAACATTTTATACGCAACCGTTGAATTTTAGGTTGTTGTGAATCAGACTAGGGAAAATCGCTTAGAAACCTGGGCAGCAAATTCAGCGCATTTGTGCCAAAAATTGTCTGGAAGAAAAAATAGGATAGCGCCCAACTGCTCATAAAAATAGGTGCCTAGGAAAAAACAGATGGAGAGATGGATGAATAAAATGAGTAGAATTAACAACCTATCAAACCGCTTGGTGATGAACCCAAGAATAAAAATCCCTTCTGAGATAAAAATCAATTTTTGCCCGGCATTGATGATAAAAGGCTGTTGTAAAAACCATTCTAGTAATTGGGCTTTTATAGTCTGTGGAAATTGGTGTAATAAGAATGCCTGATTGATTTTTATTAATTCTATGCCTGCATCCCACTGCCAGAAAGCGCCACCTTGAAATTTCCAAACACAGGCCTCCACGTAGGTGAAACAAATAATTATTCGTGTCCATTTCCATCCTTGTTCAAACATTTCGGGCCTGTCCCATAACAGACAATAACAACCTATAACTAGGATGGCTGAATAATGAATACTGTGAGTTAGAAAAATGTTGAATATGATGCAATAGAGCAGAAATAGCATGGCAAAGCATAGCTTTAAAATCTTATTAGCTGGCCAAAGAATGGCCGAAAAGCACGTAGCAAAAAGACAAAGATCAAATAACAAAGGCCGCAAGAATCCAGCAGTAAGCCATGTGGCAAGGTGACTTTTGTAAACGAATTGATAACTTATATCGGTTCCTAGTCGGTACAGAACTGGCGAATGCAATTGGCTAAGCATATTGCCAGAAAAAGACGAACGAGTAGAAACAAGAAAATCCAGCCCAGAAAAAGCCTGATTTTGATTGAATTATAATCTTGGACAATCATATAGCTAGTAATTTTTCTTTTTTGATGATTCGGGTGCCGCCACTTGGCAAATATTCAATCTGCTTTCACCAAACGATTAGCGTTGTAACTTTCTTCCTCAGCTTGGTCGAAATATAAGCTTTGAGCCATAGTTCATATTCACTAGGGTTAATTTCGCTTTTGTTTTTATCATAATCATACTGCTGGTGATGTATTAATTTATCATACTTATCAAGGGTGTAGGTGGTGTACAGACGGTTATTGTCAGCCCATGAATTTCCGTCATAGTATAAATTGCTATCGGCATATATTTCATAGAATGTAGCTTGGTTGGAAACTGGTACGGGCAGGTGATACATGGCCCAGTTATAAAAAGGTGTGAACTCCAAATGTTTGCTTGCCAGAAATACACAAACGAGCATGTAAGCAATAGCTAAGTACCGGGGGGCTTTTTTCAAGTTGGTATTATTTTGTTAATGGTTCGGCAACTTGGCTCAAACGGCGGTTTTTGGTCTAATTTTATGAGCAGAAACCCAAGTAGATGTAGAATCGATTTTGGTTTGGTACGGGTTTTGCGATTACTTTACTATTGTTTTGTACAGTTCGACTTAGAGTCGACAAAAGTATTAAACTACATGAAAGAAAATCAGTCATAAATAACACGATAAAACATGAACAAAATGACACGTAACTCAAAGTTCAGCTTAGCCATCGTAACAGGATTGTTGGCAATTGCATTGCTACCTTTTGCAGTTCAGGCTCAATACGATGATGTTTACTATATCCCTGGCAAAGATAGGCCAACTGAAACTGCTCCTTCGCGACAAACCGAACAACCAGCTGCTGTTGACCAACCTGCAGCTCAAGACCAAACTCAGCAGGCTGATGAAACTGACCAGAATAATACCACAGGCCAGAATGACCGCTACCACGAACAAGGCTCCGATTCATACAGTCAGACTGACGGCAATGGTAATACCTACATAACCAACAATAATTATTATGGCGATGATGATAATGACTATTACTACGCCAGCCGTTTACGTCGTTTTCACAATCCATATTATGGATTTGGATACTATGATGATATCTATGTAAACCGATATTGGTATGATTACCAACCTGCATCATGGGGTTTAAGCATTTACATTGGTTCTTGTTTTCCGGCCTATGGTTTCTATTCGCATCCCGGAATTATTTACAATCCTTATTGCTATTACAGCTATTCCTATTACAATCCTTACTGGTACGATCCGTTCTACTCTTATTCACCCTACTATGCCAATTATTACAATCCATGGTATAACAGCTGGTATGGCAATAGCTATTGGGGCTATAACAATGGATATTATAATGGTTATTGGGATGGTTATTACAATGGCTTATATGCAAGCAATAACTATTATAACAATAATAATGGAGGTGCTAATTATTACTATGGGCATCGTGGAAGCATGGCTACCAACAGTGGCAGTCATCGCGGAAATAGCTACCAAACCGTTTCTACCGGCACTCACAACAATGTGAGCCACTGCGACGGTCGTGTTAAGAATCCTGAGTTAGGCGGTTCTGACTCCATTGGTAATGATGGGGCTACCATCAACAATCCTGTGAAAACTGCTCCCGGAAATTCGCATATCTATACTGATAGAAATGATGTTGGTACTAGCCCTATGAATCCGGCAAGTAATGCCCCAATAAGAGGAGGTAGCATTAATAGTAATGATAATCCGGTTAGAAATAATGGTGATGGCCGTATAAACGACGGACGAGGTTTCCCTGGCAAAGAGCAAATGAATACAGCTCCATTAACTCCAAGAGAAATGCCTACCCCACCGGTTTACAATAATCAACCCACCCGAGGCAATAATGGCAATACGCAACCCGGACGTGATTACAACAACCAGAATAATTCTCCAGTATATAATCATCAGGCACCTTCACGAAACAATTATGATTATAATGCACCAGTTCCTCAACAGAATAATGAATATTCAGCACCTGACAGACCAATTCGTAATAATGGTGGTGGTAGAAACAACTACAACCCATATGAAAATGGTAATTCAACACCTAGAAATTATGAGCAGCCGAAACAATTGCCCACCCCTAACGTACTGCCTACCCCTCAACGCGAAGAGCGCAAAATTATGAGGGAAAGCCGTTCAGAGCCTTCTTATTCTGCTCCGAGAGAGGCACAGATAGAGCGTAGTAGCCCTGCCCCTCAACGTAGTGAGCCTACTAGGTCGTTTGGTGGTGGTGGAGGTGGATCTTATTCTGGTAGTCGCAGTGGTGGCGGTTTTAGTGGTGGTGGCGGTGGCCGACACAGGTAATCAATCTGACTGAACTATTGTCTTAATCAATCGTTCAGTGGTAAACTTTAGCATTCAAATTTCTTTTGATGATAGAAGTGTGCTGCTGAACGATTTTTTTATTAGCCTTTTCTCCTTAAATAGACTTAAAAAACACATTAACTATTCGATGAAAAAAATTGTGATTTGCCTTTTGTTACTGTCTTCATTAACAGCCATGGCACAAAATGATGTAGATGCATTACGTTATGCTTTAATAAATACCAGCGGTGCAACAGCTCGTTCCATGTCACTAGGGGGGGCAATAGGCGCCATGGGTGGCGATATTAGCAACATGAGCAACAACCCGGCAGGCATTGGACTTTATCGTAAAAGTGAATTAAGTTTTTCTCCCACCCTGTTTAGTGAACAATCTAAGACAAGCTACCTTAGCAATACGGAGAGAGATCAACGATTCAATTTTAATATTGGCACTTACGGCGCTGTATTTCAAATTTGGCATCAGGACAAAAGATATGCAGACAAGAAAGGCTGGAAACTTGCACAAATGGGTTTTGGTGTAACCCGACAAGCCAATTTTAATTCCAATTTATCCTATAGTGGTTATAATGCCGGAAGCTCATTATCTGAAGTTTATCTTGAAAGATTAAACAGTAGCCATATTGTGAACACTAAAGTATTTGACAGTGACCCTTTTGGAGCCGGACTAGCTTATGATAATATGCTCATAGATACTGTGCCTGGAAGCAATAATACCTACTTCAGTCGTGCACAAGGAGGAAATGTTACTCAATCCAAACAAATTTATGAGAGAGGGGCTATGAATGAACTCGATTTTACCGTGAGTGGCAATTACAATGACAAACTATATTTAGGCGGCACTATTGGAATGCCTAGAGTGAACTATTCACAAACTTCTACCTATACTGAATCAGACGATTCAAGTAAACATGCAGATTTTAAATCATTTACCCTCACTGATAAGTACAGCACATCAGGCTCGGGCGTAAATTTTAAAGCCGGATTCATCTATCGCATTAACAATATGCTTCGTGTAGGTTTGGCAGCGCATTCGCCTACCTATTTTTCTTTAACTGATAAATTTTCTACCCAAATGGATGCCCAATTGGATACTACAGATAATAGTGCCTTTAGAAATGGAATTTCAGAAGGTACTTTCCGTTATGCACTAACCACCCCTTGGCGCTTGCTAGCCAGTGGCGCTGTTGTAATTGACAAGTTTGGTTTGATTACTGCCGAGTATGAATTTGCTGATTACAGTCAGTCTTTCTTCAACTTCAATGTAGGTAATGCCGCTACCAAAGATGACCTAAGTGCAGAGAGTGAGGTGAACAATCTGATTCAATCAAAATACACTTCCTCTTCCACCATTAAAATAGGTGCTGAATATCACTACGATATCTTTGCCTTACGTGCCGGTTATGCTTATGGCACATCACCCTTCCAATCAGGGGTAGCATTAGCTGGTTATGATGCTACACGTCAGTCACTTTCATTTGGTGCCGGCATTCGTGATCAAAATTATTATATAGACCTAGGGGTGGTTCATAACGTGAGAAAACAGACTGAGTATCCTTATCTTCTTAATTCTCTTACTACACCTGCTGCAATCAGTACTATTAATACCACCCATATTGTGGTAACACTTGGAACAAAATTTTAATCCCATCACAGGATAAAAAAAGCCGCTTTTCAACCCGAAAAGTGGCTTTTTTTTATGCAAGAAGATTGCTACATATTATTAGTCTTTGATGGAATGCATAACCAACCCATCCCTCAACTTAGGTTCAAACCAGGTTGATTTTGGTGGCATCACATTACCGCTATCGGCAATATCGAAAAGCTGTTGGATGGTAACGGCATAAAGCGAAAACGCAACAGCAAATTCGCCATTATCTACCCGTTTTACCAGTTCGCCCAAACCACGAATACCTCCAATAAAATCTACTCGTTTATCCGTCCGTGGGTCGTTAATGTTTAACAATTTGCTGAGCACATTATTTTGTAAAATGCTTACATCCAAAACCCCAATAGGGTCGGTAGTATAGGTTCCTGGCTTAGCAGTTAAGCGGTACCAGTTTTTATTTAGATACATACCAAACTCATGTAATGATTTTGGCGATACTTCAGCAACACCCACCCATTCTACCTCAAACTCGTTTTTCATGGCGGTTAAAAATTCATCGGCACTCATGCCGTTCAAATCTTTAGTTACGCGGTTGTAATCCATAATGGCTAACTGATCGGCCGGGAAAATAGTGGTTATGAAATAATTGTATTCTTCTTTGCCTGTATGGTTAGGGTTAGCTTTTTTCTTAGCATCGCTCACTCTCATAGCACTAGCAGCTCGGTGGTGACCATCGGCTATATAAGTAGCAGGCACCTGACTAGCAAAGGTGTCGGTAATCTTGGTAACGGTTGAGCTATCATTCACCACCCAAATGGTATGGCGGACACCATCATTTAATTCAAAATTATATTCTGCTTCATGGTTTTTCATCCAATCGTTAATTAATGTATCCATATCGGCCACATTACGATAAGCTAAGAACACCACACCGCTTTGGCACTGCGTATAGGTAATATGATTTATTCGATCCAACTCTTTCTCCGGACGTGTGAATTCGTGCTTTTTGATAATATTGTTATTGTAATCTTCCACACTACTGCCGCAAACCAATCCGGTTTGGGTACGCCCTTTCCAGGTGAGTGAGTAAATGTAGTAGCAAGGTGTTTCGTCCTGAATAAGCACTCCATTTTCGATAAAAAGTTCCTGATTTTCGGCGGCTTTTTTATAAACGGCTTCATCATGAATATCTACAGTATCAGGCAAGTCAATTTCCGATTTTGAGATATGATAAAACGAGTAAGTATTGCCTGCAGCTTCGGCACGAGCCTCTTTACTGTTCAGCACATCGTATGGCTTAGCAGCTACTTTGTCGGCTAAATCTTTTTTAGGGCGGATACCGCGGAAGGGAGAAATAATGGCCATTATTCTAAGTTGATTTTTTAGATTGCGAAAATAGTATTTCCATACGAGAGAGAAACACAATACTTTTAAAATGTGAAGAGCTTATTTCACTCTTTTCTCCTCAACCTGAAGCACCTCCTTATTATCCAATCTATGGATAAGAACTACCGCATTCAAATTATCGGCATTCCATAAAGTTGGAAGGGCTTCGGTTTCAAATTCTTTTACAAAAACACGACCGGCTACCAGACTACCATTCAATGTAACACCGGCAGGGCAAGGAGTTACGGCCTGGCGCAATACATGTTCGCGCTGGCAGGTATAGAGTACCGCCGATGAGCTATCCTGTGGATTAATGATATCGTCCTCAGTCAGGTAAATGCTCAAAGCAACAGGCCACGATGCTGCAGCGGTAAAATGAGCTTCCACTTTAATTCGGGCTTTACGGGTAGCTGCGTCCCAAACCGGAGTAATCATCAAATTGACAGGCGAAGAAGTTGCTAATTCAGCATTAGCTGCTCCCGGCCAGGTAGATTTATCGGTCAGTATAGTGGTGGCCGGCGCAATAATTTTTCTATCGATAGCGGCTATGGGCATGGCTGAATAGCCACCCAAAAAGTTTTTAAGTAAATCACCCTCGGTGGTTCTAAAATCTTGATAGCTAGGGTCGCCGCTGAATGGTCGACACAAAAGTTCAGATTGTGGATGTATGCCTACTAAAGTAACCAGGCCGGCATGAGCCTGTTTTACTGTTTTGGCAACTGCTGATCCCTGGGGGCAGTTTGGGCATTTTACGCCCGTAAACTCTTCCAATAATATTCGTTTAGCTGTTGCAGCCTGCACAGTTGATTCAATGTATGATGTATCAACCAATGATACCACAGGCACTGAGAAGTCGATAGGTGGGCCCACTTCTTTACAAGAACAAAAAGCTACAATTAAAAGTCCGAGCAGGAAATGCGATTTTTTCATATTCATAATGTTTAGAAATAATTCGATTTAGAAAGATGAAGTAACCCCCATTTTAACACCACTAAAGGCCGGTTCGTATCGGCATACACCTCCCGAACAATTAATGCCATCAACCTGTTTTACATAAGCAATGGTAAACCGGGTAGTTTCATAAGTATAGGATGCAAATAGGTTGTAGTAATGTGCCTGCGGTTCAGGATGAATGGTGCTCTGTACTACATTATACATATCACTTATGGTAAACGAGTAATGTGGAGCAATGCTGTACTCTATCAAGACAAATGCCCATGAACCTCTGTCTTGTGCCGTGTTTAAATACTGTATCTCCGTGCGTATGGAGCGTTTGTCGGTGATTTTATAGGTAAGTTCGGCAAAGGGTGAAAGAGTGTGTATCACAGGCTCACCCGGCTTTACTTCTAGATATTCCTTGTTGTATATCAGCATTTGCAGGCCCAGGTCAAGTACGGTTTTTTTAATTTTTTTTATTTCTACATCAGCATAGGCTTCTTGATAAAGTACCAGTTTGTTCAGGTTTTCGATATGAGAAAAATTGCCGGATACTTTGTATCCTTTGGCAGGTGAAAAGAAAACATCTAACTGGGCAGCTTGTTCACCCAACTCCTGGGTAGCATAGCTGTATCGTGATAGCAATCGAAGAGAGTTTTGCTTGGCCATGGGTGGCTGAAAACTAATCATACCGTCCCTCAAGGTTTCATTTGGAGAGGTTCTGAAAATTAAGTGGTCGGTATATTTGGCTTGTAGAGTGGCGCCAAATCCTTTTACCGAATAATTAATGGTAGAGAAAATCACCTTGCCGGTTTTGTTTTGCAAGGTTCCGCCCTCCTGTATGGCTTCGGAGGCTAGCTTGCCGGCGTATTCGGCATACCAGCTTACATTTCCTATTGAGAGTGTATTATAAATTGAATAAACATTGGCATTATAAGTAGGCACAAATCGTTGGGCCAAGGGCATAGCATTAATAGAAGCAACAATTTCATCCATGCTAGCTTGATCAATGGTACGGTTAACAAAACTAAGGCCGGGTGTCAATTGCGCTTTCCCGTTTACATCAAAAAAGCTTTCGGCATTAATTCCTTTAATTACCGGGCCATAAGTGGTAAATCTGTCCTTCTGTCTTCCGGTAAATCCTTTTAACTGTACCTTATCATTGAACAACTTGTATTTTAATTGCAATCCTACAATGGCGTTGTCGATGCCCAGCCCCCTATCCTCGTAGGCTCTGAATACGATTCCACTGCCAAATTGATCATAAAAATATCCGCCTGTAACAGTAAAATCGCCAATCTCTTTTGACAGGCTCCACATACCAATACCTTGTCCTGAATAGGCTTTGGCCGGATCATGCAAATTGCTATGGTTAAACATGTCGAATCGCACATTGCCGGTAAATCCGCCTCCATTATATTGCAGTCCAAGCCAACCTTCACCGCCCGACAATAGATTGTCGTAAAGAGGATTGTTAGCCGCTCTGATCAAAGTATCTCGTTGATAAAAATTTTGATTCAGCATTAAATCGCCACTTAGGTGCCCGGCAGCTATGTTTTTTAATTGAGCGTAAGATAGATTGGGGGCAATGCAAACTAGTAGTATGGCTGCAAGTAGGAGTTTGTTCATGGACTTTATTGGTACTGATTTATTGAGAATTTACAAATATAGCAAATGGCAGTATAGATTTATTACTATGAGTAATAGTACTACATTGGCTTAAAAGTAAAGAAATGGCATGAAGATTGAAAATAACAAAAAGAAATTCGTCAGTTTATAATTAAACTTTATTATTGCATTCTAAATCACCTATTTAATTACCCACATGAAAAAAATTCTACTAGTCTGCATTGGCTTTCTCTTGACCAATCTTGTACAGGCACAGAGCACCCTTCCAGATGTTACAGTTAAAAATTTAAAAGGAGAGAGCGTTGCTTTTAAAAATCTGGTTAAACCTGGCCGAGTAACTGTAGTAAGTTTTTGGGCTACTTGGTGTGTGCCATGTAAAAAAGAGATTAACAACTTGGCTGAGCAGATGCCCGACTGGAAAAAGGAGCTGGATTTTGATTTAGTGGCCGTTTCCATAGATGATACCCGAAATGTGGCAAAAGTAAAATCCTATGTAAATGGGCAAAAATGGGATTTTAACACCTTTATTGATGCCAATCAGGATTTAAAACATGCCCTTAACTTTCAGACCATTCCTTACACCATAGTCATTGATAAACAAGGAAATATAGTAGATAGCCATGCCGGATATGTTGAAGGAGATGAATTTTTATTAAAAGAGAAAGTGAAACAAATACTTGCGGCTAAATAAGCTTCCTGTTTCTACCTAACTTATCCAAAAAAGCCCCTTAACAAAGGGGTTTTTATTTTTTTGTAATAATCAAAGTAATCATGTAGGTTTGTAGATACCAAAAAAACGTACAATATGAAAAAAATAACTTCCCTGATTACGTGCTTGATTTTACTTGCCTACTTCAACACACAAGCCCAGATAATCAGTCTATCTCCAAGTGGCCTTGTGACGGCTTCTTGCGCAGCCAACCTCGATGTTCAGGTTACTATCAATATTACCAACCTTACCAGCAGCACAAAAAACTTAACGTGGAAACGAACAGTTATCAATAATGTTGGCGGATGGGATGTGCCAGTGTGTGACCCTCTGAATTGCTATGCCGCCACTACCAACTCGGCTAGCTTCACCATGAATCCTAACGGCACAGGAGCATTTCTGATTCATGCTTATCCAAATGGTAACATGGGTGTTCAAACTGAACAAATTACCGTATTTGACCCAACGGACAGTATGAATACAACGATGAGCCGAAACTACGAAGTTACAGCTACTGCACCATCGGGTATTAGCACCATAAGCAATCAAGATTTATCAGTATATCCTAACCCCATTAAAGATAATTTCACCATCGCTCTCAACACCAGCTATAGTCACATCAATGCCGCTATCTACAACGTTCTAGGTCGAAAAGTTGCCGAGTTCAAAAACGTAAAAAATGGCAATAGCAACTTTAATATCAGCTATCTGCCTAACGGTTCGTATTTTTTAAAATTGGAAAATGCTGATAAATCTTATACTCAATGTCGATTAATTACTAAACAATAACGCATACCAAATACTTATTTATCCATTTATTTCAATTAAACAACTAAACTAACAAATGAAAAAATTAATTACCACCTCCCTACTGGTTGCATTTTGCGCATTAGCCGCCTTACCAACCATGGCTCAAGTGCTTTGGTCACAAAATTTTGAATCATCTGGTGCCACCATTCCAACGGGTTGGACACAAACCACCAACGCCACCGACGGTGGTTGGAAATTTGGAACCGGAAATACAAGCACTTCATTTGCCATTCCGACGCACACTAATTATGCAAGCACCAATGATGATGCTTGTAATTGCACCAAAAATGCAGATGTTTTGGTTACCGATCCTATCGTTTTAACAGGTACTGCTGTTTATTTGTCATTTGATATGTACTACTATCATGGCACATACAATGGAGCCACCGAATCTTGCGATCTTAAAATTTCAACCAATGGCGGTACCACCTGGACAACCGTTCAGGCACTTCCTGGTATTACAGTAAATGCCTGGCAAACTCAAATAATCGATCTTTCGGCCTATACCGGACAAACCGTTATGTTGTCATTCACCTACAATGATGGTGGCGGTTGGTTGTTTGGTTGTGCGTTAGACAACATATCCGTTTACAATCCTGCTGCTTATGATTTGTCAGTTACTGCTATCACTACCGGTGATTTCTATGCCATTGGTACTGTGCCAATAACCGGTACCATTATGAACTACGGTAGCACTACCATCACCTCTTTGGATTTGAACTATTCAATCACTCCAGGTTCAGGTGTAACCAACACACTTAGCGGATTGAGCATTGCTCCATTAACCAGCTATAATTTTACTGCCACCACACCTTGGAATGCTACCACAGTTGGTGCCTTCGTGGTTGATGCCTTTGCCACTAATTTGAATGGTGCTAATGCTGATGCCAATCCAGCTAACGATTCAAAATCAAAAACTGTGAATATCTTGAGTGAGAACATCCAACGTGTTCCTTTATATGAAATCTTCACGAGCTCTACCTGCGGACCATGTGTAGCTGGTAATGCAAATTTTCACAGTATTGTCGATCCGATGCCTCAGGATGAATTTGCTGCCATTAAGTACCAACAAGATTTCCCAGGCACTGGCGATCCATATTGCACTACTGAAGGTGTAAATCGCCGTAACTATTATTCTATCAATTCTATTCCACGTATGGAAATAGATGGTGGTTGGGATGGCAATGCACAATCCTTTACCAATCAGATGTATAACGATGAGAAAGCTTTACCTGCCCAATATAAATTGAATGGGGTTTGGTCTAGAAACTCTGCTAATAAAACAATTACTGCTAAGGTACGTTATGCGCCACTATTTGCCGCTACAGGTACCAAAATATACATGGCTGTTATTGAAAACAAAACTACCCAGAATGTTAAGACAAACGGCGAAACTGAATTTAAGCAAGTGATGAAAAAAATGCTGCCAACTGAAAATGGCACAGCAGCTGTAAATCATGCAGTAGGAGTTTGGGATTCATTAACGCTTACTTACACAGTTAATGGCAACTACCGTTTGCCTGCCGATGGCGCTGCTGCAAACCGCATCAATAATGCTACTGAAAATTCAGTAGAAGAATTTAGCGATTTACGGGTTCTTGGTTGGGCTCAAGGTTCTACCAAGCAAGTTTATCAGGCTGCTAATTTGGTTATGGATCCAAATGAAACCGGTGTTTATCCAATGTCGGCTGCTATAAATACTATCAATATCTATCCTAATCCGTCAAGCAGTTTTGTAAATGTTGATTTGAATATGGCAAGTGCCGAAACAGCTACTATCAAATTTATGGATATGAAAGGTGTAATGATTGAGACCCGTACTTCTCAATTTGCTGCAGGTTCAAATATGATTCAATTTAACACCTCAAACCTGGCTTCAGGCAATTACCTTATTGGAATTATTGATGCTAAAGGAAATGCTTTTGTAAAGCAAGTTACTGTAGCTCACTAAATTATTTCTAATCCAAATAAAAAAAGCCATCCCGTTTGGGATGGCTTTTTTATTTACCATACGTCACCAATCCTCATCTTTTTTCTGGTTGCTTCAAGTCGGTAAGTTCCTTTAGGCACTTCTCTTCCTATGTGTGGAGCTATGACTTCTTCACTTAAAAGCTCATTGATAGAAGTCAATTTATTTATTTCAAATAAGTGTCATTATAAAATGACTGATACCCAGCCGGATCGGCGGTTTTTTTTTTATAAATATATATTTTTTTTTAGAAAAAAAAAAAGGAGGAAAAGTCCTTCTTTATTAGTGTTAAAAAATAACCAATCGAATACAACTCTTACTTAATTGTTTTAACGGGATTATCCTTTGGAATATTTTTT
>DAIMNW010000171.1:0-4886 GCA_036719905.1 Chitinophagales bacterium
GAATATATCAGAAAAGCGCATGCTAAACTGTATTACTCATATGGCAAAGATATTGCCAACTTTTGGCTTTTACTTTGACACTCACCACCTTAACAGTACTTTTGCTTTTAAACTAAAGCATGAAGTTACCACCACCACCAGGTGTTTATCCGCTGACCGAAGGCGTTTATACCATTGGGCTCGATAAAATATTTAAGCCATTTGATTCAGCCAAAGATAAATTGGAAGATCGACCTGCATCTTTATTGGTTGAAATTCAACCTTTTGTAATCGTAACCAAGTCAGATATTATTCTTATTGACCCGGGATTAGGGCGATTAGGAACCAACAGAAAACCGGTGATATTCGATTCTTTATTGGCTAAAGGCATTAACCCAAGCGATGTTACTTTAGTACTGCTCAGCCATTTACATAAGGATCATGCCGGCGGTGTGGTGTATCCGTCAGCCTCTAGCCAATTGTTTGTTCCAAGTTTCCCAAATGCTGCCTATTATGTTTCAGAGAAAGAGTATGGGTATGCTGTTGCTCAGCCGAGTTCACTATCCTACGAAACTGAAAAGCTACGAGCTATGCAGCAGTTCACCAAGCTTCATTTGCTGGCCGATGAAGGCATTATAAACGGCTATATTAGATACAAAGAGAGCGGCGGACATACCCCACATCATCAAACTTTTTTAATAAAAACACCAGAAGCTCACTATTTCTATGGTGGCGATGTTTTACCCCAATTTGGCCAATTGCAGCGCCGATTTATTGCCAAATATGACTTTGACGGTAGGGCAAGTGCCGATTTACGGCAAAAATTTGGCGACAAGGCTGCCGCTTTGGGTTGGACCTGCTTGTTTTTCCATGATTTAAAAATTCCTTTTTGCAAGGTAAAATTGACCGAAGGCATCTTTACAGCCATTCTATAGCAGCATCATTGGATAAATTGTGGCAAAATGTGTCAATCACACACTAAAACCTGCCATTCACTCAATTTCTTATCCAATGGCGTATTAGTAGCCTAAATTTACATCAGAATTAATAACGTTAAATCTCCTCTCTGATGAAAACTCTAACTTTTTCCTTTTTTGGGATCCCCAGTCCCGATGTTGACGATGTAGAAGCAGGCTACTAAATTTACATCTGAAACAAAACCTGTTTAAAAAGCTTAGCTGTACACTTAGCTTCGCACTTTTCTTACTTTTGCACCCAACAGGCATAAAAGGAATTTTTTTAACGCTGTTTTTAAGAACTATCCCGAACTTGTTTCGGGATTTGTTCATTTACTTAATTATTATTTGAAACATGTATCGTACTCACACTTGTGGCCAATTGCGGCCTGCCAATGTAAACCAAACCGTAACTCTTAGCGGCTGGGTACATCGAATTAGAAAAATGGGCGCTCTCACTTTTGTTGATTTACGCGACCGATATGGCATTACCCAGCTGAAATTGAGCGACGATAAAACCAGCCTCGGACGTGAATTTGTAATTCAAGTGACAGGCAAGGTGATTGAAAGAGAAAGCAAAAACAGTCAGATGGATACCGGCGATGTAGAGTTGGAAGTGACTGAACTGAAAATACTGAATGCTGCCATCACCCCACCATTTACATTGGAAGATGAAACCGATGGCGGCGACGATTTGCGTATGAAATACCGCTATCTCGACTTGCGAAGAGGTCCGGTTAAAAAAAATCTGGAGTTGCGATATGCTGTTAATAGGGCTGCCCGAAATTATTTGCATGAGCAGGGTTTTCTGGATATTGAAACCCCTTTTTTAATAAAATCTACACCCGAAGGCGCTCGTGATTTTGTGGTGCCTAGCCGCATGAATCTGGGGGAGTTTTATGCGCTGCCTCAATCACCCCAAACCTTTAAGCAGCTATTGATGGTAAGCGGCTACGACCGATATTATCAAATAGTAAAATGTTTTAGAGATGAAGACCTTCGTGCCGACCGACAGCCTGAATTTACGCAGATTGATTGCGAAATGGCTTTTGTTGAACAAGAAGATATTTTACAAATGTTCGAAGGCTTGGTAAAATCTATTTTTAAAGAAGTAAAAGGAATTGATTACACCGAAAAAGTGCAGCGAATGACATGGGATGAAGCTATGTGGAACTATGGTAACGACAAGCCCGATATCCGATTTGAAATGAAAGTGCAAAACCTAAAATCGCAAAAGAAAAACTATGCCGCAGTGCTTGGCAATACCGATTTTAAGGTTTTTAACGATGCTGAAACTGTGCTAGCTATTTGTGTTCCCAACTGTGCCGAATACTCACGTAAACAAACTGACGAACTGATAGAATGGGTAAAGCGTCCGCAGATAGGCATGGGTGGATTGGCATTTGTAAAATGCATGGCCGATGGAAGTTTCAAAAGCAGTTTTGATAAATTCTTTGATGCCGAAAAATTAAAAGCCCTGGCAGATTCGTGTCATGCGAAACCAAACGACCTACTACTAATATTGGCCGGTGCCGAGGAAAAAACCCGAAAGGCCATATCTGATTTGCGAATGGAAATGGCCACCCGATTGGGCTTACGCAAGCCTACTGAATTTAAACTATTGTGGGTTACCGACTTTCCACTGTTTGAATACGATGAAGAAGGTAATCGCTGGGTAGCCCGGCACCACCCATTTACATCGCCAAAGCCGGAACACATTGCCGTTATGATTGACAACAATCCGGTGATTGACAATGCCGCAGATTATTTGAACCATCCATACGCCTCCATAAAAGCCAATGCTTATGATTTAATCTTAAATGGCAATGAATTGGGCGGCGGCTCTATCCGTATTTTCCAACGTGAATTACAGGAAAAAATGTTTGCCGCACTAGGCATGACCAAAGAAGAAGCCTTGCACAAATTTGGCTTTCTGCTAGGTGCATTTGAATATGGTGCTCCGCCACATGGAGGCATTGCCTTTGGCTTCGATCGCCTTTGTGCCTTAATGGGCGGCAGCGAAATCATTCGCGATTTTATTGCTTTTCCAAAAAACAACAGCGGACGGGATGTAATGTTGGATGCTCCCTCTACTATAGATGAGAAGCAATTGAAGGAGTTGGGATTGAAGTAAATGTTACAAAAAAAAAAGGCAGGAAATGCATTAAGCAAATCCTGCCTTTCAATATCGCTTCATTAAAGTTTTTATCGTTTTACCAAAGCACAATACTGCTTTAATTCTGCAGTTGTAATTCTTTGTCTTCGGGTTTTCTTGGGATCGTAACGGGTGGTAACAATGGCTTGCACAGTGCCATCTTCGCAATTGATTACATAATGACGAAGTTGATCAATTCCTTCCGGAATAATTTTAACATAGGAAAAACCAGGATCTTGATCCAATATATGGTTGGAGATAGAATCAGGATGATTAATTTCATAATCGTACGGGTAAGCACGTTTGAAGGTGCGCTCGTCAATCAAATCTTCTTCAATTTCAAATTTGTTAATTAAAAGGGTGTTGGTTTTAAGTGCCTGAGCCGCAAAATCGAGCTGCTTGTATTCTGCCTTCGGGTCAATATTGTCAAGTTTGTGCTGCAACTCACGTTGAAGCAATGTTACACCAAACACCATATCGTCCAGATTAGGAGCATAGAAAGGAAGCTTTACTTTGGCAACAGGGGCTTGAGTAGGAAGCATCTTTTCAGGCAAACGAATATCAAAATAGCCATATTCGTCGGGCTTCGACAATTTAGTATACGGCGGCTGCAAAGCTATCTCTTTTGAAGGTGGGGCAGGAGCACCCACTTTTTCAACTCTGTAATTAAACAGGCAATATCCTTTGCCGGCTTTTCCTTTGCTCATTTTTGTGGCTTCGGGTACAGGTTTAAAATCTACTTTGGTGCTAAACTTCCAAAACTTTTCAAAAACCCATTTTAAATTGACGTTAAACTGTTCAATTTCAGCACGATAGGTGGCTAAATCTTCAGGCTTGCCGGCCAACTTGGCAACCTTTTTTGGGTCTTCGGCCATTAACATGACTAATAATGTACGGCTTTGAACCTCTTTGGGCTCTAGAGTAGGATCAACCTCTTTTGGCTGGACCTGAGAGAAAGACGGAAACGTGGCTACCAATAATAATAGGAGAGCTAAAATCTTTTTAAGCATGTGGAGTGGTTAATTTTTTTTAGAGCGGTAAAGATATAAAAACATTGAAAGTTTGAATCAGCTACTGTTTGCATTTGGTTTAGAGCAAAAAGGGCTTATTTTTGCCCTCCCTTAATCATTTTGTAAAAAATAAACAATACAAATTCAAATGGCAATAATAGGACATATTCGTGAACGAATGGGCATTTTCGTAGTGGTCATCATTTCATTGGCAATTGTAAGCTTTCTATTGATGGATGCTCTCAATTCACAAACATCTTCTCTCTTTCGAAGAGACACATCGGTGGTGCAGGTAAATGGCCATTCCATTGATATTAAAGAATTTACCAATCTGGAAGAAAGCAATCGTCAGCGCTTTACCTTGCTTGGTCAAGGAAAACTGGATGAGCAGCAATCTCAGAACATTCGTGAACAAACCTATAATGAGCTAGTTCAAAAAGCCATCATGGATAAAAAGTACGAAGACCTCGATATCAAAGTAACCGATGAAGAAATGGTGGACCTTTTTAACGGTAAAAATGCACACAGCGCTGTAAAGCAGCAATTTGTAAATAAAGAAACCGGCCAGTTTGACCCCTTGATGGTGACCAATTATGTGAAAAGCCTCGATAGAGATAAAACCGGTGAAAGCCGCCAGCGCTTTACTTATTTTACTGAATACATTAAGCAAGACCGTTATCAAAAGAAGTTTAATACCTTAATCAAAAAGGCCATTTACATTCCAAAATGGATGGCAGAAATGGATTATGCAGATAAGAACACGAAGGTGGCCATCAATTATGTAAC